>CAJUFH010000052.1 GCA_910585755.1 uncultured Muribaculaceae bacterium | reverse complement strand
ATGGCCGGAGTACATGACGAGGGTCTGTTCGTCGGTCATCTCGCTGAGGTATTTCATCGCGAGGCGGTATTGCGCCCAGTTCTGGAAGACGGCGCCGTTGCCGCCGTAGGTAATCAGCTCGTGGGGGTGCTGGGCGACGGCGGGGTCGAGGTTGTTCTGAATCATCAGCATTATCGCGGCGGCCTGGCGGGAACGGGCGGGATACTGGTCGATCGGGCGGGCGTACATGTCGTAGCGCGGGCGGAGGCGGTACATATATATGCGTCCGTAGTCGGCGAGTTCCTTGGCGAACTCGGGGGCGAGGACTGCGTGCTGCTCTTTGGGGAAGTAGCGGAGGGCGTTGCGGAGGGCGAGTTTCTTCTCTTCGGGAGAGAGGATGTCCTTGCGCCGTGGCGCGTGGTTGACGGAGGGGTCGTATTCGCGGGGCTCGGGGAGTACGGCGGGAATACCGGCTCGGATGTCGTCCTGGAATTGCCGGAGGGTCATTTCCATATATTTCGTAATTGGATTTTTGAATTGAATAACAGAGATTAACCGATTTTGGAGTTGACGATTTCGAGAATCTGGGTCTCGCGGGCGGACGCGTGGCAGGCGATTTCCTCGGCTTCCTCGCAGAGGGCCTCGGCCATGGAGCGGTCGGTGAGGCCGGCGGCGTTGATGCGGACGTTGAGCTGCGCGCCGAGGACGGCGGAACGGGCGGCGAGGGCTCCCACACCGGCGTCGGAGACGGAGGCCGGATTGCCTTCGCGGGCCATTGCTTCGAGGAGGTCGAAGGCTTCGGCGGCGGTTTTCATTGTGCGGAGGGGTACTTCGGTTGCGTAGAGGGTCGCTTCCTGGAGGGCCTTGGCGCGGGCGGCCTTCTCCTCCTCGGTGCCCTTGGGCATCGCGAAGACACCCATTATGCGGTTGAAGGCGGCGGTGTCCTCGTCGACCAGGCCGATCAGGCGGTCCAGGATGTCGCGGCCGCGCTCGGCGTAGTCGGAGAACTCTTCCCAGCGCTCGTCCCATCCGGCCTTGTGGGCAGAGAGGTTGGCGACCATCGTGCCGAGGGCGGCTCCGAGCGCTCCTATATACGCGGCGATCGAGCCTCCGCCGGGAGCGGGGGACTCGGAGGCAGTCTCGTCGGCGAACCCTTCGAGGGTCATGTCGACGAGCTTTCTGCCGCTCTTCTTCTGTCCGGCCTCGAGAAGGTATTCGATTACTTTCTCTTCGGGTTTGAAGGGTTTCAGCTCGTCGAGCCCCATGGATTTGACGGCTATGCGGATAATGTCAGCTTCGGGGATGCCGAGGGAGCGCTGCTGCTTGCGGAGGAAGTATTTTCCGGCGTCAACCAGGGCGCGTTTGGGAATCAGGCCGACAATCTCGGTGCCGGTGACGCGGATTCCGCGCTCGTTGGCGGCGCGGCATACCTCGTCGAAGGCGACGTGGAGGGGGGTGGTGTTGATGTCGGTTATGTTCATCGACACCTGCGCGATGCCGTATTCGTCGATGTACCAGCCGATTGCCTTGGTGCCTTTGAGGGTGCCGGGAATCATCAGCGGCTTACCGTTCTCGTCCTTGAGGGGTTTGCCTGTGACTTTGCCACCCTCGCGCTGAGGACGCCCCTTTTCGCGGACGTCGAAGGCGATCGCGTTGGCGCGGCGGGTGGAGGTGGTGTTGAGATTGAAGTTGACGGCAATCAGGAAGTCGCGGGCGCCGATGGTGGTAGCGCCGGTGCGGGCGGCGGCCTCGTCGAAGGGGCGGTCGCCGAAATCGGGGCCCTTGCCGGGGTGGTTCATTTTCTCCGGGAGCGCCTCGTATTCCCCGGCGCGGCAAACCGCGAGGTTCTTGCGCTCGGGAGTGAATGCGGCGGCTTCGTAGCAGTAGACGGGGATTCCCAGTTCGTCGGCAACCCGCTTCGCGAGGACGCGGGAAAGCTCGGCGCACTCTTCGAGTGTCACGCCGCTTACGGGAATCAGGGGGCACACGTCGGTCGCTCCCATTCGGGGGTGGGCGCCGTGATGCTTGCGCATGTCAATCAGTTCGGCGGCACGTTTGATTCCGGCAAAGGCGGCTTCGACAACATCGTCGGGAGTGCCGACGAAGGTAACGACGGTGCGGTTGGTAGCTTCTCCGGGGTCAACGTCGAGGAGCGCCACAGGCGCGGCCGAGGTAATCGCCGATGTGATGGCGGAAATCGTTTCCTTGTCGCGCCCTTCGCTGAAATTGGGCACACATTCGATAATTTTCTTCATGGCTTGCGATGATTAGGTTAGTGTATGAAGCCTGATTCGCTTATTTGGTTAACGGAGAATAGTCGGATGAGTAGCGGAACATCTGGGGGAGGTAGTCTTCCTCGTAAGTTACCTTGATGTCGGTGATGTTTCCGTCCTTGTCGGTCACGGGGGTATAGACCGGGTTTACGAAGCCTTTGTAGGGGGCTATGTCGAGAGTCGCGTAGCGGTCGAGCACCTCTTTGTGGAGGGCGGGGTCGACTTTTACGGCGTATTCTTCGACGAGCTTCTCGCCGGCGGGGTAGTCGCCTTCGCTCTTGATGCGCTGGATTTCGGCCAGGAGCTGCCCGAAGAGGTCGCGGAGGGCCTGGTAGTCGTTAATCTGAATGAAGGTCTTGCCGTCGCGCTTGACCATTTCGACGACCTTGTCGGGAGCGCCTTTCTCCAGAACCCAGCGGGCGATGAGGGCGCGGTTGCGCATGTGGGCTTCCTCGATGTCCTTGCCAGGCTCGATACGCATGAGCTGTGTCATCAGGCCGTTGAGCATGTATTTGTAGTATTCGGCCTTGTAGGCGTCGGGGTTGTCGAGGAGTCCGAGCTCGAGGAGCTTCGGGTCGGCGAGATAGTAGAGGGCGAATAGGTCGGCGCGGGTCTCTTCGAGGGTCGAGCCGTGGGCTTTCAGCGCGTCGGGGTCAACGCCGGGGAGGAGTCGGCCCGAGCCGTGGCCGAGGCACTCGTGAAGGTCGGTGTGGAGGTTGTCGGTTATGAAGAGGTATTTGTCGAGGAGGTCGCGGGTTGGCTGGTCGATTACAAATTCCTCGTTGAATCCGTCGCCGTGGGAAGCGTCGTCGTAGGCCTGGGTAATATTCTCGATTGTGACGGACTTGGAGCCGTGGGCGGCGCGGATCCAGTTGGCGTTCGGGAGGTTGATGCCGATCGGGGTCGCGGGGTATGAGTCACCGGCGAGTACTGCGGCGTTGATTACTTTCGCGGAGACACCCTTGACCTGCGGCTTGCGGAAGCGGGAGTCGACGGGGGAATGATCCTCGAACCACTGGGCGTTCTGCGAGATAACCTCGGTGCGGTGGGAGGCGGCTTCGTTCTTGAAGTTAACGATCGACTCCCAGTTGCCGGTCATTCCGAGGGGGTCGCCGTAGCTTTCGATGAATCCGTTGATGAAGTCGACCTGGGAAGCGGTGTCCTCGGTCCACATTATGGAATAGGAGTCGAAGGTCGCGAGGTCGCCGGTTTCGTAGAATTTGATGAGTTCGCGGATTACGTCGGCCTGTGCCTTGCTTTCTGCGTATGGAATTGCCTTTCGGAGGTTCTCGACGATGCGCTCGATGGCAGGGGAGTAGAGGCCGCCTACCTTGTAGGTGTTTTCAACGAGTTTGCCGTCGGGGGTCTTTTCGAGGCGGGAGTTGAGGCCGTAGGATACCGGGGTGAGGTCGGTGGTGTCCTTCAGGGCGGCGTAGTAGGCTTCGACTTCGGGCTGGCTGACACCGGGGCCGTAGAGGTTGTTGGCGGAGGTCAGGATAAGGTCCTGGCCGGCGGCCTGGTTGGTGCGCTTGGCCATAAAAGACGGGTCGAAAATCAGGCGGGAGACCTCTGGGGAGGGAGCAGGGAGCCCAGCCTGGGAGAGGGCGTTGTCAAACCATTCGCGGGTGAAGCCGGGGATGAATTTGTCGGCGGAATAGTGGTGGTGGGGGCCGTTGCCGAACTCAACCTGTTTTAGGTATTTCTCGAAGGCGAGGAACTCCGGGGAGCGGCGGTCACCCTTGTAGCCGCGGTAGAGGGATTCGAGGGTCTGGCGGAGCTGCAGGTTGTAGCGGCCGTTTTGGTCCCAGAGGATGTCGCGGCCCTGGAGGGCGGCTTCGGTCAGATAATATATAAGGAGTTTCTGCTTCGGGGCGAGTTCGTTGAATCCGGGGACCGTGTAGCGGAGTACCTGGATGTCGGCGAAGCGGTCAACGGTGTTGCCTGAGGGGTTGTTTGGGTCGAGGTTGTTTGCCATTGCTGATGCTGAGGCCAGGATGGCGGCGGAAGCCGCGGCGAGGATTGCTTTCATCTGAGTTAATTTTTTTGCTTTCGGGAAGGGAGGAGAAAGGGAAGGAGGAAGGCCCCCAGGGGGGCCGCACCGGGACAAAAGCCCTTCGGGGCGCCTCTTCTTCGCTCGGCTTACGCCTCGCGCACCAGGAGGCAGCTTCGGGGCCGCAGCCCCTCACACCGGGATCAGAACCCATTCGGAGGGAAAGAAGCGGGGAGCGGCGGGGTTATTCGACGTAGAGGATGAGGCCCTTGAGGTATTCGCCTTCGGGGTGGTAGATGTTGACGGGGTGGTCGGCGGGCTGGGTGAGCTGGTGGAGGATGCGTATTTTGCGGCCGCTCTGGGCGGCGGCGGAGAATACGGCGAGGCGGAACTGCTCGCGGCTGACGGCCTGGGAACAGGAGAAGGTGAAGAGGATTCCCCCGGGGGCGATTCGCTCCATAGCGCGGAAGTTGAGGCGCTGGTAGCCGCGGAGGGCATTGCGGAGCGCGCTGCGGTGCTTGGCGAAGGCCGGGGGGTCGAGCACGATCAGGTCGTAGGCGCCCTGCTCGGTCTGGTCGAGGAACTTGAAGGCATCCTGCGCGAAGGATTTGTGGCGGGTGTCTTCGGGAAAGTTGAGCCGTATGTTGGCGTCGGTAAGGGTAATCGCCTTTTCAGAGGAATCGACGGAATGTACCAGCTCAGCGCCTCCCCGCATGGCGTAGACGGAGAAGCCGCCGGTATAGCAGAACATGTTGAGTACGCGGCGCCCCCGGGCGTAATGCTCGAGCAGGGAGCGGTTGTCGCGCTGGTCGACGAAGAAGCCGGTCTTTTGGCCGCGTAGCCAGTCGATGTTGAATTTCAGGCCGTTTTCGGTAGCCACGGCTGTTTCAAAGCCCCCGATCAGGTAGTCGTTCTGGGGGTCGAGGCGCGCCTTGTAGGGGAGGGTAGTCTCGCTCTTGTAGTAGACGTTGCGCACGTCGAGCCCTTCGAGAGCCACGAGCTGCCGGGCGATGATTTCGCGGGCGTAGTGCATGCCGGGGGAATGGGCCTGGACGACGGCTGTCGGGCCGTAGATGTCGACCACGAGTCCCGAGAGGAAATCCCCCTCGCCGTGGACGAGGCGGTAGGCGTCGTTGTCGGGGCGGGCAAGGCCGAGAGCCTGCCGCAGCTTCAGAGCGTGGCCGAGACGTTCGCGGTAGAAGTCGTCGTTGATTTCGCGGTCGGAGAAGTCGAGGATGCGTACGGCGATGGAACCGATCTGGTAGTGGCCGACGCCGATTACCCGGCCGTCGAAAGTTTCGATTTTGACAATGATCCCTTCCTCGAGGGATTCGGGGAGTGGGAGCTGGAGCGCCCCGGAGAAAATCCAGGGGTGGAATCGGTCGACACTCTCTTCCTTTCCGCGCCGGAGTCTCAGCACGGGGAGGTCGGATGTATGATGGTCGGGCAGTGTCATTTTATCAGGAAACGGTAGATATCGTTTGAGTTAGCGTATAGCAGGAGAATGAGGAGGAACATCATTCCGGCAACCTGCGCCTTTTCGAGGAGTTTCTGCGGCACGGGCTTGCGGGTCACCACTTCCCAAAGGAGGAACATGACGTGTCCGCCGTCGAGAGCCGGTATTGGGATAATGTTCATGAACGCCAGGATAATCGAGAGGAAGGCGGTCATTTCCCAGAAAGTGCGCCAGTTCCATCGTTCGGGGAACATGCTGCCGATGGCTCCGAATCCGCCGAGGCTCTCGGCGCCCTCTTTGGAGAAGAGATGTTTCAGGGAGCCGACGTAGGTTACGAGAGTTCCCGTGCCGTTGGAGATTCCGACCGGGATTGACTCGAAGAACCCATATTCCTTGGTCTGGAAATCAAAGAGTTCGAGGGGAGGGGTGAGCTCGAATCCGAGTTTGCCGGTCTCGGAGGGGGTCGCTGAGACGGTTATGGTGTCGTTTCCGCGGATGAGGCGCAGGTCGACCGGTTTTCCGGCATGGGCGAGAAGCGCGGGGGAAAATTCGGAGAAAGCCCTGGTTTCCAAGGAGTCTACCCCAATCATGCGGTCGCCGGGGAGCACTCCGGCTTCGGCGGCCGCCGAGCCGTTCATAACCTTCTTTACCACTACGGGGATTCGGAAGGCCATAAATCCCTGTTCGGGGTCGAGGCGCGTCACGGCGTCTTTCGGGATTGAGATTTCGACGGTGTCCTTATGGTCGCGCAGGACTGTCACCGATTTTGATTCCAGCATCTTGTAGAGATGGGAGCGGTCGGTCTGGTCGATGGGCTTGCTGTCGGCGGCGAGGATTATATCGCCGTTACGGAAGCCCATTTCCTGAGCCTGGGGCGCGAAGTCCATGCCTTCGTAGGCGCTGGAATAGGGGATTGAGCGGTCGCCCCAGTAGAAGGCGATGCCGGCGTAAATCAGGAGCGCGAGGATGAAGTTGTTGAGGACACCCCCTGTCATCACCAGGAGCCGCTGCCATGCCGGTTTGGCCCGGAACTCGTCGGGTTTGGCTGGCTGGGCCATCTGCTCGGTATCCATCGACTCGTCGACCATTCCGGCGATTTTGACATATCCGCCGAGGGGGAGCCATCCGATGCCGTATTCCGTATCGCTCCCCTTCGGCTTCCATTTGGCGAGGGAGAACCAGGGATTGAAGAAAAGGTAGAACTTCTCCACCCGTATCTTGAAAACGCGGGCCCAGAGGAAATGGCCGAACTCGTGGATTATGACTAACAGGGAGAGGGCCAGTATTAGCTGGGCGGCTTTAATGAGGAAACTTTCCAATTGTCTGTGTTTTTAGAAATTATTAGCCGTTCAAGCCATTACCGGGGCACCGAGGAGCTCGGAAGCCACAGCGCGGGATTCGGCGTTGCAGGCCACATAATCGTCGTAGGACGGGTGGGGAATATAGGGTATCCTGGCGAGGGTTTCGGAAATCACGCGGTAGATTCCGGGGAAGGAAAGCTCGCCGCGGAGGAACGCCGCTACGGCGATTTCGTTGGCGGCGTTGATGACGCACGCGGTGTTGCCCCCCTGTCGCAGGGCGTAGTGGCCGAGGGAGAAGCAGGGGAATCTGTCGGGGTCGGGTTCTTCGAAGGTGAGGCTCGACATTTCGGCGAGAGTCAGGCCGGGGCGGTCGGTGGGGAGGCGTTGCTCCGCTCCGAGGGCGTAGGCAATCGGGATGCGCATGTCGGGCACACCGAGCTGGGCCTTGACGGCGCCGTCGACGAACTCCACCATCGAGTGGACGACCGACTGGGGATGGACCATCGCGGTAATCTGCTCGGGCTTCATGCCGAAGAGCCAGCGGGCCTCGATAATCTCGAACGCCTTGTTCATCATCGTCGCGGAGTCGATGGTGATTTTCGCTCCCATGTCCCAGTTGGGGTGACGGAGGGCGTCGGCCGCGGTCGCGGTCGCGATGCGCTCTTTTGGCCAGGTTCGGAACGGGCCGCCGGAAGCGGTTATAATCAGTCGGCGGACGCTCTCGGGCGCCTCGCTGCGGAGGCACTGGAAAATCGCGGAGTGCTCCGAGTCGACGGGGTATATTATCGAGGGGGATAGGGCGAGGCGGCTGGTCACCAGGTCGCCGGCGACAACGAGTGTTTCCTTGTTGGCGAGGGCGATTTCCTTTCCGGCGGCGATCGCGCGGAGGGTGGGGGTTAGGCCGCTGTAGCCTACGGTCGCAGTTACGACAGTGTCGAAGCAGTCGGCCTCCATCATGTCGTTGACGGCGTTCTGCCCTGCGGCCGTGCGGATTCCGAGGGGTTCGAGGGCTTCTTTGAGGGCGGGGTATTTCGATTCGTCGACGATGACGGCCCATGAGGGGCGTACCCTGCGGGCCTGTTCGATCAGTTTTTCGACGCGGCTTCCGGCAATCAGGACTTCCGCCTTGAAGAGCCCGGGGTATTCGGCAATCACGTCCAGGGTCTGGACGCCGATGGAACCGGTAGAGCCGAGCACAGCCACCCGTTTGGGGGCATTTATCTGAGTTGCAGCTATATTCACGCTTTGCTTAAATTCGTTACTAACAGGCGAGGGTGTATCATAACGGCCCATCTGGGTCGTCGCTTGAAGGGTCGGCCTCGGTCACAATCTTCAGATTGCTCCCATCGGCCTCGCCTCCAAGCTCCTACCATCTGGACCATTCTGATAGCACCCTCCCATCCGGGTACAAAACAGGGTGTATCAGAATTTTGATACAGTCTCTTCAAAGCGCAAAATTAAAGAAAAAACCGCATATATGCAACCTTTGGGGGTTAGGGTTTATGGGGTAAGGTTTAGGAAATAGTTTGGTTACGGGGGGGGAGGCGGCCGCGCCGCTCGCTAAAGCTCGCTCCACCCGACAGCCTTCGGAGCGGGGAAGCCGCTCGCCTTCGGCTCGCTCCACCCAACATCCTGCGGGCATTGGGGGAGCGGGAGCTTAGGGCATTGGGGGAGCGAGGGAATTAAGGCTTCGGAGGCGCCGGGGAGTTTTCGGAAGAGGGGCTGGCTTCGGGAGAGGAGGGAGCCGGGGAGAGGGCGGCGGGAGCGGCGGGGGTCTCGCTGGAGGCGAAAAGGCCGGAGAGGTAGCGCTGGCGGAAGTGCTCGAAGAGCTCCCAGAAGTTTGGGACGAAGAGGGTTCCGACAATCGCGTTGACGGCCATGCCGAATACGACGGCGGTCCCGAGGCTTACGCGGCTTTCGGCTCCCGCGCCGGAGGCGAAGAGCATCGGCATGACGCCGAAGACGAATGCGAGGGCGGTCATCATAATCGGGCGGAAGCGGACGATGCCACCCCGCAGGGCGGCCTGGCGCACGGGGAGCCCGGCCTTGCGGTAGTCGATGGCGTACTCGACAATCAGGATGGCGTTCTTGGCCGACAGTCCGAGCAGAAGGATGATACCGATCTGGGTATAGATGCTGATGCTCTGCGACATAATCCAGCAGCCGAGAATAGTTCCGAGAATCGCTGTCGGCATGGAGATGACGACGGCCAGGGGGTCGGTCCAGCTCTCATACTGCGCGGCCAGGACGAGAATCGTGATGATAATCGCGAATATGAGCACCATCGAGATTGTCGTTCCGGCCTGGGTCTCTTGGTAGGCTTCGCCGGTCCAGGCGTAGGAGTAGTTTCCGGCACCGACGCGGTTGACGATTTCCTCCATCGCCTTGATGCCCTCGGAGGAGGAGACACCGTCAGCGGGAGTGGCGGTAAGGGCGGCGGTCTGGTACATGTTGTAGCGGCTGACGGTCGGGGAACCCATCACGGGGACAACCTCTGCGAATGAGGCGAATGGTACCATGTCGCCGGAGGAGTTGCGCACGCTCAGGCGCAGCACGTCGCTGGCGGTAGCCCTGGCGCTTCCCTCGGCGGCGATGTTTACCTCGTAGACGCTTCCGAACTCGACGAAGTCGTTGACGTAGCTGCCCCCCATGAACGAGGAGAGCGAGGAGTAGACCTGGTCGAGTGTCAGCCCCATCATTTCTACCTTGTCGCGGTTAATCTGGACCTTGTACTGCGGCACCTCCCCCTCGTAGAGGGAGCGGATGGATTTGATGCGTGGGTCGGCCGCGGCGGCTTTCTCAATGTCGGCGAGCGCCTGGGCCAGCTCTTTCGGGCCGCGGGCGTCAATGTCGAGTAGCTGCATCTCCAGTCCCGAGCTCATGCCGAGGCCTGGGACAGCCGGGGGATTGATCGCGAAGACGAGCCCCTCCTGAATGGAGGCGCACTCGGCGTTAATCCGGTCGATTACGCTGAAAACGCTGCCGTCCTTCCCCTTGCGTTCCTTCCAGGGTTTGAGCATTACGAACATCGAGCCGAGGTTGCTCCCGTTGCCGCCGGCGAGGAAGGAGAAGCCCGACATCTCGATCACGTCCTCTACCTCGGGCATCGCGAGGAGCTTGTCGGCAACCTCGCTTACAACCTTGTCGGTACGCTCCAGGGAAGCGCCGGCGGGGAGCTGCACGGAGCCCATGAAGTAGCCCATATCTTCCTGCGGGATATAGCTTGACGGCCATTTGGCGAAGCCCCAGAAGGCAATTCCGCAGAGTAAGAGGTAGCAGCCGATCGCTATGGCGGGGTGCTTGAGGAAGCGGCCGATAATCTTGGTATAGGCGTCGAGGGTCTTTGCCCATCCGGCGTTGAACCAGCGGTAGAGGATGAACTTCGAGGGCTTGCTCTTGCGGAGGAAGAGGGCGCACATGGCCGGGGTGAAGGTCAGGGCGTTGAAGCCGGAGAAGGCGGTCGAGACGGCGATTGTCAGCGCGAACTGCTTGTACAGCTCGCCGGTAATGCCGGAGATGAAGGCGGTCGGGATGAATACCGAGAGGAGGACGAGCACCTCGCCGACAATCGGGCCTTGCAGCTCCTTCATCGCCTTTTCCGCAGCCTGGCGCGGGGAGAGGGTTCCTTCGTCGACCAGTCGGGCGCAGTCCTCGACGACCACTATCGCGTCATCGACCACTATCGCTATGGCGAGCACGAGGCCGAAGAGTGTCAGGGTGTTTAGCGTGAATCCGAGGAGCTTCATGACTGCGAAAGTCGCGATGAGCGATACCGGGATGGTAATCATCGGGATAATCACGGCGCGCCAGCTCTGGAGGAAGAAGAGAATGACAATCATCACGATAAGGGTAGTCTCGCAGAAGGTAACGAGCACCTCGTCGATCGACGCGGATACGAAGTTTGTGGTATCCATCAGGATGCGGTAGCTGACGCCGGGCGGGAAATACTCCTTGAGGTTTTCCAGTTCCGCCTCGACCCCCTTGGCCACGTCAATGGCGTTGGCTCCCGGGAGCTGGTTGATGCCGATCAGTCCCGCCTCCTTGCCGCTCACCCGGGAGACGGTGCCGTAGCTGTTGCTCCCCAGTTCGATTTTGGAGATATCGCTGAGATGTAGCACGGAGCCGTTCTCGCCCGTCCGTAGAATTATGTCGCCGAACTGCTGGGGGGTTGTAAGGCGACCCTGGGATGTGAGGGTGAACTGGAAGGGGGTGTTTGTCTTAGAGGGCTCGGCCCCGGCAGAACCGGCGCTGACCTCCATGTTCTGCGCCTCGATCGCGGCCATCACGTCGGCGGGAGTAATCCCGCGGGCCTGCATTCGGTCGGGGTCGAGCCATACGCGCATACTATATTCGCCGGAGCCGAAAGCCTGGGCCTGGCCTACGCCGTCGACACGCGACAGGGGGTCGATGATATGGAGCTGGGCGTAGTTCGTGAGATAGAGAGCGTCATAGCGTCCCGGGTCGTCGCTTTCGAGGGCGATGAACAGGAGGATGCTCGAGGAGCGGGAGCTTACGTCGACTCCCTGGCGGGTGACCGCGGAGGGGAGCTGCGGCTCGGCGCGGTCGACGAGGTTCTGGACCTTGACGGTCGCGTCGTCGAGGTTGACGCCGTTCTCGAAAGTCACTGTAAGGCTGTAGGAGCCGTCGGATCCGGAAGAGGAACTCATATACATCATACCCTCCACGCCGTTGACGGCCTGCTCGATAGGAACTCCGACGGTTTCGGCGACGGTCTGGGCGTCGGCTCCGGGATAAGTGGCCGATACGTTGACGGTAGGGGGCGTAATGTCGGGGTACTGGGCCACCGGCAGGGATTTGACGGTCACCAGCCCGACGAGAATCATCATAATCGCCAGGACGGTGGCGAAAATCGGGCGGTCTATGAAGAACTTCGAGAACATAAGGCAGCGTGATTACTTGGGTTGTGGGGTTGGCTTCGCGGCATCGCCGACAGGCTTGACGGTCATCCCGTCGCGCACTTTGAGGAGGGCGCGGGTGACGTATCGGTCAGAGGGGGTCATTCCCTTTGTGACGATCCGGAGTGAGTCGGCAACCAGTTCGCCAACCTCGAGGGGGGTGTAGACAATCTTGTCGGAATCGTTGACGAGATAGACGTATTTTCCGAGCTGGTCAGTACCGATCGCGGCGTCGAGAATCATCATCGCGCGAGGGTCTACCGCGACCGGGAGATGGACGGAGCAGTACATTCCCTGGCGCAGCTCGCGGTAGCGGTTGTCGATGTCGAGGCGCATGCGGATAGTGCCGGTCGCCTGGTCGACCTCGATGCCGGAATAATTGAACTTGCCATAGAAGGTCTTGGCAATGGAGTCTCCGAATGTTACCGGGACACTGTCGAGGCGGACGCGTTTTCCTTCAGGGGTTTCCGTAAGCTGGAGAAATCGGTTGTCGGTAACTGAGAAGTTTGCCCTGACGATAGAGTCGTTGACGATGGAAGCGACGGTAACAGGGGCGCCCTCCCCGCCGACATACGCCCCGATGGTGTATGCCGGCGCGGAGACCTGTCCGGCGAAAGGCGCTCTGACGGTACACCAACCGAGCATCTGGCGGGCGTTGGCGACCGCGGCGCGGCAGCTCTTAATCTGGGCCTGGGCCTCGCGCCAGTTGCTTTCGGCCTGGATAACGTCCATTTTGCTGACAGCGTCGCTTTCGAGGGCCTTCTTCATCGCCTCGTACTGGCGGGAGGCGAACTCTTCGGAGGCGGTCGCGCTGGCGAGCTGCGCCTCGGCCTGCTGGAGCTTGTTGCTGTAAGTCGTCGGGTCGATTGAGAGGAGCGGCTGGCCCTGGCGCACATAGTCGCCGTCGTTGTAGTGCTTGGCGACGATGTTTCCGCTGACGCGGGCCACAATGTCGGCCGAACGGGAGCTTTTGAGATAGCCGGGGTATGTCTGGTGGATTACTACCGAGTCGATTACCGGGCGCGCTACGGTTACCTCCATCGGGCCTTCGGCGGTAGTGGAGCTTTTATGCGAGCAGGCTGCGGCAGTGCCGAGGAGCCCGAGAAGGGTCAGAGGGATGATAGCTTTCATATGATTATTCTTCGTTATAACCTCCGCCGAGAGCCTCGTAAAGGGAAACGAGGGCCTGGAGGGAGGTGGCTTTCGCGGTTACCAGGTTGTTTTCAGAGGATAGGGCGTTTAGCTGGGCGGTAATGACGTCGCTCATGGGGGAGAGGGAGTTCTTGTAGCGGTCGAGGGCGAGGGTCAGTGCCTCGTTATTCTGTTCGATGACTTTCTGGATTATACCCTGCTGTTCGAGGGAGGAATAGTAGGTAGAGATGGCGTTGTCGGCTTCCTGGACGGCGGTCATGACGGTAAGCTGGTATGATGCGGCGGAGGCTTCCAGGTTCTCCCGCGCGCTCTGCACGGCATATTTGCGGTTCAGTCCGTCGAAGAGGGTCCAGGAGAGGGTCGGGGCGATTTCGTAGGTGAAGGAGTCAGAGGTAAACAGCTTTGAGAACTCCCTGGCGGAGGTCCCAATGGAGCCGTTGAGGGTGAGGGTCGGGAGAAATTCCTTTTTCGCGATTCCGGCCTGGGCGGCGGCCGCGGCGAGTTCAGCCTCGGCCTTGGCTATGTCGGGGCGCCGTCGAAGGAGGTCGGCAGGGACCCCCATCGCCACTTCCTCGCGGCTTTCGGGAAGGGGTCCGGGGGCTGAGAGCCACGCCTCGACCGCCTGGGGATATTCTCCGACGAGAATGGCCAGGGCGTTGATGGTGCGTCGGATCGAGTTGCGGAGCATCGGGACGGAGGCCTGGGTGGAATAGTAAGTTCCCCAGGCCTGGGCGACGTCGAGCTTCGAGGCGAGGGTGGTTTCAAAACGGGCCTCCGCGATTTTGACAGTCTTCATCTGGCGCTCGGAATGGGCGGTCGCGATGGCGTATTGCTGCTGGTACTGGCGGAGGGTTATGTAGGTGGAGGCGATCTGGGCGGCGATGCTTACCATCGTCCCGGCATATTCGGCGCGGGAGGCTCGGTATTCGGCCTTTTTCTCGCTGACACCGGCGGCTACCTTGCCGAAGATGTCGATTTCCCAGGAGGCGGAGAGTCCGGCGTTGAAGAATGATGCCGGTTCGGGGCGGTATGATTTACCTTTGCCCAGGGCGCCGCTTGAGCGCGAACGGCTCCAGCCCAGGTCGAGGCCCACCGATGGCATCCATCCGGAACGGGCCTGCCCGATGGCCGCACGGGCCATTTCGGAGCGGCGATGGGCGATTTCAAGGTTGTAGTTCCGCTCCATTCCGAGGGTTACGAGAGAGTCGAGAACGGGGTCGGCGAACTGCCGCCACCACTTGTCGGAAACTTCGGGGGCCTGCTGGATGTGGGCCGGTTCCCAGGCCCATCGTTCGGGTATTTCCGGGGCGCCGGCTCCGGGAGATTCTGCCAGCGCGCCCGCGGCGGCCAGCGCAGTCGAAACGGTAAGGAGGGCAAATCGTTGAAACATCATTATTCGTGGTTCTAATCCCTTGGATTGCCAGCGGGGAGCCAAAGCCCCCGATACGGCTCTTAATGATTCTAAAACGCCCCGCGGGAGCGGTTGGTTCGATAGCGCAGCGAGCGTTTTTTATCCAAAATTTTGCAAATATTGGCGGAAACAATTAACTTTGGGACATAATATTATATAGTATAAATCAGATGAACCAGTCTATATTTCACAAATTCGGCCTGGCGGCGGTAGTCGCTTTGGCCGCCGGAGGGTTTGCCGGAGCGCAGACAACCCTCGGAATACTTGACCGCGGGCGCCTCGCCGAGACCCGCGCCAGGATATCGCAGACCCCGTCGCGCTCGGGAGAGGAGGCGGAAATCAGCGTCATGGTACGCTATGCGTCGGCCGACGCTTTGGCGGCGCTCGAGGCGGCAGGGGCCAAGGTGCTCCATTCGGAGAAAACGACGGCCCTGGTATCGATGCCGGCCGACCGGGTAGAGTCTCTTTTGCAGACACCGGGAATCAGTTCCGCGTCGCTTTCGCGCCGCGTCAGGAAACTCAACGACAAGGCCCGCTCGGCATCGAACGTCGACGCCGTGCACGCAGGCGAGGGGCTTGACCGCGCCTACAAGGGGAAGGGGGTAATCGTCGGGATTTTCGACATGGGCTTCGACCCGAACCATATCATGTTCCAGGGTATCGACGGCAACAGCCGCGTGTCGCATATGAACACCTACATGAAGCGTTATGAGGGTGTTGCGCCGACGGTCAGCCGCAACGAGACCCCGACGGCGATTGCCCGGTTTACGACTGACTCGTCGGACGACACGCACGCGACCCATGTGATAGGCACTGCCGCCGGTTCCTTCTCAGAAGGCCCGAATGCAGACTATGCCGGGGTGGCTCCCGAGGCTGAAATCTTCATGTGCGGCGGCTACGGATATACCGACGAGATGATGCTCGCGTTTGACGATATGACGAAGTACGCGGCCAGCGTCGGGAAGCCGCTTGTCGTGAACCTTTCGCTTGGCGACAACGAGGGGGCTCACGACGGGACGGACGAGTTCTCGGTCATGCTCGACGAGGTAGCCGAGCGCACGGGAGCCCATTTCTTCTTGGCCTCGGGCAATGAGGGGGACTATGGAATCGGCCTCTACAAGGAGTTTGGCGCCGACGACCTGACGCTCCGCACATGCCTGGCCCCGGATGACAGCTACGGCTCGTCATATTACTCCCTTCCCACGAGCGGCAACATTGAAATTTGGAGCGAGGACGCGACGCCGTTCAAGCTCTACATCGACCTGGTTGACAAGACCGCGCCGTCGAAGCCGGTAACCTCGATTGAGATTCCGCAGGGTGGCGGGATGTATTTCGCCAACGGCGCGACTCCGACGGGTGTGAGCGCGGGGAAAATCAACCGCGGCGACACCCAGTTCAACTCGGTTTATTCTCAGAGCTATATCGGTGCGGAAACGGAGGTGTCGGTGCAGAACGGGCGCTTCTACTCGGTCGTTTCGTTCAACCTTACGGCACGGTCCGCGTCGGCGAAGCGCAACTACAACATGGCGCTCCGCATTGAAGGAACAGCCGGACAGAAAGTCTACGCTTACGTCAATACCAGCTACGACAGCTATGGCAGCGCGTATTTCCCCGTGTCGTTCGAGAGCTTCAACCTGCCGGGCTATACCTCGTCGGACGGCAACGGTTCGATTTCCGGGATGGCGTGCGGCCACAACACTATCGCCGTCGGCGCTTACACGACCCGCAACATCGCCTCGGACGCTTTCTATGAAAAAGACCAGCCGATTGGGGAGCCGGTATATTTCTCCTCGTGGGGTAATATACCCGGAGGCCGGGTGAAGCCGGACATCAGCGCTCCGGGCTTCCTGATTGTAAGCTCCATGTCCGGCCCGTATGTGACGGCCCACAACCGCGAGCTTTCGTCTTACGGCACTCCTAAGTATTACCAGTACACCGACCCTGCTACTTCCAAGACCCATTACTGGACTTATATGGCCGGTACGTCTATGGCTACTCCCTTCATGACCGGCGTCGCTGCCCTCTGGCTGGAGGCCAACCCGAACCTCACTACCGAGGATATCCGCACTATCGCCCGCGAGACGGCGATGATGTCGGAAGCTCAGAATCCTAAATGGGGTACGTCCGGGAAGGTAGACGCTCTTGCCGGGCTGAAAATGGCGATCGGATATTCCGGTGTCGCCAACGTGGAGGCCGACGGGGAGAAAGAGAGCATCGTTGTCACTCCCAAGGGGGGCGCTCTTTACGAGGTCTTCGCTCCCGCCGACGAAGCGGTTTCGGCCGAGGTCTACGACCTTTCCGGTGCGCGGCTGCTGACGACTGAAGGAGCGGGAACGGTCAGCATCGACCTTTCGGCGCTTCCTTCGGGGATTTACCTGATGAGGGCTTCGACCCAGCGCTCGACCCGCTCGATGAAAATCGCGATTTAAAACAGGAGGGTTAGCCCCCTCGCCGCCGCGGTGGCTCGCACCGAGAACAGAACAACCGCCATTTCCGAAAAGGAGATGGCGGTTTGTTTGTGGCCGGACGAGCGTTTCTTGCCGGAGGGTAGCGGCCCGGGTCAGCGGCCCCAGCGGGAGCGCTGGAGGTCGGCGAGGCGGCCTTCGGCGGGGTTGTCGGCGGGGTTCCAGAAGCGGGCGCCCTCGAGGCGGTCCGGGAGGAACTGCTGGCGGACGAAATGGCCGGGATAGTCGTGGGCGTACTTGTAATCGGCTCCGTAGCCCATCTCCTTCATCAGAGAGGTAGGGGCGTTGCGGATATGGAGGGGGACGGGAAGGTTGCCCGACGAGCGCACTTCGGCCAGCGCGGCGTCAATCGCCAGGTAGGCGGAGTTGCTTTTTGCCGACGTAGCGAGGTAGACGGTGCATTCGGCCAGGGGGATTCTCCCCTCAGGCATGCCGATTTTCTTGATGATGTCGTAGGTCGCGTTCGCCAGGAGCATGGCGTTGGGGTTCGCCAGACCTATATCTTCCGCGGAGAGGATTACGAGACGGCGGGCGATAAACTCGGGGTCCTCCCCTCCGTCGATCATGCGGGCGAGCCAGTAGACTGCGGCGTCGGGGTCGGAGCCGCGGACGCTTTTGATGAAGGCGGAGATGATGTCGTAGTGCATGTCACCCTGCTTGTCGTATGCCGCGGGGTTCTGCTGGAGGGAGCGCGTCACGAGTTCGTCGGAAATCAGGAGGGGTTCCCCGGCGGGGGTCGACTGGTCGAGGAGGTCGAGGATGTTCAGAAGTTTGCGGGCGTCGCCGCCGGAGAATCGGAACAGGGCGTCGGTCCCCTCGACCTTAACGTCGCGGGTGGAGAGGATTTCGTCCTGAGACAGGGCGCGGTCGAGGAGGGTCTGCAGTTCCGGTGCTTCGAGTGGTTTGAGGGTGTAGACCTGGGCTCGGCTGAGAAGGGGGCGGATGACCTCGAAGGAGGGGTTTTCGGTTGTGGCGCCGATGAGGGTCACTATTCCCTGCTCGACGGCTCCGAGGAGGGAGTCTTGCTGGGATTTGCTGAAACGGTGGATTTCGTCGATGAAGAGAATCGGGCGTCCCTGGGAGAACATCGAGCGTGCGTCGGCCCGGCACCGGTCGATAACCTCGCGCACATCTTTTACCCCGGCGGTTACCGCCGAGAGGGTGTAGAATTGCGATTTGGTGGTGTTGGCTATGATGCGGGCGATGGTTGTCTTCCCGACTCCGGGAGGGCCCCAGAGGATGAAGGAGCTGACGTTTCCGGAGTCAATCATCCGGCGCAGTATTCCGCCCGGCCCGACGAGGTGGGTCTGGCCGATATATTCATCAAGGTTCTTTGGGCGAAGCCTTTCAGCGAGAGGTGCGAGCATAATATATTTTATTTACTACAAATTTACGGCTTTTGGTGACGCGGGGCGCGGGCGGGGGTGTTAACATTGCTTAATTCTCCGGCGGAGAGGGTCGGGGAGGGGTCGAAGTGTCGGCGATTTTAGTTAATTTTACAAACTGAACAAAGCGACCCCGCGGAGTGTTCCCCAATAAACAACAAATCAACTATATTATGGCAAACCAGGACAACGGAAGAGGGATACCTTCCACGATGAGAACCGTCTTCGGTATTTTCATGATCATAATCTACGTCGGGATGGGCATCCTGCTCTTCATCGACTTCTTCGACTTTTCCGCCGGATGGCAGTGGCTTCGCTGGGTCGGCGGCTCGCTGTTCGTTGTATACGGGCTGTGGCGCGCGTACCGCCAGTTCTCCGGGATAGATTCCTCGATTTGAAAGGGTAGTCAGGCGGATGCCTCGCGGCGGCGAAATTAATATGAATTAATAGTAAAAGTTTCCTTTTTTGAGAAACTTCTGTTAACTTTGCTTGTCGTTAGCAGTCTAACGTATAAGAATCCCGCCGCGGAGCTTCGCTAACCGGCCCGGACGGGTTTCCGACAACTATCTTTCTTACCTGAAAAATGAAATTCGGCAACATATACGCAATGGCGCTCGCCGCCGCCCTGGTGCTCCCCCTGGGGGCGTGCGAGGGTAAGGGTGGCAAGCGACAGCTCCCGACGGGCAACACGTCGACTTCCGGCACGGTGGTAATCGCCGCCGACGCCTCGTTCCAGAACATCGTACAGGAGGAAATCGACGTTTTCGAGTACTGCTATCCCGGGGCGTCGATACTCGCCCGGTATGCCGACGAGCACGCCGTGGTCGACTCGCTGCTGTTCGGCTCGGCCCGTTGCGCCGTTATTTCCCGCGAACTGACCAAGGACGAAATCTCCTTCCTCCGTGACAAGCGGCATATCGCCAAGACAAAGAAAATCGCGGTCGATGCGATCGCCGTGATCGTCAACGACGAGAATCCGATCGAGAACCTCTCGATTAGTGAGCTGCGCGAGATTCTCAGCGGCGAGGTGACGGAGTGGGGGCAGCTTTCCCCGACCAAGCTGGGCAAAATCCAGGTCGTGTTTGACCACAGCGGGTCATCGGTCGTGAAATTCATGGCCGATTCCGTGCTCCGCGGCGCGAAATTCGCCCCGACTGTGGCTTCCGCCGAGACGATGCCTGCTGTTTTCGAGGCCGTAAAGGAGCGTAAGAACGCTATCGGCCTCGTCAGCGTAAGCTGGATTTCCTCCGACCTCAAGAGCGCCGACCTTTCGACGGAAGAGCGCCTGAAAACCCTGGAAGTCGACGACACGACGGCCACATCGTTCACCGACGAGGTAAAGGTGCTCCCGATCCGCCGCGACAATTCCCTTACAGCCTACAAGCCTTACCAGGCGTATATCTTCGACGGGCGTTACCCGCTGTTCCGTTCAATTTGGATGGTTAACACCGGCGCCGCCGGCTCGCTCGCCTCGGGCTTCTTCTCGTTCGTGACCTCGTTCCGCGGCCAGAAGCTCATACAGCAGACGGGAGTGCTTCCCGCTACAGTCCACCAGCGGATGGTCGAAGTCGAATAAGCGGCCCCGCTCCCTCCAATCCCAGTGCAAACTACAAATAGCTTAAACATAACAGACAAATGAAATCAAAACTCCTTCTCAGCCTGCTCTTAGGCTCGGCCCTCGGCCTGTCGGCCCAGGGATTCAAGGACGGCGTGGAATACTACCGCGCCGACCAGCCCGAGGAAGCTCTGATTATCCTCACCAACACCCTCAACCAGCCCGGCACCGAGCAAGCCACTTCCTACTACTACCTCGGCCAGATTGCGATGCAGAAAGGCGACCAGGCAAAGGCCAAGGAATACTTCGACAAGGGTCTCGCCGCCGACCCCAACAACGGCTACAACTATGTAGGCCTCGGCGCGCTCGCGCTCGCCAACGGTAACGCCGGGCAGGCCAAGGATTATTTCAAGGACGCCAAGGGTAAGGCCAAGAAAGACGCCGACGTGCTGACGGAAATCGCACGCGCCTACTTCATCGCCGACCCTGTCAAGTATGCTACCGAGATTGACAAGGCTCTCGCTGACGCCAAGAAGGCCGACAAGCGCGCAGCCGCCCCCTTCATCCTCGAGGGTGACCGCCTGGCTCCGACCAATGTCGGCGACGCCGCCGGTATGTACGAGATGGCCGCCCAGTTCGACCACGACGCGAAGGTGCCTGACCAGCATCCCGAGGCATATGTGAAATACGCCCGTACTTACTTCCGTGTCAACCCGCAGTTCGCGATCCAGAAGCTGAAGGACCTTCTGTCGTACCAGCCTAACTCAGCCCTCGCCCAGCGCGAACTCGCCGAGAAATACTACGACAACAACCAGCTTACGATGGCCGCCCAGCAGTACGAGCAGTACATCCAGAACCCCAACTCCTTCAAGAAGGACAAGCAGCGCCTCGTAGGCCTTCTCTTCTTTGCCCAGCGCTACCCCGAGAGCTACGCGCTCGCCGGAGAAATCCTCAAGGAGGAGCCCGCGAACTTCTACATGCAGCGCATGCAGTTCTACAACAAGAAGGCCATGGGCGAGAAAGAAGCCGCCAAGGCTGCCGCCGAGACCCTTATGAGCAACCCGAAGGCCGAACTTAACTCGCAGGACTACACCCAGTACGGCGAGCTGCTTCAGGATATGGGCGACGACTCCACCGCCGTGCTTATGTACGAGAAGGCCGTCGGCGCTTCTCCCGAGAAGTTCTCCCTACTGAAAGACCTTTCGAGCGCCTACAACCAGGCCCATATGTTCGACAAGGCCGCCGAAGCGATGGAGCGCTATATGGCCGCATCGGGCGACGACAACCTGAACGACCAGCTTCAGCTCGCCCTTCGCTGGAACGCTGTCGCGGCTTCCAAGATGGAGACCGACTCCGTAGCCTCCCAGGCCGCTTCGCAGAAGGCTCTCGCCGCAATCGAGAAGGTAAAGGCTGAAATCAGCGACAACCCCATCGTGCTCAACAACTACGCCCGCATCCTGATGACTGCCAACCGGAATGTCTACGACCAGGCTGTATATGACGCCGACCTCGCCACCCTGGCATGCCTCGACGCCGACCCCACCAACCTGGAGAAGCGCAAATCGATGTACACCCAGGTGCTCGGCCGTCTTGGCAACTACGAGATTTCCAACCTCAAGGATGTCGACAAGGCCCGCGCGACCTTCACCCGTTTCTATGAGATTTCCCCCTCGGAAGAGCTGAAGGCATATCTCGAGACCCTCGCTCCCGCCGAAGCGAAATAAGGCTTAACGCAACGAACTATAATGACCGCGCCCCGGTTTCGGGGCGCGGTTTTTTGTTGGCAATTTAGGAAGAGAATGAACAAAATATGTTAAAAATGCTTTTTAGTAGTATAAAAGGAAATTGAATAACGACTGACAAAAGGAGCTATCATATGAACAAGACAGGGCGCTCGCTATTCTGGGCGGGATTCATATTG
>CAJUFH010000051.1 GCA_910585755.1 uncultured Muribaculaceae bacterium | reverse complement strand
GCCCACGGGGTGGGCAAGGTGGGCAGAGTGGGCAAAGGATAAACAAACCCCGCCAACCGCCGGGGGTGCGGCGATGGCGGGGTTGCTGTGATGCGGGGTCGGCGACCCTGCTGTGGCGGGGCAGACCCAGCGGGGACGGGGTAGACCCTGCGGGGAGGGCGGGGTCAGCGGACGGCGACCTTGCGGCCGTTGACGAGATAGATGCCGGCGGGGAGGCCGTCGACAGAGCCGTCGGCGCGCACGAGGCGGCCGTCAATGGTGTAGACGGCGCCGGTGAGGGCGGTTGCGGCTTCCGCCTCGACATTCCCGATAGCGGAGACTGTCTCGCGGAGCGAGATCACGGGGTTGAGGATGTCGGTCGTGATGTAGGCTCCGGCGGCACGGGCTACCTTGCGGGATTCGTCGGCTCGGGACAGCGCTCCGGCAGTCTTTATCAGCCCGGCTGGAAGCAGCTCGCCGTCGCGGAGGACGCGGGAGGCGTAAGTGCCTTTGAAGTCAGTCCCGCCTATGGTAACCGTCCCGGCGACGTGGTCGAAGGTCAGAGCCGAGAGGTCGGCGGCGCAGTCAGCCTCGGGGAGCAGGATGTAAGGCACGTTCGGCTGCAGCTCGGAGAGGGTCGGCACCTTGATGAACACCAGCGTGTTCCCCTCGACCGCCTCGAAGCGGTAGTATGTCCCGGCGGGGGCGGCGTTGACGTCGGGGAGCGTGACGGCCTCGTAGACGCCCTGGTAGAAGTCGGCCTTAAGCGGGAGCATCGGTATTTCGAGCGACTGCGTCATCCCTTCGGCGAAGGAAACCGCCGTTTCGGCTCCGGCAAACGCCTCGGCTTCGGCTGTCGCGGTATAGTCGCGGCCGGTCTGCAGCACGTCGATTGAGTAAGCGCCCTCTGCGTCAGCGGTGCCGTAGTATTCGACATTGTCGCTGCGGAGGGTCACGGCGGCGCCTCCGACGGGCAGCTCGCCCTCCATAACATGGCCGGAAACGACGCCCGTCTCTACAACGAGGTTCAGCGCCGCGTAACCGAGGAACCAGTTGTCGTACTTTTCGAGAGAGCCGTCGTCGGCTATCGCCCACCGGGCGTAGTTAGCGAAACGGGCGCTCCCTTCGGCATTATTGTTATACGCTTCGAAATTGAACGTGTAGACGGTGCTGTTGTCCGACTTGGCGCGGAGGTAGACTATGATGCTGCTCTGGCCGTCATAAACGAGATTCTCGGAGAACGGGAGGTTGAAGAACCAGTCCTTATCCGGGCTGGCCTTGAACACATAGTCTCCGTCGAAGACCTTCGTCAGGGTCTCGACGTCGTAAAGGGGCTTCTTGTCGGAGCCTTGCGTGGTCTTGTCGGAGAGGGTTACCCATGCCTCGATATGGGTGGCGTAATCCTTGGTCGTGTTCCCCCTGAACGACAGGCCGTTGATAACGGTTCCGGCGGGGAGGTTGACATACGAGGCGGGGTAAATCTGCTCCGTCAGCAGGTTTGCCGAAGTGCCGAAGGGGAGGACATACCCGGCCCCCGAAGCATTGCTTTCCGGCACAATCACCTTGCGGGCATCTATGCGCTCGGCCTCGACGGCGACAGCGACTTCGGGGGTCGAGAAGACAGCCTCATCGTCGAAGCGGACCTCCATATGGGCCGTAACAGCGCCGACAGCGTGCGGGGTAAGCCCGACCGCGACGGTAGCGGTGCCCTGCGAGCCGGGGACTTCGGGAGCCTCTTCGGCCACATATTCCTTGCCGTCGGCAACCAGCACTACCCGGTAGCTGTCGGCGGCCTCGGCGTCGCGCTTGTAGTTCTTTATGGTAAGCGAGGCGGTATAGACGTTGTTAACCATCCCCGCGGCGGGCAGCGCGACCTCAACGAGCTCGAGGTCGTGGGCCACGGAGGCGTACGGCAACCCGTAGATATTGTCGAGATAGACCTCGCGGCCGGTTATACGCAGGTAGTAGTCCCCCGCGGGCACTCCCGCGACCTCGAATGTCTGGAAATCGGACGTCAGAGGGGTGTCGGTGTAGGGCGTGAGGGTCATGTCGGGCAGCTCCGTCCAGTTCGTGCGGTCGTCGGAGTAGGCGAACTTCAAGGCGCAGGAGGATGTGCGGCTGTCGTAGCGGGCGTCAACCGTCAGCTTCTTGTCGTCAGAGAAAGTCAGCTTCGGAAGCACGAGGACCGCTTCGGAATATGTGGAGGTAGGCTTGATGTAGTTGTTGCGCGAGGAGCCGTAGCCTGTGTAGTCGAGTTTCCATAGGTTGCTGGAATTGAGGTTAATCAGCTCGTCGGGGAATACCTTGTCGTCGGCGAAGGGGATGTAGATCAGCGAGGGGTCGATGAGTTCGACCTTCACGGGGAGCTTGGCGGGGTCGCCGTTCTCGACCGTCAGGACGATTTCCCCCTCGTGGGTCCCGGGTTCCAGCCCTTCGGGGTCGAAGGAAATCTTGATGTCGGTGCGCCCGGTGGTCGGCAGCGTCAGGGGAGCCTCCACGGAGACGGAGAATCCGGCGGGACAGGCGATCGCGGTAATCGTCGCGGGAGCGGTGCCCTTCTGAGCCGTGAGGTACATATCCTTGCTGACCGAGGCGTTGACCTTGCCCAAGTCGAGGACATAACCAGCCACTAAATCGGAATAAGCTGATTCGCGGAAGGTGACGACCGGCTTGTATTCGCGGACTGTTATGTCGGCGGTCTCCTTCTCCGAGCCGGAGATATTCTCCCTGACGGCGAAGCGGGCCGTCGCCCCGATTTCGGCGAAGGGCATCGGGTCGAGCTGGCACTCAACGTTCTTCGACTCCCCTTCTGCTATCGCGCCGATGGGGAACGTCTTCAGCGGCTCCTCCCTGCCCGCCATAAAGACGGAGAGGGTGAGGTTTTCAGCTCCCTCCTCGTAGGAGTAATCGCCGGTGTTGGCGAGATAGACCGTCAGCTTGACGTTTGCCATGTTGTTCTCGTCGCATACCAGGCCGGAGGACATGGCGTTTGTCGAAACCGATGAGATGCTCAGCTTGTGCCGCTTGTCGATTTCAGCCTTCTCCGCCGAAAAGTCAGAGAGATAGGCGGTTGAGGCGTGGATTCCGATATAGGGGTATTCGGCATCCTCGGCGACGGGGTCGAAGGTTACTTCCTGCCAGCCGGTCGTCAGGCTGTAAATAGCCTGCCCGGTCAGCTCGTCGCCCTGCTCGTAGGTTCCGTCCTCGAGCTTCTTCATGGCGTAGAAGCGGGCGGAGCCGCCGCCGACATATTTCGTCGACTTAACCCACAGGGAGACCGCGCCCGAAACCTTCGGGGTAACGATTATATCGTTGACCTTCTGCTTGTTCCAGGAATAGCCTACCTCCTCGTCCCCTATATTGAGAGCGCCCTTGGTCTTTCCCGAGGCGGCGTTGACAGAGTAGGTCTGATAGTAGGTCGTGCCGTTGTAGGTGTAGGAGTCAACGACGTGCCCCCAGCCCGAAGCCACGGCGAACGCCGGGTCAGAGCTGTCGATCGGCTTTGTGAAATCGTAGAAATAGTTTTCCACGACCTCGGCCCTGCCGGGGAGGGCTGCCATCAGGAATATGGCCGCCGCCCCGAGGAGCTTCGCAATTTTCATTTTCATAAGAGATTGATTATGATTGATATGACAATTATCGGATTACGGGGGCTGCGGCGGAACCGGCGGTTGTCGTCACGGCCACGAAATAGGCTCCGGCGGGAAGCGACGATATGTCGACCTTCACTTCACCCTCGGCTCCTTCGGGTCCGAAGGCCACGGGGCAGCCCTTCGCGTCGAACACCGTCAGCGCTTTCAGCGAGGCCCCGGCGGGGAGCTGTGCGGTAACGACGCCGTCGGCGCACGAAATCGCGATATCAGCCTTCGGAGCGGCCGCGGGAAGGCACCCGATACCCGACTGCTGGCCGCGGTCGGCGTTCTGAGTGTCCCAGGCTGGGTCCCAGACCACTGCCTCGTTCTTCGAGCCGTAGGTGGTTTCCAGCAGGTTGAACTTCTCCGGGCCGATAGAGCCTGCCTGGTGGCAGTTGGTGCCGACGTGGTTGAACACGGCCAGGAACTCGTTCGACATGCTCCAGGAGTTAGGATAGTCGAAGGTACCCATGACATGGACGGTCTTGACCGTCCCGTTGCCGGGAATCACGACATCGTGGTCGCGCCCTTCGTACTGGTCGTTGGTCATCATCGTGTAGGGGTCGACCATCACCCAGAACATCTTCCCCTCGTAAAGTCCCCCCTCGTTGATGAGTTCGGCCTCGAGGATCATACAGTTCCAGGGCACCTGGTAGTCCTTCGGTATGAATTTGATTTTCTTGGTCAGCGACAGCTCGGGTTCCGGCTCGCGTCCGTCAATCGAAAGCCCCTCCTGGGTGTAGAACGGCTTCTCGTCGCGGTTGTAGAAGGTAATAACGTAAGCGTCGCTGCGGTAGCAGTCGAGCACCTGCGTGAACTCCACCGTGCGGGTCTCTCCGGCGGGAATCGTAACGTCGACATGGGGGGAGTTGTACCAGTGGTGGGCGACGTTGTCCCCCTTGACCTTGAGCTGGAAGTAGAGGCATCCGTCGTACAGCTCACCCTCGTTGGTGACCGTCAGGCGGAAAGTAGAGCTTACCTCGCTGTCGAGATGGTCGGGGGTCCAGGTCAGCTCGTCGACGCGCAGGTTGTACATCCCTGCGGGAGAGATAGTGGCGTTCCCACCCGCTACGGACACGTTCAGGCGGGACACGGCCCCGACGGAGGTCGTGAAGTCGCGGGGAGCGGTCTCCCCGTCAATCAGGAAGTAGGGCTTGACGGTATATTCCCCTTCGGGAAGCTGCTGCGGTATCTTTATCGTCACGGGGTCGTCGAGCACGGGGCCGAAACGGAGCTCCCCGGCGTTCGTCTGGCCGAAAACGGCGACTTGCGAGCCGTTGGCGTCCGTCAGCCGCAGACCGTACTCCCTGGCGGGGGTCATCCGGTTGGAGATGTTGTAAGCCTCATAGAGGTAGACGGGAAGCTCGGAGCCGCAGGGGATGGTGACCGTCGCGAAATCGACAGGCTGCCCGGCGGCGTCAACCGCCATGAGCCCCTCGGTGAAGAACTCGTAGTCGCGCCACTGCGTCGAGCCGTCGCGGTCGGGGCGCATCCCGACGATCATGTCCTGATGGTAGTTGAAGCCGTCCTTCATGCTCTGGCCGGTAGTCATGTCTACATAGTCGTAGGCCAAGGCGTTGAGGGCGAAATAACCGTTGCCGGAGCCGTTCCAACCCCAGTTGATATGGTAAAGCCCCTCCTCGTTGTAGCCGTCGCAGACGAACGAGTGGCCCATCCCCATCCCGGAGGTAGCGCCCCCGTAGACTACGGAGAACCCGTTGTCAAGCTCGCCGTGGAGCATCTCCAGCCACTGCTCGCCGGTATAGGCGTCGCGCTTGGCGCAATGGATCTGCTTGGAGTAGCTGAAATGGTTGGCGAGCGCCCCGGCGATTTTCTCGGAGTAGGCGCCGGAACCGCCAACCTGGAAATCCATGTCGACCGAAACCGCGAAGTCATAGAGCATCGAGGCGACGGCGTCAATCGTTTCCGAGGAGGAGGTGTTGTCGAGGGTGTTGGCCATCTTGTCCCACTGGTAGGTCGACTGGGAGAAATCCTGCGAGATGTTGAGTTTGTGGGTCGTAGAGACGTAGCTGTTGGAGCCGGTGCCGTGTTCGGGCCAGCGGTGGGAGTACATCACCTGGCCTACCGCCGTCGCGACGCACCCGATAGGGTACGAGGTCGAGGGGGCCTTGCGGTTGTAATAAGGCTGCTGTCCCCAGTGTATGTCGCCGAGCAGGGGCCCGACAGCCGAAGCGCGGGAAGCGACCTCGGCCTTTTTAACCCGGGCCATAGGATGGGCGTTCAGGTAGTCGATCGCCCGTCCGGCCTGGTCGAGCCACGCCCGCATGTTGTCGGGCATCTCGGCGGGAGTGCCGTTGTCGGTGAAACCGAGTATGTCGGTGCCGAGAGCGTCGTCGCCGGCCACTACGACATAGCCGGGCATCCCGCCGCGGGTCATGAGGTAGCACGCCGTGGCGTCCCCCGCGGGGGTCAGCCGCTTGGCAGCGATTTTGAACGAGGGGGAGCCGCCGAGCGAGCGGAGCACTTTCCGCGAGGCGGGGCCGTTGACGATTTCCAGCGCCTTTTCGGGGCTTACGGGAGCCGCCGAGGCCGAGACCGCTGCTGCGGCGCCGAGGGCCGCGAGAATATATCTGATATTCATATATCTGAGTTTCATCTGATTACTATTTTCTTTCCTTTGGCTACATAGATGCCGGGGGCGAGACCCGCCTCATCGGCCGAAACGACGCCGCGGCGCACGGCCACACCCTGCAGGTTGTAGATGTCAAACGGGGCTGCCGCGCTGTCGGAAGCGCTCAGGTCAAGCGAAGCCTCGGAGGCGAGGAACTCGACGGGGAGCGACTCGGAGCCGTCGCGGTAGACAGCCGTAACGGCGTACTTGGCGGCCTGCGGCTCCGCGTCGAGGTGGCTCATGCCGTCCGCCTTGCCGATCATCTCGCCGTCGGCATAAACGTTGTAGGCCACCGGGGTGCCTCCGGCGGTATAGGAGAAGTCATCGAGGCGGAGCATGCAGCCGTCCCCCGCGGGAGTGGTGTGGTGGATGGCGAAGTAGCGGGCACCTTCGGGAATCGCGAACTCAACCTTTACGTAATGCTCGTCGTCGACAACCTTCTTGTTGGAAATCGACCCGGCGTAGCAGTAGTCCTTGAAGTCCGCGGGGGCGTTGCCCGTCGTGGAATACATTATGTAGAAAGTCTCGTCGGTCTGGTCGAACCGCTCCCACCAGGAGTTCCATTCCGGGGTGCTGGCGGCGTAGAAGCTGCCGGTATGGGCCTCCCCGGAAAGCTCGGGGGAAATAAGCCAGGCGTCGGAGGCGGCGTAGGTAGCCCCCTCGTCGGGGTCGTCGAGCACGCCGAAGGGAGCGCCGAGGTAGGAGCGGCCGCTACGGGCGTTGTTCTCCTCGCCGATTTCCTCCGGGGTCATGATTTTGAAGGCGAACTGCTCCTGCTGGCCGGGATAGTCGCTGACGGGGAACACCCCGCCGTGGAATGCCTTGTCGTTGTCGACCGTCGTCCATTCGCCGAACTCGGTTGCCCAGGGGGCGTAATCCTCGAAGCCGTCCTCTACCGCTTTGCTGTTGAGCGCCGGAGCGGTCCATTCAAGGGAGATTCCGTTTTCGGGGGTGCGGAAGGCCCGGAGGGAGCCGACGGGGTTGCGCCAGGTCTGCTCGAGCGCCACGGCGACAGCGTCGCGGTTGTTGTCGGCGACCTCGTCACCGGCGACAGTCACTTCGGCGGTTACCGCCAGTTCCGTAGCCGTCGACAGCGAGCTTGTCGGGATTTCCAAAGGGAGTAGCCCGCGGCCGAGAGCCGGGAGCGTCCCCTCGAGCGTCCCGCTGATGATAGCGGTTCCGTTAACCGAGACATTGACGCTGAGCGCCGGAGTCGCGGTAAGGGAGTTGTTGGTCAGCAGCAGCTCGCCCGAAACGGTATGCCCCTTCATCACCTTGGCGGGAAGAAGCAGCTCGGCGGCGACATCTACCTTCTTGTTGTCGATTACCTGGATAGCGTCCAGGGCCACCAGCGCTCCCCCCGAGGGGAAGTTGTCGAGCGACACGTACTCGAACGAGAGGGTGCAGTAGCGGTAATCCTTGTAGGCCGAGAGGTCAACGACTTCCGACTTCCAGTAGGCAGCAGCGGTGCCGTTGTTGACGCTCTTGAACACCTGCCGCGTGGTCCCGTCGGGGAAGGATGCCTTGACGGTCAGCTCGACGTTCTGCGTCGGGCGGTAGTAGCGGTTAAACACCAGGAAGGGGTTCCCCGTCAGGGCTATTTTGCCGGTGTGGAGGTTGATGTAGTCCCCCGTCTCCAGCGCCATGAAGGCGAAGATACCGTTGTCGCCGTCGCTCGACGCGAGGCCCGAAGCGTCGGTCAGGAGCCCCCACTGCTCGTCGGAGGAGCGCTCGGTCCAGAAGAACTTGTCAGTCTGCCCGTTGCGGAAGCTCTCCTTCCAGGGGAGCGGGGCGATGGCGCCGGTTGTCAGCACCGGGGAGGCCGCGATCTGGCTCTCCTCGCCGCCGACCACGGCTGTAACGCCGAAGAGGGTGATGGCGCCGTCGCCGGTGTCGGTCTGTCGTTGGATTTCAAAGGAGGTGCCGGAGGTCGTTCCGAGCGTCTTGATGTCGCTGCTGGTGGCCCCCGCCTCGTAAACCTTGTAGGAGGTGGCGCCCGTCACGGCGTTCCAGCTTAGCGTCACCTTGTCGCCCCCGTCAACGTAGCCGACATTCGCCGGAGCCGCCGCGGAAGCCTTTACCCTGGCCAGCGCCGGGGAGGCGACTCCCACAGAACGGTTGACGACCGATGCGGGCTTGACACCCTTCATCCCGGCGGCGACACGGGAGGCCGACGGAATCCGCGACACCTCGACCCCCTCGGACGGGATTCCGGCGTCGCATAACTGAATCTGATTCCCGGCAAGCGCCGAACCCCATATAAGGGCCGCTCCCGCCAGGGCAAGAATACGTGTATAATTATTCATAAGCAGATATGTGTGTCAATATTAATAACTGAAACTGAATAAATAGAAACTTTTGGAATAAATCCTAAATATGCAAAGTTATATAAAAACTGACACCCGCTGTTTGTGCCAACGTTAAAATACGTTAAACACATCCCTTCCAGAGAGGGTTTATGCTTATATTCGCGGCTGGACAAACCCCGGAATATATGGCTGAACACAATGATTTGGGAAAATGGGGCGAAGCGGTCGTAGCCGACTATCTCGCGGAGCGGGGCTACGCCATTGTCGAGCGCAACTGGAGGCTCGGGAAGATAGAGATTGACATTATCGCCTCGAAGGGCGCGGAGATTGTGTTTGTCGAAGTCAAGACGCGCCGGGAGCCGTCGGCAAACCCGTTCGAGGCGCTTACGCCCCGCAAAGAGCAGATGCTCCTCAGGGGGGCCAACGCTTACATGCAGACGTGCAACAGCGCCCTGTCGCCACGCATCGACGTTGCCGCCGTCGAAGGTAACGAGCACGACTACCGAATCGAATACGCCGAGGACACCGTCCGCCCCCGCCTACGCACCTACCGCTGACCCGCTCGTGCGAGTCAGCGGTAGGTGAAAGGTGAAGGGTGAAAACCGGGCTTAGCCCGGGTGAAGATAACGCTTAATATGACTACCTCCTTAACCTTTCACCTTTCACCCTTCACTCCCGCGCCCCGCGTAGCGCGGGTGACGCGCAGGAAGGTCGCGAGGAAGAGCCCTCCGGCGAGGAACAGGGAGACGGAGAACGACAGCTCGATGCCGTAGACCCCCAGCCCGGCGGGAAACGCCAGGAGCCAGGTGCTCGGAAGCCCCACGAGGACGTAGCTGACGAAGGCTATCCACAGCATCGGCATCACGCGGGCCGTACCGCGCAGGGCGTTGGCGAACGTGATCTGCGTGGCGTCACCGAGCTGGTAGAGCACCAGCGGGAAGAGGAGCGAGACGGCCAGCGACAGCACCCGCTCGTCCTCCGTGAACAGCCCCATCAGCGGCCTGGCGAACAGCACGAACGCAAGGCTCGACAGGCACATGAAGAACAGCATAACGAAATACCCGTCGATCGCCGGACGGCGGCAGTTCGGGCCGAGGCCCCGCCCCGCCTCGTTGGCCGTCAGGACCGCTATGGCGGTTCCGACACTATAATAGATGCAGAACCCGAGAGTGCCTACCACGAGCACAATCTGGAAGGCGGCGAGCGGAATCGTGCCGAGCCATCCGGCAAAGACCGCGCAGAGCGAGAAGGCCCCGGTCTCGAACGTCATCTGCAACGCCACCGGCCAGGAAGTCCTGACGACCCTCCCCATCATACCCTCGGGGATAGGCCCTCCGCGCAGAAACGCCTCCCGGTACTCCCCGTAGGCGCGGCGGCAGAAGAACACGGCGACAATCGCCGCGGGAGCCAGCACGCGGGCCGCCAGCGTCGACAGCCCGGCTCCCGTAAGGCCGAGTTCGGGAAAGCCCCAGTGGCCGTAGATGAGGGCGTAATTCCCGGCGATGTTCAAGGCGTTGCACCCCAGCAGAATCCACATCGGCATCGAAGTGTTCTTGATCGCGTAGCTCCACTGAGTGAAGGCGTTGAAAACCGTCATCGGCACCAGCCCCGCCAGATAAATCAGGAAGAACGGCTTGATCAGCGGCAGAAGCTCTTCGGGCTGCCCCATCCTGTCGATGAAGAAGTAGAGCGCCAGCATCACCGCCGAGAGTATCACCCCGACCACGACGTTGGCTATCAGCCCCGCGCGGAGCGTCAGCCCGATCGCCCCCGAGCGCTTCTGGCCGAACAGGGCGCCGATAAGGGGCGTCAGGCCGTAGGAGAAGCCCATGGCGCAGAGAATCACCACGTTGAACAGGTTGACCACGAACGACGAGGCCGCGAGCGACTCGGTCGTGTAGCGCCCGACCATGATATTGTCGGCGAACGACACGAGGATAAAGCCCACCTGCGCCACCATCACCGGCAGCGCCAGCTTAAATATCGAAAAACATCTTTTCAGCATACCTTCGGATTCCTCCCGCGAAGGTAGCAACTTTAAGCCAAACGCCCAACTATCCGCAAAGCGGCTTCTGTTTCTCGGATTTTTTTAGTAGTTTTGCCAAATCATAAGATTTTCGGAACCGCGTCCCTACCCCCGGATATATGAATCAGAGACAGCCATGTACCAGAACATCGAAGCAATCGCCCTGCGGATGGTGCGCTACAACGACCGCCATTCGATTCTTTCGGCCTACAGCCGGCAGGCGGGAAGGCTCGCCCTGCTCGTACCCGCCGGGGCCTCCGCTTCCGCCAGGCGGCAGAGGGCCCTGCTGATGCCGATGGCCCATTTCGAGTGCGTCGTCTCCCTGTCGCCCGGGCGCGACATATGCGGCTTCCGCGACCTGCGCCCCGTGGCGCTCCCTCCCGAGGGGAACGTCGTCAGGGCCTCCCTCGCCCTTTTCGCCGCCGACCTCCTCAACATCCTGCTGCGGGAGCCGATGCCCGACGAGGCGCTGTTCGCCTATATCGCCGGGGTAGCCCGCAGAATCTCCTCCCCCGCCCTGTCGCCACGCGGAGCGGCCAACCTGCCCCTGGCGCTACTTATAGGCCTCACCCGCCATATGGGTATCGAGCCTGACTGGTCGACTTACATTCCCGGAAGCGTTTTCGACCTGGTGGACGGCATTTTCCGCCCCGCTCCCCCCGCCCACGGCCGCTTCATCTCAACCCAAGAGGCCTCCGCGGCGTTTACATTCAGACGAATGTCGCCCCGCACGGCGTTCAGCTTCCCCCTGAACCGCGCCCAGCGCAACCGCGCCCTCGACACGGCCCTCAGCTATTACTCCCTCCACCTGCCGGGCTTCTCCACACCGCAGTCGCTCGACATCCTCCGCCACACCTTCGACTTTTAAACAACTTATCAATATCTTATGGCTAACAACGCGAAATTCACAACCAGGCTCGGCGTAATCGCCGCGACAGTCGGCTCGGCCGTCGGCCTCGGCAACATATGGCGCTTCCCGTATGAGGCGGGGATGCACGGAGGAGGAGCGTTCCTCCTGATCTACGTCCTGTTCGTGCTCCTGATCGGGGTCCCGGTGGTCGCCGGGGAGTTTGTGATAGGGCGCTACACGGGAGAAAACGTCGTCGGCGCTTTCAAGAAGCTCAAGGCGGCTCCGCTGTGGCACTCCGTGGCCTACATCGGCCTGTTGAGCTCCCTGCTGATTCTAGGGTTCTACAGCGTTGTCGCCGGATGGACGCTTGAATACATCTACCAGGCGGCGACAGGGTTCGGAGGCGCAGCGTCGCAGGAAGCGCTCCACGCCCAGTTCGACAGCTTCACAACCTCGGGAGGGCGCCAGATTTTCTGGACGCTCCTCTTCCTGGCAATCAACTTCTTCGTAATCAGCCGCGGGGTGCAAAAGGGCATCGAGCGGATGTCGAACATCCTGATGCCGATGCTGTTCGCGATTCTGTTCGTTTTCTGCGTCAACTCCCTCTTCATGCCCGGAGCCACAGAGGGACTCGCGTTCCTCTTCCATCCCGATTTCTCGAAAATCGACGTCTCGACCGTCCTCGGGGCGATGGGGCAGGCCTTCTTCTCGCTGAGCGTCGGGATGGGGGTACTGATGACCTATGCCAGCTACTTCTCCCGGTCGACGCGCCTCATAAGCACCTCCGTGACCACCGCCGTGCTCGACACCCTCGTCGCCGTAATGGCCGGAGTGCTGATATTCCCCGCCGTGTTCTCCTTCGGCGAGGCCCCGGCGGCAGGTCCGCGGCTCGTGTTCGAGATACTCCCGGCAATATTCGCCACCCTCCCCGCCGGGAGCCTGTGGGCGATGCTGTTCTTCATCCTCCTGTTCGTCGCAGCCCTTACCTCCACGATTTCCCTGTCGGAAGTCGTAATCGCCTGGTTCGTCGGCGAGTGGCGGTGGAGCCGCGGGAAAGCGACGATAGTCTACGGAATCGCAGTAGCCTTGCTGAGCAGCCTCAGCTCCCTGTCGTTCGGCCCGCTGGCCGGCTTCAGTATATTCGGGATGAACTTCTTCGACCTGCTTGATTTCGTGTCGTCAAACATCATGCTCCCCCTGGGCGGACTACTGATCGCGCTCTACACAGGCTGGAAGCTCCCCCGCCGCATCCTCCGGGCGCAGCTCTCCGCCCCCGGCCGCGACCCGGATGCTCCATCCCCCCTGGCCGTCCGCCTGATAATCTTCAGCCTCCGTTTCATCTGCCCCCTCGCTATCCTCGCCATCTTCCTCTGGGGCCTCCTCCCCCACTGACCCGCCGGACACCCCCGGACAGAGTGGACAAGGTGGGCAGAGTGGGCAGCGTTTATTTGTAGTTGGCCCAGCGGACGAGGTCCTTGACGGAGGGCTTCTTGCCGTGCATGAAGATGCCTACGCGGTAAATCTTGGCCGCGAACCAGGCCATCAGCACGAACGAGAGGTAGAGTGCGGCGACCGATACCCAGATCTGCCACCCCGGAATGTCGAACGGGATGCGTATCAGCATCACCATCGGGGAGGTGAACGGGATAACTGATGACCAGAACGCCAGCGGGGTGTTCGGGTCGGTAGCGGCGGCCATGCCGATAATCAGCCCGACAATGATGGGCATGACGGCGAACGACTGCAACTGCGAAGCGTCCTGGATGTTGTCGACCGCCGACCCTATCGCCGCGAATATCGAGGCATAGAACAGGAAGCCGCCGACCAGGAACAGAAGGATGTAGCCGAAAAGCTTCGCCACGAACCATACCGAGCCGAGCACCGAGATAGCCTGCAGGAGGTCTATGTCGGTTGTCGCCGCTGCGGCGTCGAGCGTCCCGGCGTTAAGCATGTCGACCTGCTGGCTGACAGTCTCGGGAAGTATCGCCGGGAGAACGAAGGCGGAGATGCAGCACAGGAGCACGCCCCATATCACAACCTGCACCACTGCCAAAAGCCCGACGCCGAGCATCTTCCCCATCATCAGTTGCATAGGCTTGACAGAGGTCACGACAAGCTCCAGGACGCGGTTGTTCTTCTCCTCGATAATCGAAGTCATTACCATCTGGCCGTACATCAGCAGAAACATGTAGAGGATGAACGCCATGAAGATGCCCATGACGTAGGAGAGCATCGAAGAGGTACTTTCCCCCTCGCCGCTCTCGTCGACGCGGACGGTGCGGAGGCTGACGTCGGCGTGTATCTCGTCGAGAATCTGCGCAAGGTTCTCAATGTCGTAGGACTGGAGACGCTGCTCCTCGACGGCCTGCCTGACGACGTTGGAAATCGTCGCCTCCATCTCCATCGAAGCCGCGTCGTGGAGGAAGAGGGTGACCCCCTTGCCCGGGTTCTTCACTACATCAGGGGCCACGGAGAGCACCGCGTCATAGGCCGTGTTCCGCAGCACGGAGTCAGCGTCGGAGCTGACGGGGATGAACCTGGCGTACTCCATATCGGCCTTCTGCAACGCCGGAAGCACCACGCCCGAAGGATCGTGGACCGCCACAACCTTCTCCGACGGGGTCGAAAACATCGCGATCAGGGCCGGGGTGACCATCAGCCCCAGCATCAGCACGGGCATCAGCAGCGTGGTCACGATGAAGCTCTTCTTCGCCACTCGCTCGCGGAACTCGCGGCCTATTATTATACCTATTCTGCTTTTCATATGTCAGTGGTCGTTATGCCGTGGCGGCGGTTGTAGTCCTCCACGGTGCGGATGAATATATCGTTCATTGAGGGAAGGGCGCGGTCGAACGTCACCAGGTCGACAGCCTCGTTGGCCAGCGAGATCACCTCCCGGCGGTCGATGTCGGGGCGCAGGCGCAGCGATGCCTTCAGCAGCCCGTGCTCCTTAGTGACAGAGCTGGCGAGCACCCGGTCCCCTAAGGCGGCGAACAGCGCGTCGGGGTCCCCCTCGAAGCTGACCGTGTAGCGTCCGGCCCCCAGGCGCGAGCGGATTTCGGCCACGTTGCCCGAGAGGATGTTGCGCGAGCGGTTGATCAGGGTTATGTTCTCGCAAAGCGCCTCAACGCTCTCCATGTTGTGGGTCGAGAAGATGACCGTCGACCCCTCCTCCTTGTTCAGGCGCAGGATTTCGCGGGTCAGGATGTCGGCGTTAATCGGGTCGAAACCGGAGAAAGGCTCGTCGAAGATGAGCAGCTTGGGGCGGTGGAGCACCGTCACGATGAACTGCACCTTCTGCGCCATACCCTTGGAAAGCTCCTCGACCTTCTTGTCCCACCAGTCGCTGATTTCCAGCCGGTCGAACCACTGGCGCAGCTCCCGTGCCGCGTCGACAGCCTTCAGCCCCTTCAGCTTGGCGAAGAACAGGGCCTGGTCGCCGACCTTCATTTTCTTGTAAAGGCCGCGCTCCTCGGGGAGATAGCCGATACGGGCAACGTCATCCTCCCTGAGCGGCTTCCCGTCGAATATGACCTGGCCGCTGTCGGGGGCCGTGATATGGTTTATGATGCGGATGAGGGTGGTCTTTCCCGCGCCGTTGGGCCCGAGAAGGCCGTAGACGGTGCCCTGCGGCACCGCGAGACTCACGTCGTCGAGAGCCTTGTGGTTCGTGTAGCTCTTGCTGACGTTCTGAACTTGAAGAATATCCATTAATGCGATAAAATTGGTTTATCAGGGCAAAATTAACACTTTTAAGCCGATTCAGGTGAAAACCGAACGTTAATTTGACGAAAACAGGACACAGGAAGTTGCATCGGACGCTCAAATTGTTTATTTTTGCGCAATAAAACCTCTTGTCACAGCTCTTTCATCCATTCTGACAATGAAACTCTCGAGAAAATTTCGGACGGCGCTCCTGTGCTGCGCCGCGGTCTGCGGGCTGACGCTCTGCGGATGCGGCTCGTCGCGCTCCTCCGTCAAAGGCTCGCAGGGGAAAGTCGTCCGCAGCGAGCGCAAGGGGGACTCCGGCCGCCAGCCATACACGTCGAAGCCCGTCAGCATCTCCGGCATCGACGACCAGATGGCCTGCGACCTCATCTCCGAGGCCAACCGCTGGCTCGGAACCCCCTACAGCTACGGCGGCACCACCACCGGGGGCACCGACTGCTCCGGCCTCGTCATGAGCCTCTACCGCGACGTCACCGGCGTGAAGATTCCCCGCACCACCCGCGAACAGGTGCGCTACTGCACCAACCTGGCCCGCAACAACATCCGTCCCGGCGACCTTGTGTTCTTCGCCAACGGCAAGGAAGTGAGCCACGTCGGCCTCTATGTCGGCAACGGCTCGATGATCCACGCCTCATCCTCCCGCGGCGTGATTGTCAGCGACATAGACAGCGGCTACTGGGCACAGCGCTACCTCACCGGAGGCCGCGTCGAGCCCGCCCGCGAGTCCTGGGCCTCCCTCAACGGCAACCGCCGCGGAAAGAACAAGGCCGTCCCCAGCCAGCCCGCTCCCGCCTCCCCGGCGACCCCGCCCGAAGCCCCCTCGCAACTCCTCTACAACCACGGCGAGATGGTCGCCGTCTCTCCCCGCCCGGCCTCGACCGCTCCCTCCATCCCCGCCTCCCAGGTCGGCGACATCCTCGCCGCCTCCTCCCCTCACCCCACTCCTCCCACCACTCCCAGTCTTCCCACCCCTCCCACTTCTCCCACCACCCCCTCCTCCGTCAGCGAAATCGACCTCCTCGACCTCATCATAACCCAAAAGGCCGACTCCATCTTCTCATCCCAGTTCCTCGACTGAACCCCGCCTTTAGCTTGCGAAAGTTGAGCCATTTAAGTATTGTTTTGAATTGACAGCGGAATTTAGTAACTTTGCGGGCAAAAATTTCGCCCTGCCACAGGGCACGGCAAAAAACAATACGACCCGATGAAATTCGCCGAACACAGCAAGTTCAACCTCTCTGACATCAACAAGGAGGTGCTCGCCCGCTGGAACGAAGAGAACCTCTTCAACCGCAGCATGGAAGTGCGCGAGGGGTGCCCCTCGTTTGTCTTTTACGAAGGCCCCCCGTCGGCCAACGGCATGCCCGGCATCCACCACGTCATGGCCCGCACCATAAAGGACATCTTCTGCCGCTACAAAACGATGAAGGGCTTCCACGTCAAGCGCAAGGCCGGATGGGACACCCACGGCCTCCCCGTAGAACTGGGAGTCGAGAAGGCCCTCGGCATCAAGAAGGAGGACATCGGCAAGAAAATCTCCGTCGACGAATACAACGCCGCCTGCCGCGCCGAGGTGATGAAGTACACAAAGGAGTGGTCGACCCTCACCGACATGATGGGCTACTGGGTCGACCTCGAAAACCCCTACATCACCTACGACAACCGCTATATCGAGTCCGTGTGGTGGCTCCTGCGCCAGCTCTACGACAAGGGCTACCTCTACAAGGGGTACACCATCCAGCCCTACTCCCCCGCCGCCGGAACCGGCCTCAGCTCCCACGAGCTCAACCAGCCCGGATGCTACCGCGACGTCAAGGACACCACCGCCACCGCGATTTTTGAAATCCTCGAGCCGAAGCCCGAGATGACCGGCTGGGGCAAACCCTGCTTCCTGGCCTGGACTACTACCCCCTGGACCCTCCCCTCGAACACCGCCCTCTGCGTGGGCCCGAAAATCGAATACGTCTGCCTGCGCACATTCAACCCATACACCGGCGAGAAAATCTCCGCCGTCATGGCCCGCGAGTGCGTCAAGAGCTACTTCAAGCCCGAAGGCGCCGAGGCCCCGATGGAGGAATACAAGCCGGGCGACAAGATTCTCCCCTACCGCGAAGTCGGGAGCTGGACAGGCCCCGAACTCGTCGGGATGCGCTACCGCCAGCTCATGCCCTGGGTGAAGCCCGTCGCAAAGGTCGACGACCTCGCCCCGGAATATGTCTCGGAATACGCCGCCGCCAATCCCGCGAAATGCTTCTCGGTCGGCAAGGACAACTTCGTCGAAATCGCCGACGAGGCGTTCCGCGTAATCCCCGGCGACTACGTCACCACCGAGGACGGTACCGGAATCGTGCACATTGCCCCGACCTTCGGCGCCGACGACGCGAAAGTGGGCCGCCTGGCCGGAATCCCCTCTCTGTTCATGATCAACCTCCGCGGCGAGACCCGCCCGATGGTCGACCTCCAGGGAAAATACTACCCCCTCGACGAGCTGGCGCCCGAATTTACCGAGCGCTGCGTCAATACGGAGCTGTACGGCCGCTACGCCGGAGCTTACGTCAAGCCCCAGTACGAGCGCTGGTTCAACCCCGGCCAAACCGACGAGCCGGAAGACCTCAACGTGACCCTCTCCGTAGAGATGAAGCGCGACGGCGAAGCCTTCAAGGTCGAAAAGCATACCCACAACTACCCCCACTGCTGGCGCACCGACCAGCCCGTGCTCTACTACCCCCTCGACAGTTGGTTCATCCGCACCACCGCCGCCCGCGAGCGCCTTATGGAGCTTAACGACACAATCAAGTGGAAACCCGCCTCGACCGGCTCGGGCCGCTTCGGAAAATGGCTCGAGAACCTTCAGGACTGGAACCTCTCGCGCAGCCGCTACTGGGGAACACCCCTCCCCATCTGGCGCACCGAGGACGGCCGCGAGGAGCTCTGCATTGACTCTGTAGAGCATCTCTACAACGAGATAGAACGAGCCGTCGAAGCCGGCATCATGAAGGAGAACCCCTACAAGGCCAAAGGCTTCAAACCCGGCGACTACTCCAAGGAGAACTACGAGAAAATCGACCTCCACCGCCCCTATGTCGACGACATAGTGCTCCTCTCCCCGACAGGGCGCCCGATGCGCCGCGAGACCGACCTCATCGACGTATGGTTCGACTCCGGCTCAATGCCCTACGCCCAAATCCACTACCCCTTCGAGAACAAGGAGGGACTTGACTCCGGCGAGCTTTACCCCGCCGACTTCATCGCCGAAGGGGTCGACCAGACCCGCGGATGGTTCTTCACCCTCCACGCCATCGCGACGATGATCTTCGACTCCGTCTCCTACAAGGCGGTGATTTCCAACGGCCTCGTCCTCGACAAGGATGGCAACAAGATGTCGAAGCGCCTCGGCAACGCCGTAAACCCCTTCGGCGCTATCGAGAAATACGGCTCCGACCCGCTCCGCTGGTACATGATTTCCAACTCCTCCCCCTGGGACAACCTCAAGTTCGACGAGGCCGGGGTGCAGGAAACCGCCCGCAAGCTCTTCGCGACGCTCCACAACACCTACTCCTTCCTGGCCCTCTACGCCAACGTCGACGACTTCACCGGCGCCGAGCCGCAGGTTCCCTTCGCCGAGCGCCCCGAAATCGACCGATGGATTCTCTCCCTCCTCAACACCCTCGTAAAGACCGTCGACGAGGCCCTGGACGACTACGAGCCGACCCGCGCCGCCCGCGCCATAGCCGACTTCGTTAACAACGACCTCTCCAACTGGTACGTACGCCTCAACCGCAAACGCTTCTGGGCCGGGGAGATGGACGCCGACAAGCTCTCGGCATACCAGACCCTCCACACCTGCCTGGAAACCGTCAGCCGCCTGATGGCCCCCTTCGCGCCCTTCTACGCCGACCTCCTCTACCGCGACCTGACGGCTCCCGCCGCCGAAGCCCGCGGGGAGAAACCGGTGTCGGTCCACCTCGTCCTCTTCCCCGAGGCCCACGAAACCCTCATCGACAAGAAGCTCGAAGAGCGCATGAACATCGCCCAGGTGATAACCTCCCTCGGCCTCTCGCTCCGCCGCAAGGTAGCCATAAAGGTGCGCCAGCCGCTGCGCCAGCTCATGCTCCCGGTCGACTCCGCCGAGCGCCGCGCCGACATAGAAGCGATCGCCCCGCTCCTCCTCTCTGAACTAAACGTAAAGGATCTGCGTTTTGTAGGCAGCGACGAGGGAGTGCTCGTGAAGCGAATCAAGCCCGACTTCAAGAAGCTCGGTCCGAAATTCGGAAAGCAGATGAAAGGTGTCGCCAAGGCTGTCGGCGAGATGACACAGCAGCAGATCAACGCCCTGGAGCGCGACGGAAGCGCCGTGCTGACCGTCGACGGAGCCCCCGCCGCGATAGAGCTTGCCGACGTTGAAATCCACAACGAGGATATTCCCGGATGGCTCGTGGCCAACGAGGGATCCGTCACCGTGGCGCTCGACGTAACCCTTACCGACGAGCTCCGCAACGAGGGAATCGCCCGCGAACTGGTCAACCGCATCCAGAACATCCGCAAGAGCCGCGGCTACAACATCACCGACCGCATAAACGTCGCCATTGCCCCCGGAGAATTTACCGACAAGGCCGTGGCCGACTTCGCCGAATACATCTCGCACCAGGTACTCGCCTCCTCGCTCCTGGTGGCCCCGGTTGAAAACCCCGCCGACGACGAAGTGCTCGACATCGACGGCAACAGGGTCACCCTCAACGTCAAACCTGCTTAAAATTATGCTACAATGAGTGAAATGAGTGAGAAGACCCGCTACACCGACGAGGAACTCGAAGAGTTCAAGGCAATCATCGAGGAGAAGCTCGAAAAAGCCCGCAGCGACTACGAGATGCTCCGCTCCAACGTCATGAACTCCGACGGTAACGACACCGACGACACATCCCCGACCTTCAAGGTGCTCGAAGAGGGGGCCTCGACCTTCTCCAAAGAGGAGGCCGGACGCCAGGCGCTCCGCCTGGGGCAGTACATACAGAAACTCCAGAACGCCCTCCTGCGCATCAAGAACAAAACCTACGGCATCGACCGCATAACCGGCAAGCTCATCCCCAAGGAGCGCCTCCGCGTAGTGCCCCACGCCACCCTGAGCGTCGAGTCGAAGAAATAACCCTCGGGGGCACCACATCCCCCCGAAACCCATCAGCAACCCACCTTGGAAAAAGCTAAACAGGGCCGCGGCATCCTGGCCGCGGCCATAATAATCCTGCTGGTAATCCTTGACCAGACTATCAAAATCAAGGTCAAGACCAGCTTTTACCTCGGCGAGAGCCTCCCGGTAACCTCCTGGTTCCAGCTCGTGTTCATCGAAAACAACGGCATGGCCTTCGGATGGGAAATCGGGAGCAAGCTGCTGCTGACCCTCGGCCGCATAGTGGTCGTGGCGTTCCTCATATACTACATCTGCCGCATACGGCGCTCCCCGAAGGCCCGGACAGGCTACATCGTCTGCCTGGCGCTGATTGTCGCCGGAGCCGCCGGAAACATCATCGACTGCGTTTTCTACGGCCGGATTTTCAACAATCCCCTCCCCCCAGAAACCGCCGTGATGTTCCCCGCCTCGGGAGGCTACGCCCCCCTCTTCTTCGGGAAGGTGGTCGATATGTTCTACTTCCCCCTCGCCTCCTGGTACTGGCCCGACTGGATGCCATGGGTCGGAGGGGAGCACTTCATCTTCTTCCGTCCCATATTCAACCTGGCCGACGCCGCGATTTCCGTCGGAATCATAGCGCTGCTCCTGTTCTATTCGAGGCAGATTTCCGAAGTCCCCTTCTCGCTGAGGGGAAAGAAACCCGCCGCGGGAAAGGAGGGTGAGGCGGAATGAGGCTTTGGGGGTTAATAATGGCCGCCGCGGCCCTGATAGGGGCGCTCCTCGGAGGATGCCGCAAACAGCCCGACGGAGTCCTCTCCCAGGAGGAGATGGCCCTCGTCGTGGCCGACCTCCACATGGCCGACGGCGTGACAGCCCTCAACTACTCCCAGTACCCGACCGACTCCGCCCGTCAGGCCCTCAAGCAGAGCGTCCTCGCCGCCCGCGGAGTCTCCCAGCAGCAGCTCGACACATCCTTCATGTGGTACGGCAACCACCTCGACAAATATATGGAGGTCTGCGACCGCGTGATTGAGATTCTCCAGGAGCGGCAGAACAGCATCGCCGCCGGAGCCAGCGCCCAGATCGCCATGGCAGGCGACTCCGTGGAGCTGTGGCCCAACGCCCGCCACATCATCGGCTCCCCGAGGATGCTCTCCCGCGTCATGACCTTTACCCTCGACCCCGACACCAACTGGCGCCCCGGCGACATCTACACCCTCCAATACAAGGTAATCAACGCCCGTAACCGGGTTGCCTCCAGGATTCTCGCCGACTACTCCGACGGCACCACCGACTACCGCGACGAGCCGGGAACAAGCCAAGGCACCGCCTCCCTCAAGCTCCAGCTCGACTCCACCCGCACCCCGGAGCGCGTCTACGGCTACATAATCCTCGACCCCGACCGCCGCGACTACTTCCACCTCGACAGCATCTCCCTCGTCCGCACCCGCCGCGAGTCGCGCCCCGGCGCCTTCTTCCCCCACCGCGCCTTCAACTTCGGCGCCACCCCCGAAGACTCCGACTCTATCCCCTCCTCCCCCGCCCGGGATTCTATCCCCTCCTCCCAGTCTTCCCATCCCTCCCACCCCTCCCAGTCTTCCCATCCCTCCAAAAGCGCCATCCCCGCCAAAAGCGCCCGCCGCATCTGACTCCCGTATGCCCCTGATAATAACCGACCGCCGCGTCCTGGCCCGCGTCCTGCGCCACAACGGGCAGACCCGCCGCC
>CAJUFH010000050.1 GCA_910585755.1 uncultured Muribaculaceae bacterium | reverse complement strand
GAGGAAGTCCTCCAGGCGGAGAGCCTTCTCAAGCTCGGTGTTGAGGTCGTCGGCCTTACCGACGATGCGCAGGTCGGAGTAGAACTCCTTCTTGATCTTGGCGATTTCGTCGACGGCCTTCACGAGGCTCTGCAGGGTACGGCCCATGCCGACGAGGTTCCACATAACGTGGCCCAGCTTCTTGTGGAGCTGGTCGGGGCTCTGCTTGCCCTTGATTGCCATGAGCTTGGCGATACGGGCGCGGACACCCTTCTCCGCCTCGTCGAACTCGGGGGCGCTGGTCGAGAAGCGGGGAACCTTGATCTGGTCGCTGAGGTAGTTCTGCATCGTGTAGGGGAGCACGAAGTAGCCGTCAGCCAGGCCCTGCATGAGGGCGGATGCGCCGAGGCGGTTGGCGCCGTGGTCCGAGAAGTTGCATTCGCCGATGGCGAAGAGGCCCTTGATGGAGGTCTGAAGCTCGTAGTCGACCCAGATACCACCCATGGTGTAGTGGGAGGCGGGGAAAATCATCATCGGGGTCTCGTAGGGATCGTCGTCGGAAATCATCTTGTACATGTCGAAGAGGTTTCCGTAACGGTCAGCTACAACGTCCTTGCCCAGGCGGTCGATGGCGTACTTGAAGTCGAGGTAGACGGCGTTGCCGGTACCTACGCCGTAGCCGGCGTCGCAGCGCTCCTTGGCGGCGCGGGATGCGATGTCGCGGGGGCAGAGGTTACCGAAGGCGGGGTAGCGGCGCTCCAGATAGAAGTCGCGGTCCTCGTCGGGGATGTCGGTCGGGCGCTTCTTCCCGGCGCGGATTGCCTCGGCGTCCTCTTTTTTCTTGGGCACCCAGATGCGGCCGTCGTTGCGGAGCGACTCGCTCATAAGGGTCAGCTTCGACTGGTCCTCGCCGTGGACGGGGATACAGGTCGGGTGGATCTGCGTGAAGGCGAGGTTCGCCAGGTACGCGCCCTTGCGGAAAGCCTGGATGGCGGCGGAGCCGTTGCAGCCCATGGCGTTGGTGCTAAGGAAGAAGGCGCGGCCGTAACCGCCGGTGGCGAGCACGACGGCGTGGGCGGCGTAGCGCTCGATTTCGCCCGTCAGCAGGTTGCGCATGATGACGCCGCGGGCGCGGCCGTCGATAATCACGATGTCGAGCATCTCGCGGCGGTTGAAGCTCTTTACGGTGCCGCGCTTGATCTGGCGGTTCAGCGAAGAGTAAGCGCCGAGGAGGAGCTGCTGGCCGGTCTGGCCCTTGGCGTAGAAGGTACGCGATACCTGGGCGCCGCCGAAGGAGCGGTTGGCAAGCAGGCCGCCGTATTCGCGGGCGAAGGGAACGCCCTGCGCGACGCACTGGTCGATGATGTTGCTCGAAACCTCTGCCAGGCGGTAGACGTTAGCCTCGCGGGAACGGAAGTCGCCACCCTTGACGGTGTCGTAGAAGAGGCGGTAAACCGAGTCGCCGTCGTTCTGATAGTCCTTGGCGGCGTTGATACCACCCTGTGCGGCGATAGAGTGGGCGCGGCGGGGGGAGTCCTGGATGCAGAAGTTATATACGTTGAAGCCCAGCTCGCCGAGGGTAGAGGCGGCGGAAGCACCCGCGAGACCGGTGCCGACGACGATTACGTCGAGGTGGCGCTTGTTGGCGGGGTTCACGAGCTTCTGGTGAGCTTTGTAGTTGGTCCACTTCTCAGCGACGGGACCTTCGGGTATTTTGGAGTCAATCTGGTATTCCGGGAGCTTCGACGATTCGATGTCGGCGTAGTCCTTCATTATGGGGGTCGAGTCGATCATCCCCTCCAGGTTCTTAAGATCTGCCATATCTGATTCGTGGATATTAGTTAACGGTATCTGTTACAATCACATTCTCCTCGACGGCAACGACAGCTCCGGCGCAGCATCCCTCGGCGGGAACGCAGGTGGCGGGGTCGCAGTCAGCCTTGGAGCACGCGGGGTTGCCGCAAACGGCAGCGTTGGGGCACTCGGCAGCGTTGCCGCATACGGCGGCTCCGCAGGGAGCGATCAGCGCGCCGTGTGTGGCGTCCATCTCGGCGTACTGCTCTACGAGGGCTTCGTTAGAGGTATAGTAGCCGCGGTTGGCCTGCACGGTGAACACGATGGCCTCGGCAAGGAAGAGGCCGACAACGATGGTTACCCACCAGTTGCCGATAGCCTTCAGGCGGGGAAGCCAGATCTTGCCGTTCCAGCCACAGGTCTGGAACATCGACCAGAAGCCGTGGGTAAGGTGGAACCAGAGGGCTACCAGGCCGATAACGTAGCATGCCAGGGTCAGCCAGCAGGAGAAGGCGAGCTGCAGGAAGAGGGTGCCGGCGGCCGGGTTGGCCACGGTCTCAACGCCGTCGATGCATACGGTGGTGCCTCCGACGGCGGGGCAGATTTCAGCGAGCTGCATCTTTGCCCAGAACTGTACGAGGTGGAGCACCAGGAAGGCGATCACAACGATACCCAGGACGAGCATGTTCTTCGACGACCACTCGACCTGCGGGGGACGCGAGGTAACGGCGTAGCGCTCCGAGCCGCGGGCGCGGCGGTTCTGAATCGTCAGCCACAGGGCGTAGACGATGTGCAGGAGGAAGCCAGCGGCCAGCACGAGCGTGCCTACCAGCGCGTACCAGTTGGCACCCAGGAACTCACACACCACGTTGTAGGCTGTGGGCCAGAAAAGCGCCACACCGTTCATCAACGCATGGAACGTCAGGAATAGGACGAGAAAGGCACCAGTCACCGACATGATGAGCTTCCGACCTACGGATGAGGATGTTAACCACATAAGAGTTGGATTGATTTTGAGTTTTATAAAATTGGTTTGTATTGGCGTATGCTGGAACCGGCATCCCCGGCGATCCGCCGCAACAGGCCCGGGGGCGGCTTAATTCGACAAAATTACTGAATTTAGGCCAACTTTCACAACCATTACGGAAATATTTCGTTAATCCCTCCGCTATTCGGATTCAGTGCGGATTAGCTCGACCCTAACACCAACAGCGCGAGGCTCGCCAGCAACAGGCAGAGGTCGGCCACCTTCGCCTTCACATTCCGCTCCCCGAGCACGAAAACCCCGTAGAAAAACGGCACCACGACGCTCCCGCGCCTGATCATCGACACAATTGAAATCATCGCCCCGGGCACTGACAGGGCGTAGAAATATGCCAGGTCGGCCGCCGTCAGGAACACAGAAATCCCCACTATCGCCCACCGCCAGCGGAAACGGCCGCCGCCGTGGCCCGCCCGGAAGAGCGCCGCCACAACGGCTCCCATCAGCACCATCTGGTAAAGCGAATACCACGCCTGGACCTCCAGCGGCTCGAAACGCGTCAGCAGGTACTTGTCATACAGGGCGCTGACTGCCCCGAGGAACGTCGCGCCGACTGACAGCCATATCCACCGGCTCCCCCTGGCCGAGAAGCCCTCCTTCGCCCCTATCCGGCTGATCATAAACAGCGATGCGAACCCCAGCAGAATCCCTACCCACTGTATGCAATTAAGCCTCTCCCCGAAAATCAGGAGCGCCCCGACGAGCACCATAACCGGGCGCGAGGCGTTGATCGGCCCCTGAATCGTAAGTGGCAGATGCTTGATTGCGAAATATCCCAGCGTCCACGAACTCAGGACAATAACCGCCTTAATGCTTATCAGCAGATGGCCGACCGCCCCCTCTCCGGGACCATAGTGGCCCGCCGCCAGGTCGCCGACAAGCACCGGCGACAGCAGCAGCGTCCCGAAGACGGTATTCAAGAAGAGCACCGCCAGGACGTTGTTGTCCCGCAGCGACAGCTTCTTCATGACATCATAGAAACCAAGGCCGATAGCCGACCCGATCGCGAGCAGAATCCACATGGAAGGGGAAGTTAAGGGTTTAAAGTTTATAGTTTAAGGTTTAGGAAAATCCCAAACGGCGGAGGGAGGGGGAGAAGAGGCCGGAGAAAGAAGGGAGGGGGCTGGAAGAAGCTCGCCTTACGGCTCGCCACTGTCGGAGCGCAGCGCTGTCGGAGCCGGCCGCGCGGAGCCTGTCGGGTGGAGCGAGCTTCAGCGAGCGGCGCGGAGAGAAGGCGGCAAGCGGGAGAAAAGCCGGGGCGGAAGCCGGGGAAAGCAAGAGGAGCCGCGCCTTTCGGCACGGCTCCTCGCGTATCTTGCTGGGAGGTTATTTCTTCTTGCGGTCGCCGTAGCGGTTGCGGAACTTGTCGACGCGGCCTGCGGTGTCGACAAGCTTCTGCTTGCCGGTGAAGAACGGGTGGGAGGTGTTGGTGATTTCGAGCTTCACCAGGGGATAGGTAACGCCGTCGATTTCGATGGTTTCCTTGGCGGCAACGGTCGAACGGGTGATGAAAACGTCGTCGTTCGACATATCCTTGAACACCACCTCGCGATAGTTTGAGGGATGGATGTCTTTCTTCATTGTGGACTTCGTTAGAGTGTGAGAAACTGTTGAAAACGAGGCTTACTTACGGATACCGAGTTCCTTCTGGGCGATTACCGCGCGGTAGCGGTTGATGTCCTTGCGGATCAGGTAGTCGAGAAGGCGGCGGCGCTTGCCGACGAGGGCCTTCAGGGCACGGGCTGTCGTATAATCCTTGTGATTTGACTTGAGGTGTTCAGTCAAATGAGCGATACGGACCGAGAATAATGCAATCTGGGCTTCAGGAGAGCCAGTGTCAGTCTTGCCCTTACCGTATTTCTCGAAGATCTCGATTTTTTCGTCAGAATTAAGATGCATTCTTTCTGAGATTTTTGAGGTTTATGGAATAGGATAAATAAAAATATGTCAGCGCTTTAAGGTCGCAATGCGCGGCATTCTCCGGGACGAACCCGCCGGCGAGCTCCCAAAAAGCTCCGCAAAGTTAGCAATTATTTCCCTCTCCGCCAAGCCAAAACCTGATTTATTTTCCGATTTGTTTTCCGAGGCCCCGCCGGTTGTTGGGTATTTCGGGGGGATTGCGTATCTTTGCGGGATTATTAACGACTTCAAATTTCGCCCCGCAATGGCAAAAGAAAATATAAAGCTCCACGCCGACTGTCTCGCCGACGCGCAGATTCCCGATTACGCGGCCCAGTGCCCTCCCGCCCCGGAAGGGGAGCTGCGGATGCTCTCGCTCTTCTCAGGCTGCGGGGGCATGGACCTCGGCTTCGAGGGGGGATTCATCTGCCACCGCCGCTCGGTCCCCGAGGGTTCTCCCTGGATCCAGGAGGGGGTCAACGGCGACTGGGTGCTCCTGCGCCGCAACCGCTTCTCGACCGTCTTCGCCAACGACATACTGCGCGAGGCTAAGATAGCCTGGGCCAACTATATGGAACGCTTCGGCAAAGACCCCGCGATCTACCGCTTCAAGAGCATCGTAGACCTGGTGAAAAAGCATCAGGAGAACGAGAAACTGATTGCCGCCGGAACGCCGCGGGATGAGGTCGAAGCCGTATTCCCGGAGAACATCGACCTGGTGACGGGGGGATTCCCCTGCCAGGACTTCTCCGTGGCCGGGAAACGCGCCGGATTCGACTCGGGAAAGATGCACGACGGCTCGAAGCGCGAGGGCGACGTACCCTCCGAAGAGACCCGCGGCAAGCTCTACTTCTGGATGAAGCAGGTAATCGACATCGTGAAGCCCAAGGTATTCGTGGCAGAGAACGTCAAGGGGCTCGTCAGCCTCGGGGAAGCCAAGGAAATCATCCAGCGCGACTTCTCGGGAGCCGACGGAAACGGCTACATAGTGCTCGACCCGCAGGTGCTCCACGCCGGAGACTACGGGGTCCCCGAAACCCGCGAGCGCGTTATCTTCATAGGCATCCGCAAATCGGCCCTCCGCCCCGAAGTCAGAGCGGAATACGAGCGCACCGGGGAGCTTCCGGCCAACCCCTACCCCGCTCCGACCCACAGCCACACTGGAAGCGCCCCCGGGCTGCTCCAGCCGGTAAGCTGCCGCGAGGTGTTCGCCTCGCTGCTCGAGCCGGAGAAGTCGGCCGACCTCTCGCAGCGCAACTACTCCCGCGCCAAATATATGGGGAGCCACTGCCAGGGACAGAGCGAAATCGCGATCGACGGCCTCGGCCCGACAATCCGCTCGGAGCACCACGGCAACATCGAATACCGCCGCCTCTCGGCCGAGCACGGGGGAGCTATGGCCGACGAGCTGGCCCGCGGACTGGCCGAACGCCGCATGACACCGCGGGAGTGCGCCCTAATTCAGACATTCCCCCCCGACTACCCCTTCGTTACCCCCGCCTCGGAAGGCTCCGCCAAATTCGGCCTCAGCCCCTCCGGCGCTTACAAGGTAATCGGCAACGCCGTGCCCCCGATGCTCGCCTACAACATCGCCCGCCGCCTCCAGGAGGTATGGCCCCTATATTTCGGTTAACCGACTCAAACGCTCTCTCCGATGGAACAGACACAAGCCTCTTTCGAAGCCCTCGCGGCCTCCGCCACCGACCTCCTGAACCGCATCGCAGCCGAAGACCCGTCGTTTCTGCGCGGCGCTACAGCCACCCAGGTAGAGGAAGCCGCCTTCAAGGCGCTACAGGCTGTTTGCGGCGGCTCGCCGTTCTCCATGGAGGACGTTCGCTGGATTTCAGGCGCCCGATTCCCCGACATCGTAGTCGCGGGCCGGTTCGGAGTGGAGGTTAAGTCAACCGCCAAGGATTACTGGACCTCGACGGGGAGCAGCATCGTGGAGACGACCCGCGAACCGGGAGTCGGACACATCCTCCTGCTGTTCGCCAAGCTCGGAGGCACCCGCGCCGAGTTCCGCTGCCGCCCTTACGGGGAGGTGATGAGGGAAATCGCCGTCACCCACTGCCCCCGCTACCTGATCGACATGGAATTAGCCGACGGAGAGAGCATCTTCGACAAAATCGGCACTGACTACGACTCCTTCCGCTCAGGCGGACAGGCAATCGCCATCGTGCGCGACTACTACCGCCGCAAGGCTCTCGCCGAGGGGCGCGCGGAGATGCCCTGGTGGCTCGGCGACGCGCAGGGCGACACCGCCACCTCCGTAACGGTAGGCTTTTGGAAAGACCTCCCGGCGGAAACGCGCAAAGACTACCAGGCGCGGATGTTCGCCCTCTTCCCCGAGGTTCTTAAAAGCGACTTCGACAACGCCTCCCTCTGGCTCGTAACCACAAAGAGCGTCCTGAACGCTCACATCCGCGACACTTTTACCGCCGGAGGCACCATCTCCGCCATCAACGGCGAGCGGCTCCCGAAACCAGCCCCGCAAATCTACAAGCGCCTAATCGACTCCGCCCCGCGCATCAGCGCCCTCCTGTCCGACCCCGACTTCCTCTCAACCGAGGCATCAACCTTCAATCCGTCCCTCCTTGCCGGCGTCCCCTTTGAAGCCTGGCTCTCCCAGATAACCGCGATAACCGCCGACCAGCGCCTCCGCCCCTGGCTCCTCGCCGCGACCGCCTCCTCTCCAACCACTGAACAAAAGCAGATCCCTTTTTTATAACACAATAGCGGCCCTCCGATTACGGATGGGCCGCTAAATATTCATCAACAAGCAAATACACGACTTAGGCTATCACAAGGCAGCAAGCCGCACAAGGCATCAGGAGTAGAGGTAGCGCTTGATGGATTTCTTGGGGGTCTTCTCGAACTCGTGGGGGATGAGCTGGATGCGGTCGACGCGCTCGTAGGGGGCGACGAGGCCGTTGAGGTCGGCGCGGTTGCGCTCCATCAGGGAGTCGAGCTGGTCGATAGTCACGCCGTCGGCGTCCATACGCTCGTAGTCGGGATAGACAATGGCGGTCAGCCCCTTGCCGCGCTCTACAATCAGGCTCTCGCTGACGTACGGCATGTTGTTGAGCTTGGCCTCGATTTCCTCGGGATAGATATTCTGGCCCGAAGCGCTGAGTATCATCGTCTTGGAGCGACCGCGGATAAAGAGCACGTTGTCCTTCGAGAGGGTTCCCATGTCGCCGGTGCGGAGCCATCCGTCTTCCGAAAGCACCGCCTCGGTGGCCTCTGGATTCTTGTAATACCCCGCCATGACGTTCTGGCCTCGGACACATATTTCACCCGGCTTATGCTCGGGATCGTCAGAGAGGATTTTGGCCTCCATGTTCGGAAGCACCCGGCCGCAGGAGGTCACGACGAACTCCCGCCAGGGCATATAGCTGATGAGGGGGCCGCACTCGGTCATCCCGTAGCCGACCGTCAGGGGGAATTTGATTCGGTTGAGGAAGGCCTCTACCTCGCCGTTGAGGGGAGCGCCCCCGACAATAACCTCCTCGAAACATCCGCCGAAAGCCTCTACCAGGCGGCTGCGGATTTTGGCATAGATAGCGTTGTCGAGGAAGGGAACGGCGAGCGCCCATCGCATCGCCCGGCGGGTAATCATCGGGACAATCTGCTTGCGGTAGATTTTCTCCAGAATCAGCGGCACGCAGACTACGAGGTTGGGCTTCACCTGCGCCAAAGCCCCCAGCAGCAGCTTGGGGGTCGGGGCCTTCCCGAAGAGAGTCACAAAGGTACCGACGGCCAGGGGCACGAGCATGTCGAAGGCGCAGCCGTAGGCGTGAGCCAGAGGGAGGAACGACAGGCAGCGGGAACCCTCGAAATGGAGCCGCGACTTGATTCCGAACACGACGTTTCCGGCGATGTTGTCATAGGTCAGCATCACCCCCTTGGAGAAGCCCGTAGTGCCGGAGGTGTAGTTAAGGACAGCCACGGCGTCGCGGGGCATCTCGGGATACCGGACATCCTCAGGGCGGAAGCCGCGGGGATATTTAGAGCGGAAACGGCGCGTAAGGTTGCGCACGATACGCTCGGCGGTGTTCTCTTTCTCGGGAGCCCTCTCGGCGAGCACCTGGCGGTTCTCCAGCGAAATCACGGCCCTCAGCGCCGGCATCTGCTCGAACTCGTAGGTTTCCCATATCGAGGAGCTTACCATAAGGATGGTCGCTTCGGAGTGGTTTATGATATGCTGCGCGTCGCGGGAGTTGAAGTCAGGGAGAATCGGGACGATTGTCGCGCCGTAGGTGATTGTAGCCATAAAGACCATCACCCAGGTCGCCGAGTTCTTTCCGAGCAGGGCGACCTTGTCGCCGGGGCGGAGTCCGAGCTGTTGGTAGAAAAGATGTATGCGGGCTATGCGGCGGGCGAACTCGCCGTAGGTCAGCACCTCGTCATTACCGTATTCGGCAAGCGCCGGGAGCTCCCAGTTGTTCCGAAAGCTCTCGGCGTAGATATGCAGCAGATGGTCGTCGTATCGGATCATTCTGTATTATTAGGTGTATGCTTAGTCTTTGACCGCGTACCCGGCATCGGAGAGGGCGCGGCGGATACGTTCGATATGTTCGTGGTTGAGGGTTTCAAGCTCGAGATGGAGCACGCAGGAGTTGACCTGGGAGGCGGAGCCGATGCGCTCGTGATTAACCGACAGCACGTTAGCACCTTGGTCGCCGACCACTTTCAGCACGTTGGAGAGGGTACCGGGCTTGTCCTGCACTTCCAGTTCGAACTGGCAGACGCGTCCGGCCTTCGCCAGCCCGCGGTTAATCACGCGGTTAAGGGTGTTTACGTCGATATTGCCGCCGGAAACGACGCACACGACATCCTCCCCGTCAATCGGGAGCTTGCCGAACATCGCCGCAGCGACAGCGGCAGCCCCGGCGCCTTCGGCCACGAGCTTCTGCTTCTCGACCAGCGCGAGGATAGCGGCGGCGATTTCGTCGTCGGTAACGGTCACGACCTCGTCGACATAACGGCGGCACAGCTCGAGCGTGAGGTCGCCCGGCTCCTTCACCGCGATTCCGTCGGCGATGGTGAACACGGAGTCGAGGTGCTCGCGCTTGCCGGTTTTGAGCGATTCGGCCATAGAGGGGGCACCCGCGGCCTGCACGCCGTAAACCTTGATATCGGGGCGCAGCATCTTGACAGCGAACGCCACACCCGCAATCAGGCCGCCCCCGCCGATAGGTACCACAATAGCCTGGACGCGGGGCATCTCCTCGAGGATTTCAAGCCCGATCGTGCCCTGGCCCGCGATTACCAGCGGGTCGTTGAAGGGGTGGACGAACGTGTAGCCGTGTTTCTCCTTCAGCTCGATAGCCTTGGCATAAGCGTCGTCGTAAACACCCGGCACAAGACATACCTCGGCCCCGAGCCGCTTGGTGGCCTCGATTTTGGAAATCGGCGCCCCGGCGGGAAGGCAGATCAGCGACTTGATGCCGTGGTGGGTGGCTCCGAGGGCCACACCCTGGGCGTGGTTCCCGGCCGAGCAGGCGATCACGCCGTGGGCCTTCTCCTCGTCGGTAAGCTGGGAGATTTTGTAATAGGCGCCGCGGAGCTTGAAGGCCCCTGTATGCTGGAGGTTCTCAGGTTTGAGGTATATTTTGCAGCTTGAGGAGAGCTGTGTCGGACCGATGATTTTGGGATGACGGGCGACGTCGCGGAGCACCATCTGCGCGCGGTAGACCTCGTCAATCGTAAGTTCCTTGCTCATTTTATTATTTAGGTATTATTTCTGAGAAAGTTTCGCATCCATCGCGGCGGCGGCGCGGCGGCCGTCACCCATGGCGAGGATTACGGTGGCTCCACCGCGGACAATGTCTCCTCCGGCGAAGAGGAGCGGCATAGTAGTCTCGAGAGTCTCGTCGTTGACCACGAGAGTGCCGCGGCGGGTAACCTCAAGCCCTTCGATAGAGTTGGGGATAAGGGGGTTGGGCGACACGCCGACACTGACGATAACCTCGTCGACAGGCATCTCGACAATATCACCCTCGACAGGTACCGGCGAACGGCGCCCCGAAGCGTCGGGTTCTCCGAGCTCCATGCGCTGCAGGCACATAGCCTTCACGCGCCCCTTTTCGTCTGTCAGGTACTCGATCGGGTTGTGGAGGGTAAGGAATGTAACCCCCTCCTCCTTGGCGTGGCGCACCTCCTCGGCACGGGCCGGCATCTCGGCCTCGCTTCGGCGGTAGACGATATAGACCTCCTCAGCTCCCATTCGACGGGCGGTGCGGCAGGAGTCCATAGCGGTGTTCCCGGCACCGACGACCGCGACACGCTTCCCCTTGATTACCGGGGTTGCCCATCCGGGACGGCCCGCGCCCATCAAGTTGATTCGCGTCAGGTACTCGTTAGACGACATGACACCGATGGCGTTCTCTCCGGGAATCCCCATGAAGCGGGGAAGGCCGGCCCCCGAGGCCACGAACACACCGTCGAAACCCTGGTTGAGGAGGTCGCCGTAACTGAGGGTCTTGCCGACAACGCAGTTAGCCACGAACTTCACTCCGGCGGCGCGCAGAGCGTCAATCTCGATGTCGACCACGCGGTTGGGCAGGCGGAACTCGGGGATGCCGTATTTCAGCACGCCCCCGATTTCGTGGAGCGCCTCAAAAACCTCAACGGCGTAACCGCGGCGGGCCATGTCACCCGCGAAGGAGAGCGCCGCGGGGCCGGAGCCTACGACAGCGACCTTCTTGCCGTTGGGGGTCACGGCGGGAGCCGCCGGAGCCTCGCCCCGGGTAGCTGCCTCGTTGGCCGTGTCGGCGGCAAAACGCTCCAGGTAGCCGATGGCGACTGCCGGCTGGTTCATCTTGTTATATATGCACTTCGACTCGCACTGGCGTTCCTGTGGACACACGCGGCCGCAGACTGCGGGGAGCGCCGAGGTCTCGCGGAGAGTGAGGGCAGCGGCGGGGAAGTCGCCCCGCTCGATATTCTTTATAAAGCCCGGGATGTTGATGCCGACGGGGCATCCGGTGACACACGTCGGGTTCGGGCAGTCGAGGCAGCGGGTTGCCTCAAGCACGGCCTGCTCGGCCGACAGCCCCTGGTTTACCTCCTCGTTGCAGGTAACGCGGTATGAGGCGGAAAGCTCCGGCATCTTCACGCGTGGTATCTCGCGGCGCTCTTTCGGGGTATGGGCCTTGCGAAGCTGCTCGCGCCACTCGGCGTCGCGGGGCGATATTGTATCCTGGTTCATATTGATGAATGGCTGGTGGATTAATAAGAGCGGAGACGAGTCAGCATCTCGTCGAAGTCTACCTGGTGGGCGTCAAACTCGGGACCGTCGACGCATACGAAACGCATCTTCCCTCCGACCGTCACGCGGCAGGCGCCGCACATTCCAGTACCGTCTACCATGATAGTGTTCAGGGAACAGATTGTCGGGACCTCGTATTTCTTGGTCAGGAGGCTGACGAACTTCATCATTACCGCCGGGCCTATCGTGCAGACCAAATCGACCTTCTCGCGCAGGATTACCTCCTCGACCCCGTTGGTCACAAGCCCCTTGCGGCCATAGGAGCCGTCGTCGGTCATTATGATTACCTCGTCGGCATGGCGGCGCACCTCCTCCTCAAGAATTATGAGGTCGCGGGTACGGGCCGCCAGCACCGCTATGACGCGGTTGCCGGCCTCCTTCATCGCCGCGAGAATCGGGAGCAGCGGAGCCACTCCGACTCCTCCGCCGCAGCATACGACGGTTCCGTAGTTCCGGATTTCGGTGGCGCGGCCGAGCGGGCCGACAACGTCGTGGAGGTACTCGCCCGCCTCCTTGGCGCAGATGCGGGCCGTAGACTCGCCGATGGCCTGTACCACAAGGGTGATCGTCCCGCGCCTGACGTCAGCGTCGGCTATGGTCAGAGGGATGCGCTCACCCTTCTCGTCGCATATCACAATGACGAAATGGCCCGGACGCCTCGCTTTTGCGATCAGCGGCGCCTCGACCACGAGCTTGACAACCTTCTCCGAGAAATGCTCCTTTGACAGTATCTTGTTCATTATTTGATGAGGTATCGGATATATGTTAAGGTATCAGATATGATTATTTCCGCAAATATACGAAACTTCCGCGCCTCTCCAAAAAAAATCTCCGCTGGCCGCCGCTCCGAAAGTGATTTCAGCGGAAAATCGGGGGAATTGTTGCGGGGTGATGGAAATTTCGTTAATTTTGCAGCCGAATTATCAGAAATGGGCAACTTTAAATCCATACAGCAATCCCTCGCGACGGAACTGACAGGGCTTAACAGCCTCATCAGGCAGACCCTCCAGTCTCCCAACGAGCTGATGAACAAGGTCATCACCTCGTATCTCGAAAAGGAGGGGAAGCAGGTGCGCCCGATTCTGGTGATGCTCTGCGCGAAGCTCTTCGGCGATGTCACTGACAAGGCGCTGAAAGGGGCCGCGGCTGTAGAATTGCTCCACAACGCGTCGCTGATTCACGACGACGTGGTAGACGACACGACTACCCGCCGCGGAGCGCCGACAATCAACGCCCTATGGGACAACCATCTGGCGGTACTCATCGGCGACTTCTTCCTCTCCAACGCCCTGCTCCAGGCAGCGGCCACCGAGGACATCCGTATAGTAGGCTCCATTTCCGAGCTCGGACGGCTGCTGTCGATCGGAGAACTTGACGAAATTTACACCGCCCGGTTCAACAATCTCGAGGAGGAGGCATACTTCAAAATCATATTCAGAAAGACCGCGTCGCTGTTCGTCGCGTGCGCCGAGGTCGGCGTGTTCGCCGCCGGCATCGGCAAGGAGGACCCCCGCGCCGCGGCGCTCATCGAATACAGCCGCCTGCTGGGTCTATGCTTCCAGATCAAGGACGACATTTTCGACTATTTCGCCGACGCCGCGATCGGGAAACCGACAGGCAACGACCTTAGGGAGGGGAAAATCACACTGCCGCTGCTCCACGTCCTCCGCGACGAGGCAATTGAAGGATGCGCCGGGATGCGCAGCCTCGCCCGCAAGGAAGCCCTCGGCTCAGATGAAATAGCAAGCCTCATCAACTTCGCCATCGAAAACGGAGGCATCGACTACGCCTACGCGACTATGGCACGGCTCCGCAACCAGGCGGCAGCCCTCCTCCGCGACACATTCGCCCCCTCCCCTACCCGCGACGCCCTGATTTCGCTCATCGATTTCATCATCGAACGTAACCATTGAAGAGTGAAGGGTGAAGGGTGAAGGGTGAAATGTGAAAGGGTGAAGATAATAGTTTTTGCCCGTAGTATAATACCTGCCTTTAACATTTCCCCACCAGTCTAAATTCCCCACACGAAGAATATGGAATCAATCCGCCAACTGTTCAAGATAGGCCAAGGCCCCTCCAGCTCCCACACTATGGGCCCGCGCAAAGCCGCGCAAATATACCTCTCCGAGCTTCCGGCCGGAACGTCGAAGGTCGTAGTGACGCTCTACGGGGCGCTCGCCGCCACCGGTAAGGGACACCTCACAGACAAAGCCGTCCTCGACGTGCTCTCCCCCGCCGTACCGACCGAAATCGCCTGGGAACCTGACACCGTGCTTCCGTTCCATACCAACGGCATCCGCTTCGAGGCTATCGGTGATGAGGGAAAGTCGCTCGGCTCGGAGACCTTCTATTCCATCGGTGGAGGCGACATCGTGCGCGAAGGGGAAAGCCGCCAGGCAGCCCAGAGCATCTACCCCATGACGAAAATCAAGGAGATTCTCGAATGGTGCGAGCGCACCGGCCTGAGCTACTGGGAGTATGTCGAACAGACCGAAGGGCCCGAAATCTGGGACTACCTCCGGGAGGTATGGCAGGTTATGAAGAACGCTGTCGAGCGGGGCATCGAGGCCGAGGGGATTCTTCCCGGCGGACTTGGCGTAAGGCGCAAAGCCGTAAGCTACTACGTCCACGCCGCGGGCTACAACTCGTCGCTGAAAAGCCGCGGACTCGTCTACGCCTACGCGCTGGCCGTCAGCGAGGAAAACGCCGCTGGAGGAGAAATCGTCACAGCCCCCACCTGCGGCTCCTGCGGCATAGTCCCCGCCGTCCTCTACCACCTCTACACCTCCAAAGGATTCTCCGAGAAACGCATCCTCCGCGCCCTTGCTACCGCCGGGCTATTCGGCAACGTCGTCAAGCATAACGCCTCCGTCTCCGGTGCCGAAGTCGGGTGCCAGGGAGAGGTCGGGGTAGCGTGCGCCATGGCCGCCGCAGCCGCCTCGCAACTTTTCGGTGGCACCCCGGCGCAGATAGAGTACTCCGCCGAAATGGGGCTTGAGCACCACCTCGGCCTGACGTGCGACCCCGTCTGCGGCCTGGTGCAGATTCCCTGCATCGAACGCAACGCCTACGCCGCCGCCCGCGCCCTCGACGCCAACCTCTACGCCGCCTTCTCCGACGGCCGCCACCGCGTCGACTTCGACCGCATCGTCGAGGTAATGAAGCAGACCGGCCACGACCTCCCCTCCCTCTACAAGGAAACCGCCAAAGGAGGCCTCGCCGCCATCCCCTGACCCGCCTCGCCCGACATAGCGAAATATAAGGCGCTCCCAAACCTATCCTTTAATATTTTTAGCAAACTTTAATGTTTGCGCCGAGGGATTGCGGCGCGGATTGAGTACCTTTGCGGGTAAGTTTGCCGGGACTTTGGACAGTCCGGGCAAACGGATGTCTAACGCAAACTAATCTATCACATTATAAGCATCATGAACGCAAAATCAGTTCTCGCGCTCGCCGCTACCGGCACTGTCCTGCTGACGGGCTGCGGAAAAAAACTTAACCAGTTTCAAGCCGACTACTTCAACGTCAACCCCAACCCGCTGGAAGTCGTGGCAGACCGCGTCCCCGCGACCGTGACCGCCCGTATCCCCGCGAAGTTCTTCGTCAAGAACGCCGAAGTGACCGTTACCCCCTACCTCTGCTTCGAGGGCCAGGAAGTAGCGTCGCAGCCCTACACTTTCCAGGGCGAGAAGGTGCGCGGCAACGCCCCGGTAATCAACTACGAGAACGGCGGTACGGTAACGATTCCCGTCATGTACGAGTACCAGCCTGACATGATGCGCAGCGACCTGCAGCTCGCCTTCGACGTGCGCCAGGGAAGCAAGCAGTACGCCCTGCCCCGCGTAAAGGTAGCTACCGGCGTGGTCGCCACCTCGACCCTCGCCGACGCCTCGACAGTGACTCCGGCTCTCGCCCAGGACAAGTTCCAGCGCGTGATCAACGAGAAATACGACGCTGACATCCACTTCCTGATCAACCAGGCCAACATCCGCGAAGGCCAGCTCAAGTCCGACGAGATGCTCTCGCTCAACGAGCAGCTTAAAAACGCCGCAAACGACCCATCGCGCAAAATCGAGGAAATAAACATCTCCTCCTACGCTTCGCCCGAAGGCTCGCTCGACCTCAACACCCGCCTGGCCGAAAGCCGCGAGAAGAACACCAGCGCTTACCTCGACAAGCAGCTCAAGAAGGACAACATCACCGAGTTCGGCGAACTGACCGCCAACTTCACCCCCGAGGACTGGGAAGGCTTCCAGAAGCTCGTTGCCGCAAGCTCGATCCAGGACAAAGAACTCATCCTCAGCGTCCTCTCGATGTACAAGGACCCCGAACAGCGCGAGAAGGAAATCCGCAATCTCTCCTCAATTTTCGACCAACTCGCCGAGCAGGTGCTTCCCCAGCTCCGCAGAAGCCGCATCACCGCATCCATCAACGTAATCGGCAAGAGCGACCGCGAACTTATGGACGCTTACGCACAGAACCCCAAGAGCCTCACTATCGACGAGCTCCTCTACACCGCGACGCTGTTTGACAACAACGCCGACAAGATGAAGGTCTACGATACCGCCGCCAAGCTCTATCCCAACGACTACCGCGCGTTCAACGACATCGGCATGACCCAGTTCGCAGCCGGCGACTACGACGCCGCCAAGCAGAACTTCGCCCACGCCCAGCGCCTCGCGCCCGCCGCCACAGAGCCTCAGATGAACATGGGCCTCGTTTCGCTGATGAACAAGGACTACCGCCAGGCCAACCAGAAGTTCGGCGCCGCAGCCGGTCAGCCCGAGCTTAACGACGCTATGGGTACCTACTACCTGATGACCGGCGACCCCGCCGCGGCCGTCAAGGCTTTCGGCAACGCCAAGACCAACAACGCCGCCCTCGCCCAGATTCTCACCAAGGATTACAGCAAGGCTAAGTCGACCCTCGCCGGCATCACCGCTCCGAACGCCATGACCTACTACATCACGGCCATCCTCGGCGCACGCACCAACAACGACACGATGGTCAACAACAACCTGCGCCAGGCTGTCAAGCTCGACCGCTCCCTCGCCGCCAAGGCCGCCAAGGACCTCGAGTTCCAGAACTTCAACCTCAGCGCTATCCTCTAATCTGAATAAATAGTCAAGGATTTGGCAACAAACCGCACTCGCCGCCGCGCAACCCCAGGGTCGCGCGGCGGTTCCCGTAAACCACCCCGCGCCACCGACAACACGCGCCCGCTCGCCATCGCCCTTGCGGTGGCTGTGATAGCCGTAATCGCATGGCTCGTAATCACAGCGAAAGCCCAGGGGAATGGCGACAACGACCGCCCGGCGATTCCCGACGCCTCGGCCCTGGAAACCGCTAATGTTCCCAAGGGGATGCCGGAGGAACTGCTCCGATATAAGGGGTTCACTGTCTCGTTCAACCCCAAGACTCACCAGCCCAACTGGGTCGGCTGGGAACTCCTCGCCTCGGAAGCCGACGGCAGGCATCCGCGCACTCAGAGCTTCGCCCCGGACTTGGATGTCGAAGGATGCGCCACGCCCCAGGACTACCGCTATTCGGGATTCGACAGGGGGCATATGGCACCCGCCGGGGATATGAAATGGGACGCTCAGGCGATGGACGAGTCTTTCCTGATGACCAACATATGCCCCCAGGCCGGCGACCTTAACCGCGGAGCCTGGAACAAGCTCGAAGAGAAATGCCGCCAGCGGGCCCGGCGCGACAGCGCCGTAGTTATTGTATGCGGGCCTGTGTTCGGCAAAACGGGAGCGTCGATGCTGATAGGGCCTACCGGGGTCGCCGTGCCGCAGGGATTCTTCAAAGTGGTGCTCTCCCCCTACGCCGACCCGCCGCGGGCAATCGGTTTCCTGATGCCTAACGGACCTGTGCCGGGCGGTATGCAGAAATGCGCCGTCAGCGTCGATTCCGTCGAGAGCGTTACCGGGATAGACTTCTTCTCAGCCCTCCCCGACGCAGTTGAAAAAGAGGTCGAAAGCCAGTGTGACTTCCACAGCTGGTCAACCGGGAAACGCTGATTCATTATCGCAAAAACAACTATTCGTGAGCACAATCTGCGCTATTTCAACCCCTCCCGGAACGGGAGGCATAGCCGTGGCCCGCATAAGCGGCCCAGCGGCCATCGAGACCGTCGACCGCGTATGGCGCGGGAAACGCCTCGCACTTTGCGACAGCCATACCGCCCACCTCGGGCATATTATCGACCCCGAACGCGGCGGCGAGCCGCTTGACCAGGCCGTGGCGACCATCTTCCGGGCACCGAACTCCTTCACGGGGGAAGACACCGTGGAGCTATCGGTCCACGGCTCCCGATTCGTCCAGGCCGAACTTATCCGCCTACTCTGCCGCAACGGCGCGCGCCTCGCCGAGCCGGGAGAGTTCACCCGCCGGGCTTTCGCCGCGGGAAAGATGGACCTCGCCCAGGCAGAGGCAGTTGCCGACGTAATCGTGGCCAACTCACGCGCAGCCCTGCGCATCGCAAACAATCAGATGCGCGGAGCCTTTTCACAGCGCCTGGCCGACCTGCGGCAGCAGCTCCTCGACCTCGCGGCCCTGCTCGAGCTGGAACTTGATTTCAGCGAGGAGGACGTGGAGTTCGCGTCGAGGGACCGTCTACGGGAACTCGCCAGTCAGATTCTCGCCGAAATAGAACGCCTGCGCGCCTCCTTCGCCGCCGGAACCGCCATCAAGGACGGAATCCCAGTAGCGATAGCCGGACCGACAAACGCCGGCAAATCCTCCCTACTCAACGCCCTTCTCAACGACGACCGCGCCATCGTGAGCGACATACACGGCACCACCCGCGACACCGTCGAAGACACCCTCGCCATCGGCGACCACCTCTTCCGCATTATCGACACCGCCGGCATCCGCGAAACCACCGACACCATCGAACAGGCCGGCATACAGCGCTCCCGCAAAGCCATCTCCCGCGCCTCAGTCATCCTCGCCGTAACAGACGCTGCCACCTCCACCGTAGCCAAATCACCAGCCAACGCCGCCTCCCACCCCGATGAAACCGCAGCCCTCCTCGCCGACCTCCGCGCTACCGCCCCCGACACCCCCATCATCCTCCTGCGCAACAAAACCGACCTCCTCTCCGCCCGTGATGAAGTCCCCCCCTCCCATACCGAGCTCTCCCCATCCCACCGTGGCGAGCGCCCCTCCTGCTGTAGCGAACTCCCCGCATTCCGTGCCGAGCCCCCGTCCTCGTACCGTGGCGAGGCATACGCCGAGCTCCCCCCCTCTCCCCCATCTCTAATCACCCTCTCTATCTCCGCCAAAACCGGCCAAGGCATCGACACCCTCCGCTCCACCCTCTCCAACCTCGCCGACACCCTCACCGGCTCCGCCACATCCGACGCCATCCTCGTCACAAACCAGCGCCACTACGACGCCCTCTCCGCCGCCACCGCCCCCCTCCACCGCCTTCTCGCCGCCCTTACTCCCGCACCATCCACCTCCCTCACAACACCCAGCGATTCCGTCCTCTCCCCCTCCACCACTTCCCCATCCAATCCAATCCCATCGATCTCCTTCGCCATTCCCCTCGACCTTATGGCCCAGGACCTCCGCGAAACCCTCACCCACCTTGCCTCCATCACCGGCACCATCACCGCCCCCGACATCCTCTCCACCATCTTCTCCCGCTTCTGCATCGGCAAGTAGTTAATTGATATAAAAGCAGTTAAAATACTAATAATGACCAATAACGCCTGAAATCCGGGCGTTATTTTTTTCGCCAAATCGGGCATTTCACGGGCTTTTTTAGCCGTTTGTGTATCTTTTTTCGCTTTCTCTTTTGTACGTCAGCCCATTTTCCGAGGTGTGGACGATTATGTCACACACTGACACTGGGTGTCACACCATGACACATTTTTAACAGAAATAACTCAAAAACGAGAATATGAGCAGTACAATTGAATTTCAAAAAGTCTGTGAATTTTGCGGGGCATCATTCACAGCACGCAAGAGCTCGACACGCTATTGCAGCAAGCGATGTGCCGAGCATGCATACAAGCAGCGAAAGAGAGAAGAACATGTAGCATCCACTCAAAAAACTTTAGATGCAAAAGCATCGGAAGACGAGGAAAAACTTTTGTTTTTGTCACCTTGCCAATGTGCGAGACTGATAGGTGTTTCTACACGGACTCTTTACCGATATCTGGAAAGAGGATCGATCCCCTGCGTGCAATTCTCAGGTAAAACTTTCATAAGTCGGGCTGTTCTCGATGAGATGTTCAAATCTTCTTCCCCTTACATCAAAAGAGAGACTAAAACCTGTGAACCTATTACCGAATTCTATACCTCTAAAGAGGTGCTGGAGAAATTTGGCATCGGAAACAGCTGGCTTTATAAGATGGCGGCAAAACACAACATCCCCAAGACGGTCTCCCGAGGAAAGACGCTCTGGAACAAGAAGCACATTGACCGTATCTTCGGCAAATCGGCTGTAGAAGAAGTCAACAAAGATGAATGGTACACGGTCGATGAAGTCTGCACTAAGTTCGGCATAAAAAAGGAGGCCCTGTATCGCTTGGTTTCGGAACTAAAAATCACAAAGCAAAAAGTCCGGAACATTGTCTATTACTTCCGACATGAAGTAGATGTCGCTATGGGTGTAAACCCGGAACTGGCCTCGGAATACTATTCGATTCAAGAGGCAATGGGTGCTTATGGCATGACCCGAGACCAAATTTCGTACTATGTCCGTACATATAAGGTGCCTCGAATCTACCATGACAACCGAGTATATATCGAGCGTGCAGGTCTCGACAAAGTCCTTGGAATTCCTAAAATTGAATAATAACCGGTGCATAAGCATAGCTGCGCCGCACTGCAATGGCGCACCACTTGATTTTCAATTAGTTTTGCAGCAATTTCAAAATCAAATAACCAATGAGTAATAAACAATGAGAAAGAACACCGTCCCATCAGTAAATGTGCGCACAGCCAAGATGACGAAAGGAAGGCTTTCGGTCTATCTGGATTTCTATCCGGCTGTCCGCAATCCTCAAACCAACAGAAACACTCGACGTGAGTATCTGGGATTCTATATCTATGAGAATCCGACAACCCAGTTCCAAAAGGAGTATAATGAGTCTATACTCAACCGCGCAGAACTGATACGTTGTCGCCGTCAGGAACAGCTGATCAACAGCGAGTTCGGATTTCTTGACCGCGAGACTCCGAAGCTCGACTTCCTCGCCTATTTCGAACGAAAGACCAAAGGGCGTCATCAGAAATGGAAATGCTCTTATCTGCATTTCCGTCAGTTCACAAAAGGAAGCTGCACCTTCGGAGATATAACCATCGACTTCTGCAACAAATTTCGTTCTTATCTGCTCAATGCTAACCAAATAAAGCATACAAAACGAAAGATTAACCGCAATTCTGCAGCCGGCTACTTCTCTCTTTTCCGTGCCCTTCTGAAAGAGGCACACAAAGAGCGTCTCTTAAAAGAGAACCTCAATGACTATCTTGATCAAATCGACTATGAGGAGGTCAAGAAGGACTTCCTCACAGTAGACGAAGTGAAGAAGTTGGCCGCGACTGAATGCCGATTGTCCGGACTGAAACGAGCATCGCTTTTCTCCATTCTCACAGGATTACGCCTCAGCGATATCCTTAATCTCAAGTGGGAAGACATCCGACAGGATGCGGATGGCGAAATCTCGATGTTCATACGTATTCAGAAAACGAAGAAAGAAACCTGTCACCCTCTAAGTGCAGAGATGCTCGCACTATGCGGAGAGCGCAAAACAGGAAAGGTGTTCAAGGACTTCCAACGCCACATGGCTCAACGTCCTCTGCAAGAGTGGCTAAAAGCGGCAGGAATTACAAAACATATCACATTCCATAAATTCCGAGACACGTTCGCCACTCTCCAGCTCGCCGCAGGCACTGACATCTTCACGGTCAGCAAATTACTTGACCATGCGAATGTAACTACAACGCAGATATATGCTCAACTTCTGCCGTCCGCAAAACGAATAACGACAGACAGAATCTCGCTGAAATAAGCAGTCATTGATTATCCATTCTTCCAGTGAAAGACGGTGATAATTCAACCTCTTTCATCGAAGGATTTTCCAAATATGGATATAATCGCAAAAGATAAAAATTCCTACGTTTTGGGGCTGATATTTATATAGTTAAATCAGCTATTTTACTAACACAAACCACGATAAGTCAAGTTTTTAACTATATAAATATTATCTCCTTTCTTAATTAACTATAACTGTCAGAAGCACCTCTTGTTTTCAGCCGTTTCTAAGATATATCTTTGCATAAACATTCGCAAAAATGCACTTTTATGAATCATAAATTATATTATTCTCTCCGAATTTTTGCATGTCTTGTTTTCATGGCATGTGCAATCACTTCCGGCATCAATATGTGGAAAACCCAGGCGCGGATGACCCCTGGGGCCAGGTTGATTTGACCCCC
>CAJUFH010000049.1 GCA_910585755.1 uncultured Muribaculaceae bacterium | reverse complement strand
CTGATTTTGTGTATAAAATAGAGACTGCCTAACTTTGGTTGTTAGACAGCCTCTTGTATGAAGTGGGGCTGTCGCTGTATGAAACGCGTTAACGCCAGATCAGGTAGTTGGTATTTTCCGGGAGAGACGAAGTTTCGCCCGGTACGCCGAAATCAATCTTGCGTCCCTCCTGGTCGATAGCGAAGCCGTATGAGGCAGAGCCGACAAGGTATATGGCGTTTGTCGCTCCCAGTTCCGCGAGTGCCCGCGAGAAGTCTCCGAAGGCCATCTTGTCGCGGCTGAGCACTACCGTCGGGGCGCCCCCGATTTCTGCGAGTGCTTTCCGCAGGGATTTCCCTTTCGGTTTGTTTTCGACAACCTGCCCTCCGACGACAAGCGGATACTGGCGGAAGAAGTAGCCGTCGGTTTCAAGCGCCTGTTCGAGCAGGGGGGTGGAGTCGGCTACCCCGATGGTCATTTTCCCATTTATTATAGCGCAAAAACCCGATTTCGCCTGTCCCTTGCTTAACAGCTTGCCTTGCAGCACATATGCCCCGACGATATTGCCGTTGTCGCGGCGTATGTCGGCCGCCTGTACTGCGAGCGCGGCGCTCGTGTCGGCGAGAGCTTTCGCTCCCAGTCCGAGGCTTGGAGTCGCCTGGCGGGGTGTCAGTAAAAGGAAACGATGGCCTCCGGCCACTGTGTCTGTGATTTCGCAATACGGCTTGGAGGAGGCAGCGGTTGTTTCTGTAACCGGCGTGATCTCCGGCAGGGCTAATTCCGAGGGTTCGGAAGTCTTGACCGGCAGTTCCTCTTTCTCTGTTCCTACCGTCATGAGATAGACAGCGGCCGCTATGGCGGCGAGGCATAGCATCGCCGCGGCGAGGAGGCCCAGACGCCTGTTCCCGCCCCGCGGCTTATCCCCGGACCCGGTTTTGGAAATCACCCGGATTTCGTTGTCGTCTATGTCGTGTCTGTCGGTCTTACTCATTGTCTGCCTCCTTTTCGATTAGCTCCTTCAGCGCTTTCAACGCTTCCCGCGAGGCCGATAGCTCGTGGCGGAACGTGCGGCAGTCTGAGAGCACCAGCTTCTGCCGCCCGGCGTTTATGAAGGAGATATAATCCCGGTTGATGATCAGGCTCTTGCCTATGCGAATAAAGCGGTTTCCGGCCGCCGCGGCGCTCTCGGCGATGCGTTTCTCGACCTGTCCGAGCTGGGATGTGAGGACGACGCGGGCGCCGTCGGCAGTCGTCAACTCGGAATAGTTCCCGTCAGCCGAGACGTACACGACAGCCGTCGCCGGTACCCTCACCAGCTCCGCCGAAGTCGAAAACAACAGAACCCCGCTCGCCATTACTAATTATTTTGTTTGCAAAGATACGCGAATTATCGGTTATTGGCGCCATTGGGCGAAAGGTTTGCGGCGGGTGAGGTAGCCGGAGTCGGGGCCGTGGCGGTATGCTTCGCGCTCGAAGGAGATGTCGAGATAGGCGCGGTAGCGGTCACCCCGGCATCGGACGAGGCGGCAGAGCCATTCCGCGACATAGATGAGGTAGAAGGGGATGTAAAGCAGTTCGCGCATCTGCCGGGAGTGGATTTCCTCGTGGTTCATCACCTCCGGGGTAAGCCTCATGTCGCGCTTGGCGAAGAGCACGCCGAAGAGGTTTATGGCCCCGAACTCCCTGCCGATAGGGAGGATGCTGTTGCGGATTACCTTCATAACCGGGAAAATTGATTGGAATAATTCGCTGTGACGAAGTGTTTATGGGCAAAGACTGGTGTAGGGACGCGGCGTGCCGCGTCAACTTTGTTAATCTTTTATGCGATTCCTTTTTTTCTGACGCGGCACGCCGCGTCCCTACACAGAAACAAGACAGGTGGCATGCCCAAAGAGGCATACCACCTGTTGTGATAAGTCTGACGCAGGGTTATTTCGCTGCGGCGGGAGCGTCCTTCACGCCGAGTTTCGCTTTCACCAGCGGGGTTACGTCGGTGACGTCGGTGCTTGTGTAGGCGGCGGCGCCTTCGGGGAAGATCATGAGGTAGCCGTTTTCAGCGCCGACAGCCTTGATGGCGTTCATCATCTTTTCCTGGATGGGCTGCATGAGCTGGGCCTGCTGGCGCTGGATGTCCTGCTGGGCGGTCTGAGCGAACTGCTGGGCCTTCTTGTCGAGCTCCTGGATGTCCTGCATTCGGCGCTCCTTGATTGACTGGAGGGTCTGGGGATCCTTTTCAAGTTCCTGGTATTCGGCGAATTTTTTCTGCAGCTCTTCGTTGATTTTCGCATATTCGCTTTCGTAGGTCTTGGATGCCTCCGCGAGTTTCGTCTGAGCCTCGGCAAATTCAGCCATGTTGGGAAGGATGGCCTCTACGTCGACTACGCCGAACTTGGGAGCCTGCGCCCAGGCGCAGAGGGGAAGGGCCACAACCAGGGCCATGAGGATTTTTTTGATCATTTCTGTGGTCTATTATTGTTTGTTTATTAATTCAGTCTTAAGCCCGCTTAACGGCGGACGCGGAAAAGGTATGCAAAGTTAACAGAGAAAACGTTAACGCGCAAGCCGCTCTGTGTATTTCTCTCTTCGGAGGTCAGTTGGCGTAGCCGAGTTTGGCGAGCACTTCGTTGCTGACGTCGATGCGGGGCGACGCGTAGACGATGTTGGCCGACGACGCGCGGTCGAAAATCGCCTGGTAGCCGCGCTCCTCGGAAACCTTCTTCACGGCGTTGTAAACATCGTCCTGAATCGGCTTCATAAGGGTCTGGCGCTTTTTGTAGAGTTCACCTTCCGGGCCGAAATACTTGTAGCGGAGCTGGGTCGCCTCCTCTTCCTTGGCTACGATTTCCTGTTCGCGCTTCTTTACCTGCTCCTCGGTTAGGAACACTTTGTCGGAGAGGTATTGCTTGTACATCGAGTCGGCCTCCTTGCTGACGGCCTCGACCTCTTTCTGCCAGCGCTGCGAGAGCTGGTTGAGCTGTTCGTTGGCCATTTCGTAGGCCGGGACGTTCTTGAGGATATACTCCATGTCGACCAGGGCGAACTTCTGGGCCTGCGACGCGGCGGCGCATCCGACCAGGAGCAGCAGGGAGAGCAGTATCTTTTTCATAATCTGTCGTTTCGTTTTCATGGGGAGCCGTTGTCAGCGGCTCCGGTTTTACTAATGGTTATTTATCTTTTAAGACAAATATCGGGGGAAAAGGTTTAAGCCCCGGCGATTATGCCTCCCGGAGCTGTCCCCGCGGGGGTCAGAATTCCTGGCCGAGGATGAAGTGGAAGTGGGAGCCGCCCTTCTGGCCGAACACCTCGTCGAAGCCGTAGGCCCAGTCGATACCCATCATGCCGACCATCGGGAGGAAGATGCGGACACCGGCTCCGGCGGAGCGCTTGAAGGAGAAGGGAGAGAAGTCCTTGACGCGGGTCCAGGCGTTACCACCCTCGACGAACGCCAGGCCGTAGATTGTGGTCGACGGCTGGAGAAGGAAGGGGAAGTGGAGCTCGAGGCCGAAGCGGGTGTAGGCGTAGCCCTCGCGGCCCCAGGGGGTCAGCGAGCCGTTCTCGTAACCGCGGAGGGCGATGGTCTCCGTCGCGTAGGTATAGGAGCCGCTCATGCCGTCGCCGCCGACATAGAAGGTCTCGAACGGCGAGCGGAGCCATTTGTTGTAGCTGCCGAGCAGGCCTACGTCGGCGCGGGTCATCAGCACCAGGGTCCATTTCCCGTCGGGGTCGGTAAGGGGGGTATATGTGCGCGACTTGAAGCGGAGCTTCCAGTACTCGATCCACTTGTACAGCTCCTTCTTCGACTGCGTCGTGTTGCTCTTGTAGAGCTTCTCCCAGTCCTTTTTGCCCGAGAAGAGGGATGCGGGCGGCGTCAGTTGCAGGTTGAGCGAGAATGTGGAGCCGCGGCGGGTATAGAGCGGGTTGTCTATCGAGTTGCGGGCCAGGGTAAGGCCGAGAACAAGGGCGTTGGAGGTGCCGTTGTTCATATAATAGAGGTACTCCCAGTTCTTGAGGTAGTACCAGTTGTAGGTCAGCTCGGTGGTGAAGGTGAAATAGTCGTCTGGCCAGTTGAGGCGCTTGCCGAAGCCGACGGTCACGCCCGCCATCTGGAGCACCTTGTTGGGGTCGTAGGCGTTCTCGATCGACTGCTGGTAGTAGTCGTTGTAGTTCGAGCCGTAGCCGTAACCGTAGCCATAGCCTCCGTAACCGCTGTAAAGATAGGGGTTGGACCAGTTGCTGTTATAGTATGAGGAATTGATGCCGGTCTGGCGGGAATAGTAGGCCGAGACGGAGAGGGAGTTGGGGCGCTTCCCTCCGAACCAGGGGTCGAGGAACGAGATGGAGTACATCTGGTAGTAGCGGGCGTTGGTCTGGGCCGAGATTGTGAAGGTCTGTCCTTCGCCCTGCGGGATGATACCGCGGTAGGTGCTCGGGTGGAAGAGGTTCTTGATTGAGAAGTTGGTGAATTTCAGCGCGAGCTTTCCGATGATACCGGTCTGTCCCCAGCCGAGCGAGAACTCGATCTGGTCGTTCGACTTCGATTCGAGGTTGAAGGCGATGTCTACCGTTCCGTTCTCCTCGTTGGGCTGGATGTCGGGCTGCATGTTTTCCGGGTTGAAATGGCCGGTCTGGGCTATTTCGCGGAGGGAGCGTACGACGTTGTCCTTGCTGAAGAGCTCGCCGGGGCGAACGTAGAGGTCGCGGCGCACCACCTTCTCATAGAGTCGGTCGTTACCGGTGATCGCTACCTTGTTGACGCGGGCCTGCGGGCCTTCGAACATTCTCAGTTCCAGGTCAATCGAATCCCCCTTGATGTTTTTCTCGATGGGGACGAGCTGGAAGAAAAGATACCCTCGGTTCATGTACGCGCCGCTGACGGCGTCCTCGTCCTCCTGAAGGCGCTTTTTGAGCTTCTTCTGGTTGTAGACGTCGCCGGGGGCCATGTCAAGGAAATAGTTCAGTTGGTCAGTGTTGTAGAGCGTGTTGCCTACCCAATTGATGTCCTTGATATAATATTTCTTTCCTTCGTCGATATTGATGTAGACGTCGACCTTGTTCTCGTTGTAAGGCACTACCGAGTCGGCCACGATTTTAGCGTCGCGGTAGCCCAACTCGTTGTATTTTTCGATAATGCGGTCGAGGTCCCCTTCGTAGTCCTCCTGGACGAATTTCTTCTGCGAGAAGAGTTTCAGCAGGTTGCTCCCCTCGTTGGTTTTCTTTATGACGCGTTTCAGCTTGCCGTCGGAGAGCACCTGGTTGCCATCGATGTAGATTTTGTGGACCTTCACTTTCGAGTGCTTGTCAACGTCGATTGTGACAATCATCTCGTTCTTGTTGCTGAGGTCCTCGTCGAGGGTTATTTTTACTGTCGCGTTGCCGAAACCCTTGTCGGCGAAGTATTTCTTGGTGATTTCAGTCGCGCGGTTTACGATGTTCTGCGTGATCTGGTTCCCCTTCATCAGTTGGAGGCGCTTCTGGAGGTCTTCGCGCTCACCCTTTTTCATCCCGGTGTACTTTACCTCGGAGATGCGGGGCTGTGTGCGGAGGTTCAGCCGCAGCCATACCTTGTCGCCGGCGATTTTCTCGACCAGCACCTGCGCCTGGGCGAAGAGGCCTTGGCGCATGAGGCGTTTGACGGCGGTCGTGATGTCGTTGCCGGGAATCTCGATGCGGTCGCCGAGCTTCAGTCCGGAATAACCGAGCACGATGTAGTCCTCGTAGTTGTCGGCTCCGCTGACGCTCAGTCCGGCGATTTCGTAGGTCGACGGGAGCGCCGTGTAGACAACCGGCGGGTTGTATATGGTGTCTACCCGTTCCTGTGCCGCACCCGCGGGGGAGCCGGTCAGAAAGAGGGTCGTGAGGAGAGTAAGGATAGTGATGAGGCGAATCGTGATGTATCGCATAATGTATCTTTTCGGGCGGATGTTGAAAAGTGGCGCGGGGTCAGCTCTCGCTTTTCCCGGTTATCTGTTCGCTTGTCAGGCCGAAGCGGCGCTCGCGGCTCTGGAAGCGTATGATGGCGTTTAGAAAATCCTCTTTCGAGTAGTCTGGCCAGAATTTGTCGGTAACGTCGATTTCCGAGTAGGCGATTTCCCACAGGAGGAAGTTGCTGACGCGCATGTCACCCCCGGTGCGTATCAGCAGGTCGGGGTCCTGCGCGGGGAGAGTGGCCGTGGAGAGGCGGGAGGCGAGGGTCTTTTCGTCGATGTCGGCGGGGTCGAGTTTCCCGGCCCCGGCGTCGGCGGCGAGGAGCCGGGCGGCGTTGGCCAGGTCCCAGCGGCCGGAATAGCTCAGTGCGAGGTTGAGCACCAGCCCGGTGCAGTGGGCCGTCGCGTCGAAGCATCCCTGGAGGCGGCGTTTCGGGTCGGGCGGCATACGGTCGAAATCCCCGATCATGCGCAGTCTGACGTTGTTCTTGATTAGGTCGGCGGTCTCGCGCTCGATGGCGATGCCGATCAGGTGCATCAGCGCGTCGACCTCCGCCTGGGGGCGGTTCCAGTTCTCGGTGGAGAAGGCGTAGAGGGTCAGGCATCGTACCCCGACCTCGGAGGCGATTTCCGTAATCCGGCGCACGGTGTTCACTCCCTCGACGTGCCCTTCCGAGCGGTCGAGGCCCCGGGCCTTGGCCCAGCGTCCGTTGCCGTCCATGATAATCGCTACATGGGCGGGAACTCTGTCGGGATTGATTCTGTCGAGAAGGTCTTTCACTGCTGCTGCGGGATTAGTTGGTTGAACGTCAGTCGACATAATGGCAGGTTTCGCATCGTTTGCCGAACTCGTAGGTGAGAGATATGGAGATGTCGGAGTACCAGTCGGTATTCCTTACGAAAGAGGTCTGGATTTGGTGAAGGTCGGCCAGGGGGCCGTCCATGTGGTCGTTGAAAACCTTTGTCACGGCGAACTCGAGCCCGAGGTTAAGGCGCTCCCGGAGCTTGTATTTAACTCCGAAAGCCATTGGGATGTTGAAGCCGACGGCAGTCTGCCCCTGGCAGCTCGCGAGCGACACTCCCACGCCGACCGCGAGATAAGGGCTTACGCGCTTGAGCTGCTTGTAGGTCTCGCCGATTCCGTAGGGGAGGAAGTTGAACTCGACACGGCCTCCGAGGTCGTAGACGGTTGATTTGAAGTCGTATGTGGCTCCTCCGGGAAGCACGTCGTCCATCCCCTTGGTGTCGCCGCTCAGCCCCATGACGTTGAAAAGGCCGCGGACAGCCCACCGCACGTCGGGCAGATAACGGAACGAGACGCCCCCCGCGAAACCGGGGTGGGAGAACAGGTTGCTTGACGCGTCGCCCGCATACCCCGACATACCGATCTGGCCGCCGATGTCGAACCGGTAGCTTTCCTCCTGGGCCGATGCCCGCAGCGGGCAGAACGCCAGGATGGCGGGGATTATGAGCGACAGAAGTCTTTTCACTGCAATGGCTTGAACGTAAGATGGTTCACGGCTCCGCGCCAGTAATACGGGAGGAGCGACCCGTGCTCGTCGCGGCCTCCGAACAGATATAGCACGGGAACTTCCCACTGCTCGATAGGCTTGACGGCCTTCGGAAGAACACCGGAGGGGGTGAAGGTCGAGCCGAACACGAGGAGATCGGCTCCCGACATTGCCGGGATATACGGCGGAAGCTGGAGGAGGTCGGCGGCTTTCTTCCAGTTCAGTCCGAAGTTGCGGCTGATGTAGACGTCGCGGCTGGCGGCTGTCGCCGTGCGCCCTCCGATGGCGAGGAGCGCTTCGGTGGTCGTGACGCGCCAGGTGACGGTATCTGTCTCGCATATTGAGACACGGGTGGCAGCGTATCCTTCTGCGGCGGGGAGCCCGGTGCCGATCGAGGCCCAGGCGGTGCCGTCAAAGGCCCAGGTGGCGCCTGTCAGTGTGCCGCTCGAAGAGCGGCCGCCGGCAATCATTACCTGGGGGGAGGTGGCCCATTTGGTGTTGAACGGTATCCCGGCGGATGTGCCGCTGACGGGGAACGAGGAGGGCAGCGTCTGGCTGACCCCCGACGGGTAGCTGACGGCGGTCAGCGTCCCGTTCGTTTCGGCGATTCCGATGAGCCGGTCGCCGTAAGGGGCCGAAATCGCTTTCCAGACGGAGCCGGTAGCGCTCCACGAGGCTCCGTCGGCGCTTGTCAGCAGTTCGCCGTCGGAGGCAAGAATGAACAGGGCGTTGTCAGTGGCGGTGAAGCTCGCCGCGTCGACGGCTTTCGGGAAGCTGACCTGGGAGGACTGCCATTTGTCAGCGGCATAAGGGTCGTTGGAAACGGCGAGGGAGTATGCCGTCCCGTTGGAGGTCAGGCAGTAGGCGCTCCCCTTGAAAGCGACGGTCTTCTGGGCGGTTGCCGCTGAAAGGGTGGTCGGGAGAGGCTTGACGGCGAACCGCGACCAGTAGAGGGAGTCAGCGACGACCTTGTGGACGTTGACTTTGACCTCGTACACGCGTTCCTGCTCCCCGTTGGCGCTTTTAAGCAGCAGCTTCACGGGACCGTTGGAAAAATCGATCTTCTGGTTGGGAGAGGTGAGGTAGTTGATGACCGTGTCCTCCTTTTCGGGACGTGTCACGGTGAACTCGGCTACGGATACCTGGTCGGTGGACATGGTGACCGCCAGCTCCTTGACCTCTGTGCCGTAGGGGAGCGAGTCGGCGTTGAAAATCCGGGCGCCGTTGAGGTCGATTGTGAAGTAGACCGAGTCGAGGTTGTTGAGCACCGTCTGGTTCCTGTTGAGCGAGAAGGCCGTTACGGCCGTCCCGTCGTAGTTGACCGGCGCGTATTCGTAGTCGGAGCTGCCGCCGTTGCATCCGGCAAGAATGGCTGCCGCGATGGCTGATCCGATTATAAGTCCTTTTTTCATGCAAGCATATCTGGTTGCCGCGGCCGGGCCGGGCGCCTCGGGGGCGCTCAGGAAGTCCCCGGAGGGGCGTGTTCTGTTCAATTTGCAAAGGTAGCAACTTCCCTTAAAGCCCGCAACATTCAGCCCGCTTTTAAGTTATTTTTTCTTTTATTATAAGGCCTGAAACGGAATGCGGAGGGCGTCTCCGTGATGTTCGGGAGCGCCCTCCGCGTATTGTGGGAGTGGTGGGGCAGGGCTATTCCTGGTTCCCCCGGTTCTTGGCTTTGGTCTTGGCCTTGGTCGAGGATGTCTTGTCAAGGTCTTTTTCTTCTTTGAGGTCGATTTCGTTGCGGGCGGAGTCGAGCACGCGGTACTGGAGGTAGGCGAGCGACTGGTCCGGCAGGATTTTGAACTTCCCGCCGAGTTCCATTTTCCAGCGGCGGTAGGTCGATATGAGGCCTTTCTTGAGGTACGCGTCGACGAAGGGGTGGACGTACATTATGAAGTCCTTGACCTTCAGGTCGGCGATAAGGTAGGCGAGTTTCTCTTTCAGCACGTCGGTGAAGAGCAGCGACGGCTGTACCTCCCCTTTTCCGAAGCAGGAGGGGCAGGATTCGGTGGTCACGATGTCGAGCGCCGGGCGGACGCGCTGGCGGGTAATCTGCATCAGGCCGAATTTGCTCAGGGGCAGGATGTTGTGGCGCGCGCGGTCGTTGGCCATGATTTCGCGCATGTGGTCGTAGAGCGCCTGGCGGTGTTCCGGCTTGTTCATGTCGATGAAGTCGACCACGATTATGCCTCCCATGTCGCGGAGGCGGAGTTGCCGGGCTATTTCGTCGGCAGCGCGGAGGTTTACCTCCAGGGCGTTGCTCTCCTGGTCGTTGGTGGCTTTGGTGCGGTTGCCGGAGTTGACGTCGATTACGTGTAATGCCTCCGTGTGCTCGATGATGATGTATGCTCCCGAGCGGAAGGAGACTGTTTTGCCGAACGACGACTTGATCTGGCGCGTTATGCTGAAATGGTCGAAAATCGGTTCCTCTTTTTTATACAGCTCTACGATTTCCTTTTTCTCGGGGGCGATGAGCGTAACGTAGTTGAGGATTTGCTGGTAGACCTCCGGGTCGTTGACGTGGATTCCCTCGAACGAGGTCGAGAACACGTCGCGCAGCACCCCGACGATGCGGCTGTCCTCCTCGAAGATGAGGGAGGGAACCGGGGCGGTGCGGGCTTTCGCTACCGCGTCTTCCCAGCATTTCAGCAGGGTTTTCAGCTCGTGGTTCAGCTCGGCGACGGACTTTCCTTCGGCCGAGGTGCGTATGATTACACCGAAGTTCTTAGGGCGTATGCTCTCTACGAGGTGGCGCAGGCGGAGTTTCTCCCCTGTGGAGCGTATTTTCTGCGAAATCGAGATTTTGTCGCTGAACGGAATCAGCACGAGGTAGCGCCCTGTGAACGCGATTTCGGTGGTCAGTCGGGGGCCTTTCGACGAAATCGGCTCCTTGACAATCTGTACCATCAGCTCCTGGTCCTTCTCGATCTGGTCGGCGATGGAGCCGTGCTTGTCGATATCGGGCAGGAGTTTCATTTTCTGAACCTGCGGGAGAGGGTTCTTGTCGGCGCCCTCGCCGAGCGCCTCTTTCAGGAAGTTGGAATAAGAAGAAAAATGGGGGCCAAGGTCCAGGTAATGCAGGAAAGCGTCTTTCTCGTAGCCGACGTTGACGAACGCCGCGTTGAGGCCGGGCATGAGCTTCTTGACCTTCGCGACGTATATGTCACCGACGGCGTAGGCCAGGTTGCGGCTCTCCTTTTGCAGAGAGACGAGCCGGCCGTCTTCGAGGAGGGCTATCGAGACCTCCTGAGGCTGTACGTCGACGATTAATTCGCTTTTCATTAGCTGGTATGGGTAAGTGTGGTGTTAGAAAAAACGCGGGAACAAACTTTGCCGAGCCGGGGGTAGCCCGGGGTGGTTGGCGAAAAGTTTGTTCCGTGTTTTTTGTCGCGTCTGCCCGTCGGTGGGAGGAGTTGAGCGCGCGGCTCTTACTTCTTCTTGTGACGGTTCTTTCTCAGGCGTTTTTTACGCTTGTGCGTGGCCATCTTGTGGCCTTTTCTTTTCTTTCCGCTGGGCATAGTCGAGAAGTGTTATATGAATTGGTGTTATAGAAAGTTCGGTCGTAGGGGGGAGCTTATTTCTCTGCCTTAACGTCCTCCATGAAGCACTTCGCGGGCTTGAATGCGGGGATGTTGTGCTCGGGGATGATGATGGTTGTGTTCTTGGAAATGTTGCGGGCTGTCTTCTGCGAACGGGTCTTGATGATGAAGCTGCCGAAGCCGCGGAGGAAGACGGGCTCGCCGTTGGCCAGGGAGTCCTTCACGACTTCCATGAACTTCTCGATGGTTTCCAGAACAGCGGCGCGTTCGATGCCGGTTGTCTTTGAAATCTCGTTGACGATTTCTGCTTTTGTCATAGTGAACGTCAGAGTTTAAGTTATGTGAATATTATCTTTGTTTATATTTAATTCGCTGTAAAATAACGGCTTGGAAGCTAAAAGCCCGAACTGCCGCAATTTGCAAGTGCAAATATCGCGCTTTTTTTTGAAACAAGCGCTATGTTGGGGCTTTTTTTCGCTGAAAAATGTCGCAATAATCTTTTGACCCTCTAACTTTTAACGAGGCCGGGCGCTCCCGCCGGGGCGTCGCGGAGCGCCCGCGAGGGGTGTCAGACGTCGCCCACGCGCCACCATTTGTAGCTGATTCCTGCGTCCACCGTGTCGATTCCCTCGACGCGTTTCAGCCGGCGCACGACCGCGATCGTGATTGGCAGAATCAGCACCTCGTAAGCGGTTTTCAGCAGTGCCTGCGATACTATAAGGGAAAGGATGGTTCCCCAAGGAAGCACGCCTCCGAACGCTATGGGGAAGAACACGAGAGAGTCTACCCCCTCCCCTCCAAGGGTAGAGGCTATCGCGCGGAGCGAGAAGCTCCCAGCGGTCGACGAGCCGCCGGCGGCCGCCTTCATGCGGCTCATGACGTAGGCGTTCACCATCGAACCGCAGAGGAAGGCCGCGAAGCTCGCCGCCATGATGCGCGGTACGGCGCTGTAGACCATCTCCATAGCTTCCTGGCCCTGCCACTGCGCGTCGCCTGGAAGCCACAGCGCGACCTGGAGGAAGAGCGCCACCAGCAGGCTCATCGCGAAGCCGAGCCATATGACGAGGCGCGCGACGCGGAAGCCGTACACCTCGACGACGCAGTCATTTATTATATAGGAGACAGGGAAGACGGTCAGCCCGGCGGTAACGGTCAGCCAGCCCAGGCTTACGGTCTTGATTTCAACGAGGTTCGCCACAATCAGGCAGGTGACGAACGTTACCGCCAGCGCGAGCAGCGGGATGGTGACTTTCTTTCGGCCTTCACCGGGGGCCGGAGTTACTTTTTCCATGTTCTTGTTTTTTACGAGGTTGCAAGCACTCGATTTGTCCTTTCAGGCGACTGAGTCGCTCGAATCACTGATTTATAAAAACTTATAAAACTTATAAGAATTATAAAAACTTATAAAACTCCTTAATAATCTAACGGGCGCGGTTGTAGAAGATATCGGTATACCCGTACCCGTCGCCGGGAGGGTAGGTGATGCAGATCTGGTTGTATCCCGACTGCGACAGCCCGCATTGCAATGAGTATGGCGGTGCGTCGACCGGGTAGAGATAGAGGTCGAGCCATCCCCCGTCCCAACTGTAATCGTAGTCCAACTCCATGCCGTAGCCGTTGCTCGACCAGTAGCCTGTGCCGTCGCCGTAGAACTCGTAGTATTCCGAGGGGTTGTCGGCGTTGTACCAGGTGCCGCTAAGGGAGTCGTAGCCCCCGTATGGATCGTCTTCGACATCGCACGACGAAAGGGCGAGCGTCGCGAGCAGCGGCAGGAACAATATGGCCAGTCGGGAGGATAGTTTAGTTCTCATCGTCAGTTGAAACGCAAAAAGTGATGCAAAATTACTTTTAAAACAATTCAAAGATGGCAGCGGGTTTCCTATTTAACATTCGTTAAGACCTTTGCCTTCCGTAGCTCGGATGATGTATCAAAATTCCGATTCTCTTCCATTTGTGTCCGGATGGGAGGGCGCTATCAGAACGGTCCAGATGGTAGGAGCTTGGAGGTGAGGCTGATGGGAGCAATCTGAAGATTGTGACCAAGGCCAAGCCTTCAAGCGACGACCCAGATGGGCCGTTATGATACGCCCCCGGGCAATAATCGGCGAAAGGGGGCGTTATTTATGAGTAGTGTCATACAGTAAATGAAGTTTCGCACCATAATATTGTTGCTCCTCGCGGCGGTGGCCTCCGCGGCTCCCCTCCAGGCAAAGACGCGGCTGAACGACAAGCTGCTCAACCGCCCGTATGCCGATATGCGCCGCTGGCACCTCGGCTTCGGTGTAGGCGTCAACACGTTCGGCTTCACCTTCACCCATAACGGTTTCATTACCGAAGGGGGGCAGACCTGGTATATGGAGCAGCCAACATATTCTCCCGGCTTCTGCGTCAACGGCCTTTTTTCCGTGCGCCTCAATGAGTATTTCTCGGTGCGCGCCACCCCGGGCCTCTGGTTCGGCAACCGCAACATCACGTTCCGCGACCTTTCGGGAACCGCCGAGGTCACGGAGTACCCCCAGGACATAAAGTCGGCTTATATCGTCTGTCCCATCGAGGTCAAGTACGCCGCGAAGCGTTTCCGCAATATGCGGCCGTACCTCGTCGGGGGCTTTGTCCCCGGCTACGATGTGCTTAAGAAGCAGGGGGATTTCCTTCGCATGAATGGCCCCGACATGATGCTTTCCGTTGGTTTCGGGTGTGACTTCTACCTGCCGTTTTTCAAACTCAACCCCGAGATTAAGTTCTGTTTCGGCCTGTCGGACGCCCTTGCCCACAAGCGCCCCGACCTGGTCGACGACCCGATACGCACCGATGTCTCCTCCTCGGTTAAAAAAGCTACCACCAAGATGGTAGTCCTTACCTTCTTCTTCGAATGAACTATACTCCTACGGCATATACGCGGGCTCTCCGAAGCGGCTCCCGGTTCACGGCGAGAGTCGCCCTCCTCTTCGCCGCCCTGCTCGCCGCCCTCCCCGGCTTCCGGGCCGACGCGCAGGCCGACGCGCAGTTCTCGCAGTATTTCGAGGTTCCGGCGTATTACAACGCCGGAGCGATCGGCGTGGGGGACATGCTCCGCGCCCGCGGCGGCTCCCGCATGCAGTGGGTCGGAATCAAGCATGCGCCGACGACGTTCATCATCGGTGCCGACATGCCTCTGAAGTTGTTCAACAAGCGCTTCGGCGTCGGGCTGCAGATGCAGCAGGAGAGCTTCGGTCTCTATAAGAACATGCAGGTCGGAGCCCAGGTGGCCTACAAGCTGCGCCTCTTCAAGGGGGAGCTGTCGATGGGTGTCCAGGTGGGCTTCATCGACCAGTCGTTCAAGGGAACCGACGTGTTCATTCCGGATAATGACGACTACCACGAGTCGACCGACGACGCCATACCGCAGACCGATATCCGCGGCAACGCCTTCGACCTCGGCCTCGGCGTTTTCTACAACCACCGCTGGTTCTGGGCCGGCCTGTCGGCGACGCACCTCAACTCCCCGACCGTCACCATGAACGCCGAATCGGGCGAGGGGGGCAACGAGAAAAACTATGAGTTCCGGCTGGGACGCACCTTATATTTTATGGCTGGCAGCAATATTCCCGTGAAAAATACGTTAATTGAAGTGATGCCGAGCGCGCTTGTCAAGAGCGACTTTACCTTCACGACCTTCGAGGCCACGGTGCGCTGCCGCTACAACAAGTTCCTTACCGCGGGCATAGGATACCGATGGAAGGACGCGGTCTACGCACTCCTCGGAGTGGAGTTCAAGGGCTTCTTCCTCGGATACAGCTACGACTACTCCACCTCCTACATCGCCAAGGCATCTTCGGGGAGCCACGAGATTCTCGCCGGCTACTCCGTAAAGCTCGACTTCTCGGGCAAGAACCGCAACCGCCACAAGAGCGTACGCATAATGTAATCTGAATCAAAGAGAAATCCGATATGAAGAAACTCTCGTTATACCTCCTTCCGGCAATGCTGACGCTACTGCTCGCCGCAGGCTGCGCCTCGGGGCGCCGTTCCTCGGCCGGCGGCGAAGTGACCGGCGTCGGAGGCTCGGCCTGGGCCGAACCTACCCCCTACGGCATGGTGCTCGTCGGGCGCGGCTCTATGGAAATGGGCCCGCAGAAAGCCGACTCGCTGTGGAACCTCGAGGCTGACACCAAAGGGATGTCGGTCGACGCTTTCTGGATGGACGAGACCGAGGTCACCAACTCGAAATACAAGCAGTTCGTCTTCTGGGTGCGCGACTCGATTATCCGCGAGCGCCTGGCCGATCCGGCCTACGGTGGCAACGAGGAGTTCAAAATCGAGGAGGACAAGCAGGGCAATCCCGTGACCCCGCATCTCAACTGGAACAAGCCTATCCCCTGGCGCAACCCGGGCGAGGACGAGGCGAGGGCCATCGAGAGCCTCTACCGCACCAATCCCATCACCGGAGCCCGCGAGCTCGACCCCGAGCAGCTCAACTACCGCTACGAGGTGTTCAACCACACGGAGGCCGCCAAGCGCGCCAACCGTCTCGACCCGCGCCGCCGCCAGTACAACACCGACCTGGCAGCCCCGACAACGAACCCGATGATTTCCAAGGATACAGCCTTCATCGATGACAACGGCGAAATCCGCACCGAGACAATAACCCGCTCCCTGACCGGGCCGTACGACTTCCTGAACACCTACATCGTCAACGTCTATCCCGATACCACCGTGTGGGTCAACGACTTCGAGAACGCATACAACGAGCCTTACGTCCGTATGTATTTCAGCAACGGGGGCTACTCGGAATATCCCGTCGTCGGCGTTAGCTGGGACCAGGCGAACGCCTTCTGCAACTGGCGTACCGACTTCCTGCGCCGCTCGCTCGGCCGCGAGGGGGTCTACGTCGAGCCTTACCGCCTCCCGACCGAGGCCGAATGGGAATACGCCGCCCGCGCCGGACAGAACGAGAACATGTACCCCTGGGAGGGTGACCTGACGATGAGCGAGGACCGCGGTTGTTTCTACGCCAACTTCAAGCCCAACGACGGCAACTACGTCAAGGACGGACATATCATCACCTCCCGCGTCGGCACCTACTCGCCCAACGACTTCGGCCTGTACGATATGGCGGGCAACGTCAGCGAATGGACCTCGACGGCATTCATCGAGGGTGTGACCGACGTCACCTCCGACCTGAATCCCGAGTACCGTTACGCCGCCGCAAAGGAGGACCCCTACAAGCTGCGCCGCAAGATCGTGCGCGGAGGTTCCTGGAAGGACGTGGCCCACAACATCCGAAGCGACCTCCGCATGTGGGAGTACCAGAACGAGCAGCGCTCCTATATCGGGTTCCGCTGCGTCCGCTCCCAGATCGGATTCGCCCGCGGCCAGAAGCTCGACGGAAAGAACCGTTGACCCCTTTCTCCCAACTACCTCCTCTACTTTAATAAGCCATCATCTTGCCTTATGGGAAAAATAAAAGAATACAAGACCTCCATCGGCGCGTTCATCCAGAGCGACAAGGGGCAGCGTTTCTTCAACTTCGCCTATTCAATCGGCGCGGCCATCGTGATCTGGGGCGCGCTGTTCAAAATCCTCCACCTCCCCGGCGGCAACTTCCTGCTGTCGCTCGGCATGGGTACCGAGGTGCTCATGTTTACCCTGACAGCCTTCGACCGCCCTCCCAAGCAGTACAAGTGGGAGCAGGTTTTCCCGGTATTCGAGACAGGTAACGAGGAGGACCGCCCCGACTTCGAGAAAGGGAGCGGGGTGGTTATAAACGGAGGTGTACCGTCCGGTGATACATCCGGCGCTTCCGGCGGCCAGCCGCGCCAGGCCCCGCTGGTGTCCCCCGACCTCACGGGGGCTTCCCCGGCGGAGATGATGGCCGGGATAACATCCGCCTCGCAGCTCTACGTAGACCAGCTTACGGAGATGACGCGCGAACTGAGACACCTTCAGGAATCGACCCGCGCGCTGAACACGGTCAGCGACGTGCTCCTCGAATCCTACCGCGCCATTACCGAAAACTCCGAGAACATCACCCGCTCCTCCAACGGCTACGTCGAGCAGATGCAGGACCTCAACCGCAATATCAACGGCCTTAACACGATTTACGAAATCCAGCTCAAGAGCGTTTCCTCGCAGCTCGACGCGATTGACCGGGTCAACCGCGGTATCAAGGATATCAGCCAGATGTACGAGCAGTCGTCCGACGCCTCGTCGCGCTACTGCGCCGAGACGGAGAAGATGGCGCGCTATATGCAACAGCTTAACTCCGTCTACGAGAAGATGATCACGGCGATGACCATCAACATGTACAACCCGATGGCTGCCGCGGCTGCCGCAGCCGCGCCCCAGGCCCAGCCTGAGACACCGGCGGCGCAGGCCCCTGTACCCCCCGTTCCTCCCGCCGCGGCGCCCGAGGCGTGAAGGGCCTCCGGGAAAGAAAAACTATTGACAGCAACTCTCAAAACCTCATAAGAAATTGGGCACCAGTAACAACCAGCTATCCCCGCGTCAGAAGATGATAAACCTCATGTATATCGTCCTGACCGCTATGCTGGCACTCAACGTCTCCAGCGACGTGCTCAACGGTTTCACGCAGGTAGAGGAGGGCCTCACCCGCACAAACGACAACGTCGAGCAGCGAAACGCCGCGATTCTCGGAACCCTCCGGGCTTTCGCCGAGAAGAACCCCGACAAGGGGCAGCGCTGGTACGACAAGGCCGCGGAAGTACGCGGCGTGACCAGCGCCATATGCCTCGAAATCGACTCCATCAAGGGGCTGATTGTGCGCGAGGCCGACGGCGATGACGGCAAGGTAGACGACATACAGAACCGCGACAACCTCGAGGCGGCATCCGTAGTGATGCTCAACGGGGCGAACCCGCTCGGACGGCGCCTCCGCGTCAACGTCGAGGGGTACCGCGAATACATCTCCTCGCTGATGACCGACTCGGTAAAGCGCGACAACGTGCTTAAAGCCCTCTCGACCGAGGCCGTGCAGCGCAAGGGGAATATCGGCAAGATGGCCTGGGAGGAGTCGAAGTTCGACAACCAGCCTGTCGTTGCCGCCGTCACCCTTCTGACGAAGCTCCAGAACGATATCAAATATGCCGAGGGGGAGGCGCTTCAGACCCTTCTGGCGAATGTCGACGCCGGGGATGTCCGCGTCAACGAGCTTAACGCCTTCGTCATACCCAACAGCCGCGTCGTCATGCGCGGCGGCAAATATACCGCCAACATCGTCCTGGCGGCGGTTGACACGACGGCCCGCCCCTCGGTGTTTGTCAACGGCAAGCAGCTTGCCAACGACCGCGGCCTGTATGAGTTCAGCCCCGGTTCTACCGGGACGTTCGACTACAAGGGTTATCTCGAGGTCCCCGCCGGCGACGGCTCCATGAACCGCCTGCCGTTCGAGTCCTCCTATACCGTGATCGAGCCGACGGCGACAGTCTCGGCGACGATGATGAACGTTCTTTACGCCGGTATCGACAACCCGATTTCGATTTCGGTCCCCGGCGTGGCCAACAGCGCCGTTACCGCGACGATGACCAACGGGACGCTTACCCGCAAGGGTGATTCCTGGGTGGCGCATCCCGCCAAGGTAGGGGAGGAGGCGACCGTGACGGTGAACGCCCAGATGGACGGCAAACCGATGACAGTCGCGGCCACCAAGTTCCGCGTGCGTAAGCTCCCCGATCCTACCCCGTATATCGCGTTCAAGGATGCCAACGGCGCCGAGAACCGCTACAAGGGCGGGGGCCGCGGAATCTCCAAGGCGCTCCTTATGGCCGCTCCCGGCATCGAGGCCGCGATTGACGACGACCTGCTGAACATCCAGTTCAAGGTACTGAGCTTCGAGACGGTGTTCTTCGACTCGATGGGTAACGCCATTCCCGAAGTCTCCAACGGCTCGCAGTTCTCTCAGCGACAGAAAGACTCGTTCCGCCGCCTCAGCCGCGGCAAGCGCTTCTATATATCCCGCGTGAAGGCGACAGGCCCCGACGGAATCACCCGCGACCTGGCCCCCATCGAGGTAATAATCAACTAAGAAATTCAGCCATGAACCTGATTGCCAAATATGCCGTAACCTGCGCGGTGTTAGCCGCCGGATTCCTAACCGCCTCGGCCCAGGACGACGGGAGCTCTTCGTCGAGCAGCTCGATAGTCCGCCGCAGCGGCGCTTCCGGGCCCTCCCGCCGCGGGGAGCAGACCCAGCAGCCCGGAGTCACCGACCGCATGCGGGAACATTTCTCCTCGGAGTCGAATGTTTCCGACGCCGACCGTATGTGGATGCGCGTGATTTACCGTGACCTGGAGGTGAAGAACCCCAAGAACGCCGCCCTGTATTTCCCCGAGGAGGTAATCGACGGGCAGGAGAACCTGTTCCGCATCCTGATGCGTCTGCTGGCCAACAACCAGGTTGCGGCTTACGAGTATCTCGATGGCAAGGAGATTTTCTCGGACCAGTACCGCCTGAAGGTGCGCGACATGCTCGACCGCTTCCACGTCATGTACACCGAGGCCAAGGGTTCGACCGAAAAGAATCCCAAGTTCGCGATTGACGAGAGCGACGTTCCCGCAAACGAGGTGCTTTCCTATTATATACTGGAAAAATGGGAGTTTGACTCGCGCACCAACAAGACGCGCCGCAAGGTCGAGGCGATTTGCCCCGTGCTCCACCGCTCCGACGATTTCGGAGGGGACGCCGTGCGCTACCCGATGTTCTGGATCAAGATGAACGACATCCGCCCATACCTGGCCCAGCAGTATATCTTCATCGACGACGACAATAATCTTCAGAAATACACCTACGACGATTTCTTCCGCATGTCGATGTACGACGGCGACATCTATAAGACTCGCAACCTGACCAACCGCTCGATGATGCAGATGTTCCCCGACCCGGACGACCGCAAGCGCGCGCAGGACAGCATCCAGAACCGCCTCGACTCGTTCGACAAGAAGCTGTGGGTGCCCTCCCGCGAGGAGGTAATCGCTGCCCGCGAGGCCCGTGAGGCCGCCGAAGCCGCCAAGGCAGAGGCAGAGGCGAACGGCTCGGACATTCAGTCGCGCGACGGGGAGGAAGAGAGCGCCGCGGCAGCCGCGGCCGAGAAGCCCGTAAGGAAGTCGGCCCGCGCCTCCCGCGGCAAGAAGAAGAGCGGCGAGGCTAAGGCCGCGCCCAAGAAAAAGACCCGCAAGGAGGCCAAGCCGAAGGCCCCGAAGTCAAGCTCCTCGTCGGCAGTGCGCTCCGTACGCCGCCGCAAGTAACAACCTAATCCGTTCCGTATGAACGATTTCCTGTCGATTCTAAAGCGATTCGTGCCCCCATATAAGAAGTACTTGATGTTGAACATCCTGTTCAACATCTTGGCTTCTTTTTTGACGTTGTTCTCTTTCGCGATCATCATCCCTATCCTGGAGATGCTGTTCAAAATCCGCGAGGCGGCCTACACCTATATGCCGCTCGGCGACGGCCATTCCCTCAAGGATGTGGTGATCAACAACTTCTACTATTATACCCAGCAGGTAATCGACACATACGGGCAGGGGGCGGCTCTCGCGATGCTTGCCGCCCTTCTTGTGTTTATGACGGGTTTGAAGACCGGCTCCACCTACCTGGCGAGCTACTTCATAATCCCGATGCGCAGCGGTATCGTCCGCGACATACGCAACTTCGTGTTCGACAAGATGGTTACCCTCCCGATTTCCTTCTTCACCTCGGAACGGAAGGGTGACGTCATGGCCCGCATGAGCGGCGACGTCGGGGAAATCGAAAACTCGATCATGACGTCGCTCGACATGGTGTTCAAGAACCCGATTATGATTCTTGTCTGCTTGGTTATGATGATCGCTGTGTCGTGGCAACTGACTGTGTTCGTGCTGATTCTGCTCCCGCTCGCCGGGCTGGTGATGGGGAAGGTCGGCAAGAGCCTCAAGCGCAAGAGCCTGGAGCAGCAGAACCAGTGGGGCGTGCTGATGAGCAACATCGAGGAATGTCTCGGCGGACTTCGCATCATCAAGGCTTTCAACGCCGAAAACAAGGTCGCTGACCGCTTCCACCGGGAGAATATGAAATACTACCGGCTGTCGACCCGCATCATGCGCCGCCAGAACCTCGCCCACCCGATGAGCGAGTTCCTGGGGACTACGGCGATAGCGATCGTGCTATGGTTCGGTGGCTCGCTGATTCTGAACGGGGCCTCGTCGCTCGAAGCGCCGGAGTTCATCTACTACATGATTATCTTTTACAGCATCATCAATCCCGCCAAGGACCTTTCGAAGGGCATGTACGCCATACAGAAGGGGCTGGCCTCGATGGTGCGCGTCGACAAGATACTCAACGCTCCCAACCCGATTCACGACCCGGCGGAACCCAAGGAGATTGACAAGCTCAAAGGGCATATCCGCTACAACGATGTGTCGTTCAGCTACGGCGCTAACGAGGTGCTCCACGACATAAACCTCGACATTCCCGCCGGGGCGACTGTGGCGCTTGTGGGCCAGTCAGGCTCCGGCAAGTCGACTATGGCCGACCTGCTTCCGCGCTTCTACGATGTCGACAAAGGGTCGATTACGATTGACGGAATCGATGTGCGCGACATGAAGGTCCACGACCTCCGCTCGCTGATGGGGAACGTCAACCAGGAGGCGATACTTTTCAACGATACTTTCTACAACAACATAACCTTCGGAGTAAAGGACGCGACGATGGAGGAGGTAGTGGCGGCCGCGAAAATAGCGAACGCCGACGAGTTCATACGCGCCTCGGAAGAGGGGTACGACACCGGCATCGGCGACCGCGGATGCCGCCTGTCCGGCGGCCAGCGCCAGCGCGTCTCGATTGCCCGCGCCATTCTCAAAAACCCGCCGGTGCTTATCCTCGACGAGGCTACCTCGGCGCTCGACTCCGAGAGCGAGAAGGTGGTTCAGGAAGCGCTTGAGCGCCTTATGAAGGGGCGCACGACCCTCGTGATCGCCCACCGTCTCTCGACAATCAAGAACGCCGACATCATCTGCGTGCTCCACGAGGGGCGCATCGTCGAGGCCGGCACCCACGACGAGCTCCTGGCCCTTAACGGCTACTACCGCCGCCTGGTCGACATGCAGAAATTCTGACCGCCGCGCTCATATCCGCCGCGTTACCTCTTTCTGAAGGAAGGAAAGGAAAATCGCAATTCCGTTTGCGGTTTGGCTGAAAAATACTTAACTTTGCGACATAGTTTCCGCGCGAAGCGGATTGCTGTGACTATTAGTTATAATTTGTTCAATATTTAATCAGTTTCTATGACGAAATTTTACTCCTTAGCAGCAGCGGGAGCCCTTGTGCTCGGCACCCTTTCGGCAGTCGCCGGTCCCGCGAAAGTAACCCCGGCGTTTAAGAAGGGCAACAAGGTAGAAATGACCGTGCATCCGGCGCTTGCGAAGACGGGTGCCGTTAAAAAGAATCTCGCCGCCAAAAAACAGGCAGCGGTCGCCGGCCGTCACCACCGCATTGCCTCTATGGCTGAAAACCAGGTATGGCGTCCCGTCAAGCAGATAGTTTCGATGTCTGATGGCGGTGAATGGATTCCCTCCGAAGAATACACGACCACCTGGACACCGCAAGGCTATCCCCACCTGACTTCGCCACTCAAAAAAGCGCAATTTCATAATTGCCTAATGGTTAGA
>CAJUFH010000048.1 GCA_910585755.1 uncultured Muribaculaceae bacterium | reverse complement strand
TCTCGACCCACTGATTAAGAGTCAGTTGCTCTACCAACTGAGCTACGGAGTCATTGATTTGCGTTTGCCGGAAGGCTGGCGGCCTGTCGGCGGGAGGTCTCTTCCTCTTTTGCGCTGCAAAGTTAGGCATAATTTTTGAAATAGCACGCGTTTTTCGTGATTTTTTTCAAAAAAATTTCACGCATAGGCAAATTCGGGGCCTCAGAAGCTAATTGATGAGTTTGTTACTGAACAGAATCTGTGTAGGGACGCGGCGTGCCGCGTTTACGATGCTAACAAGTAATTACTTGATTTCCAAGCCTGATGCGGCACGCCGCATCCCTACACCAGATACAAAACGGTCAAAACTCGTAATTATGACGCGCCCTCTATTGCACCGGCGAGAGCCGGAGGTTAGCCGCGCGAAGGCCTGGTGCTGTCGCCCGGAGCGTCACTTCTGCCCCGGCGCTGTCGGGAGCAGAACGGAGTATTACCAGCAGCTCGCCGCGGTGGAGGCGGTGGCTTGCCGCAGTCGGCGTACGGGGAGTGTGGAGTTCCGAGGCATACATATCTCCGTTGTCGAGGGCGGCGATTGCAGCGGGGCCTTCGAGAGAAAGCTCCACCGGGAAATCCGCCGTCGGCACGACGCGCCCCTTGGAGTCTACCGCCCGGACTCTGATGTGCTTCAGGTCTGTACCGTCGGCAAGCCAAGGGAGGTCGTCATCGGCCTCTACCACGAGCCGTACGGGTCGGCCAGCAGTCTCCACGGCATGCCGGGCAAGCGGTTTCCCGTCGAAATAGCCCACAGCCTCGAGTCGCCCGGGGCGGTAGGGAACGCAGTCCCAGCGGAATTTGTTCCGCTCCTCGGGAAGCTCCACGCGGTTGGAGTGCCGCCCGAGGGAGCGCCCGTTCAACCGCAGCTCTACCTCGTCGGCGTTGGAGAACACCTCGACCGAAAGGGTGTCCCCCCGCTGGAAGTTCCAGTGGTCGACGAGCGATGCCCGGCTCATCGGCTCGTCATTCCATATATACGTCTCCCCTTTCGCGTCGTTGACCCCGATTCTTATGGCCGGCTCGGCGGAAAACATACTCTTGACGAGCCACGCCTGCGGTTTCGGCCGAAGCGATATATCGAAAACGCCCTGCGTCCACCCCTTCGCGGGCCACCCGGCGGACTCTCCGAGGTAGTCAATCATCCCCCAGTAAGCCAGTCCGACAACTTTGTCGCTGTCAGGCTCGAAAAAGTTCTGTCCCATGGCCGCACGGCTTGCCTCGCTCTGGTAGAAGGTCATCCAGGGGAAGCGGCGCCCGTCGCCGGGGAAATACATATAGCGGTAATTATAGGAGGCAATGTCGGTCTCCCCGACAAGCGGCGCGGGGAGCGAGTCGGTCTCTATCGAGCGATAGCGCGGATGCATGGCGACGGTAACCTTCCTCGTCCTGTCGTAACGCTCCAGCAGCAGCTTCTGAAGACGGTAGGCCGTTACTCCCCAGTCGTTGAACGGGAGGTTGGAATACCCCTGCAGCTCGTTTCCGAGGCTCCAGAGCACCACCGAGGGGTGGTTGCGGTCGCGCCTGATCCATTCGGGTATATCCTCCTGCCACTGCGCCGTCCATTCGCGCTCACCCCCGGCGTACTGCCGCAGCCATTTATCGTATAATTCATCGACAACGATTATCCCCAGGCTGTCGCAGAGGTTCAGAAACTCCTCGCTGTAAGGGTTGTGGGAGGTGCGGACGTGGTTGAAACCGAACTCTTTAAGCATCCGAAGCCGTTTCTCGATTGCACGCGGATAGGCCGCCGCCCCGAGCGCCCCGAGGGTGTGATGGTTGGCTATTCCTTTAAGCAGCAGCTTTTTCCCGTTGAGCTTAAATCCAAATTCCGGCGAAAACTCCGCCGTGCGTATTCCGAATTTCACCGCCAGGGAGTCTTCCGCGGCGGCCTTTCCCGGGCGCCTGAGAGCGACCGAGGCGGTGTATCTCGCCGGATTGTCTACGTCCCACAGCGCGGGCCGCGGGAGCGTGATTGTGTCGAGGGCGTAGTCCCGGTGCTTCCATTTCCGGTTTACCCTGACCGTGTCGCGCCGGGCGAACGCCACCTCTCCCTTCGGGCCGCACAGCTCAATGTCCGCAAGGAAGTACTGGTCCTTCGTCCGGCTGCGCGTCTCGAGGTTGACGACAACCTTCGCCTCCTCATCGGAAACCTTCGGAGTAGTCACCCAAAGGCCGTGGCGCTCGAAATAAAGGTCGGGCGACGTAGCTATCAGTTTAACAGGGCGATAGAGTCCTCCCCCGGTGTACCATCGGGAGTTCTGCGGCTCGCCGGTGCGTGCCTCGACCGTCAGCGTGTTCATTTCCCCGTAGCGCAGAATCTTGCTGACGTCGCTGTCAAAACCGAGGTAGCCATAATGGGTCTCCCCCGCCGGATGACCGTTAAGCGTCGCGTTCCCTGTCAGCATTATCCCCTCGAAATCCAGCAGCACGCGGCACCCTTTCAGCTCCTCTCCGACAAAGAAATCAAGCCGGTACCGGCCGCCTACAGGCTCCTTGAACGCCCTGGCGCTCAACCGGCTGCGGAAATTCGCCGCCTGGTCGCTGTTGTCGGGCATCTCCTCCTTCGAGGGCGCTACCCACGGGCGCCCGATCAGATAGTCGTGCGGAAGGTCTACCGTGAACGTCGAGTCGCTCCCCTCGTACTGGAAGCTCCAGCCGAAATCAAGGCCGCGGACCTCTCTCGAAGCCGTCGCGGAAAGAGCGCATAGAGCGCAAAATATGGTTGTCAGCGTGTTTCTAATCATGGCAATAAGTCTTGGCGCGCAACGCGCCGGAAAATCAGTCAAATAAAGGAACGAGATAGGCTCCCTTCGGGCCGACCGTCAGGCGCGACCGCTGGTTAAGCAGAACCGGGCGGTTGCCGTCGACATGGCCGAACGGAGCGTTGAACGCCACCGGGAACGCGTAAGGCTCGACCATGTCGCGCACCATATCCTCCATCGCCGCGTAATCAGCCGAAGGACGATAGTCGGTAAACTGCCCCACTACAAGCCCTGCCAGCCGCGGAAGCACCCCGCTCAGTTTCAGGCGGTAAAGAATCCTTTCGACCTTGTAGATCGGCTCCGCGATATCCTCTATAAGAAGTATTTCGCCGGGACGTATCGCGTCCCACGGGGTGCCGGTCAGCTCGGAGACAACAGCCAGGTTACCTCCGGCCACCATCCCCTCGGCGCGCCCCTCGCGGTTGTAGGGATGCGCCTCCCATTCCGTTCCCTTGAACGACACCGGGTCGCGGAGCAGCCCCAGCAGTTCGGTGTTCAGAGCATCCTCCGCACCTTTCGCGAGCTGCTTCGCCATCGACGCATGGACCGACACCATTCCCCGGCTCCCCCAAAGGGCATGCAGGGCCGACACATCGCTGAAACCAATCAGCCACGGCAGCCGCCTCCCCTTTTCCATCTCCCTGTCGAGCGTCTCAAGCAGGTGGACGCACCCATAACCTCCTCTGGAACAGAGCACGGCCTTCACTTCCGGGTCGGCCAGCGCTCGGCGGAAATCCTCCAACCGTTCGGCGACCGTCCCGCTGAACGAGCCGGAGCGCCCCAGCGCGTGCGGCATCACTTCCGGCCTCAGCCCGGCCTCCCGGAGCGTCCTGACCGCCCCTTCGACCAACTCCGGCTTTATAATCGATGCGGGGGAAAGAATCGCGACCTTGTCCCCCTCCTTTAACGCTTCTGGCAACATATCTCGCAATTAATAACGGAATGATGAACCACCCAGGAACTCCCTCAGCAGCGACGTCGGCGGAATCGACTTCTCGGCAATCGGTGCGAAATAGCCCAGGAAGCGCCGCAAGCGGTATGCCTCCGCGTATTCCGGGCAGTCGTTCGGCACCTCGCGCAGAATCGCCTCCCCGTAGTCCTTCATCACCCCTAACTCGAAAAGGAGCGAGGAGTTGAACATCGAATCGGCGTTCTCCTGATAGGGGAAAATCCATTTTTCCTCCCCGCGGCGAACGCTCGCCCAACGCCTCAGGGTCTCTACCGCCGAGGCCCCGCGGTACTTGTGGTCGCGTATAACGCGGCGCAGCAGGCGGTTGTCGGTAGTCGGAATCCAGTTGTGGTCGTCAATCGAGAGCGTCGTCAGCGCCGAGACATAGACGCGGTATTTCATCTTCTCGGGAATCGAGGCCGTTAGTTCGGGATTAAGTCCGTGGATTCCCTCCATCAGCAGAAGCGACGAAGGCCCCAGGCGGAGCGTGTCCCCCTTGTACAGCCGCGTCCCCGTCTCGAAATTATAGGTCGGCATCCTTACCTCCTCGCCCCGCAGAAGCGCCGACAGGTCGGCGTTGAACTGCGCCAGGTCGAGAGCGTAGAGCGACTCATAGTCGTAGTCACCCGTCTCGTCGCGCGGCGTCTGCTCCCGGTTGACGAAATAATTGTCAAGCGAAATCATCTCCGGCTCCAGCAGGTTGGTCATCAGATAGATGGCCAGGCGCTTGGTGAACGTCGTCTTGCCCGACGATGACGGCCCCGCGATGAGCACCACCCTCGCGCCTCCGCGGCGGTAGGCCTCCGCGATACGGTCGGCGATTGCCGCGATCTGCTTGTCGTGGAGCGCCTCCGCGACATTGATCAGCAGCGTCTGCCGGTCCTCCTCGACCGCCTTGTTAAGCTGCCCGACGTTGCTGACCCCGACAATGCGGTCGAAACGCTGGTTCTCGTTGAACGCCTCGTACATCTTCTCCTGGTCGCACACCGCCGCCGGACGCGACGGGTCAGCCCGGTCGAAGCCCATCAGCAGGAACCCTTCCTTGTACTTCACGAGGTCGAAAACGTCGAGACACCCCGTCGAGGGTGCCAACGCCCCGTAATAACTGTCGATAACCCCGTCGAGGCGGTAATATGTCGTGTAAAGCTCATGGATGGTCTCCAGAAGCTCCACCTTGTCGTCCAGACCCTCGGCCCGGAACTTCCCGATAATATCCTTCGTCAGCCTCTCCTTGCGCTCGAAGGGGATGTCACGCTGTTGCAACGACCGCATCGCGCCCTTCAGCGCCTCAAGACGCTCCGTCCCTACCTCCAGGCGCTCGCCGCTCACGCGGTCAAACAGGCGGCAGTAATAGCCCCCCGCGATCGAATGTTCGATGCGGAGCACGGCATCGGGAACGACCTCGCGCATGGCCCGGTAGAGCATCATGCAGAGCGAGCGGATATAGACGCGCTCCCCCGAGCGGTCCATGCGCGTCAGGAATCTTACCTGCTTCGGGGCGAACACGCGGAACTGCAACGGCTCCGTCTTGTTGTTGACATGGGCGCAAATCGGCTCGAACCCCAGCCTCGGCCCCAGCGCGGAAGCCAGTTCCTGAAGGCTCTCGCCCCCCTCGATATCGACATATTCGCCGAAATTCTCGCAATATATCTTCATTACGTCGCTCATCGCTTTCTTATCTTAGTTTTCAACAAAATTACAAATTTTCGCGGAACCAACCGCGCCGGACCTGCGTTTTAAAATAAGCAAACAGAATAATAACAGCTAAAACAGACAGAATATGCGACTTGTGGAAAAAATACTGGGCGTTACCGCAATCGTCCTCCTCGGAATGAGCCTCGGGGTAGGCATGTGCGCCGCCCGCGAGCGCCGAGTAGAAGCCCGCGCCAAACGGCGCCGCGCCGCGAAAAAATAAAAGCTATCGGTTTTTTTCGTAACTTCGGTGTGTAAAACACTCCGAACATGGAACTGATACACCCCGTTCTCCCCGAAGGAGCCGCCGCCGGAAGGCACCTCCCCTGGTTTCTCGCCATGGAAGAGCATCTGGCCCGAAACTATTCCGGCGAGTTCTTCTTCACATGGGCCGTCGGCCCGACCGTAATCTTCGGACGCCACCAGATTATCGAGGCCGAAGTAAACCTCCCCTTTTGCCGCGAGAAAGGCATTGAGTTCTACCGCCGAAAAAGCGGCGGCGGATGCGTCTACGCCGACTCCGACAACCTGATGCTCTGCCTGGTTGCCTCCTCGGCCGACGTCCCCACGACCTTCGCCCGCTATTGCGGCGCGGTCGCCGAAGCCCTGCGCGGCCTCGGGGTCCCCGCCGAAGTTTCGGGCCGCAACGACATCACGATTGAAGGCCGCAAAGTCAGCGGCAACTCGTTCCTGCGCATACCCCCCTCGCGAAGCATCGTCCACGGCACCATGCTCCTCGACTCCGACCCGGAGACGATGAGCCGCGCGCTTACACCATCCCGCGAAAAGCTCGCCGCCAAAGGGGTCGAATCTGTCCGCTCCCGCGTCACGACCCTCCGCGAATACCTCCCCGGCCTGACCGGCGACGAACTCGACCGCTACCTCGTCAAACATTTCTGCGGCACCCGCGCCCTCCGCCTCGCCCCCGACGATGTCGCTGAAATCGACCGCCTCGCAGCCCCCTACTTCGCCCCCTCCTGGATCTACGGCGCTCCCTCGACCGTGGCGAGGCATACGCCGAGCTCCCCCTCCTCCCTCCGCTATTCCCGCCGCATAGAGGGCGCGGGCGAGTTCCTCGTCTCCCTCTCCCTCGACCCCGCCGGTACAATATCCTTCCTCAACCTACAGGGAGACTTCTTCCTCGCCGGAGACCTCGACTCCCTCCTCACCCCCCTCCTCGGCCTCCCCCGGGAGCGCCAGGCCCTCCTCGCAGCACTGGCACCCCTTGCCGTCCCATCCGTAATCCCCGGCCTCACCGCCCCCCTCCTCGCCGACCTCATTGCCAATCCGATATAAATCCCTATCTTCGCGAAAGACAAAAAACATCCTTATGGGAAAGCCCAAAATATTGAAGAAAGGTTATACCGACCGGGTCTCGCGCCTGGAATTTTCCGACCGCCATTACCGAGGCGCGCAGTTCGACACCGACATGTACTACGTCGGCATCGCCAACAGCATCCTCCAGATCATGAAATCCAGCCTTAAAGGCTACCCCCGGCTCACCCCCTCGCTGCTGCGGGAACTGTCAGTCACTCTCGCACTCTATCTCGAAGACATCGTATCCGGCACCGGCATATGGGAAGCGTTCCTCTCGCTCTGCCGGAAGAAATACGGCAAGGAGATGCCCTTCTACGATACCGGCGATGAATCTTTCATCCGCGAGTTCCCCTCCCTGCAGGCCGTCAGATTCCTGTTGTGGTACACCCTCAACAACCGGAACACCGACACAATGCTCAATCCCCGCAACCCCGCCCTCGAAGCGCTTGCCATGCGGCTGCTCCCGATCCTTGGCGAGGCATACGACAACGCCCCCGACACCCCCGGCCGCCCGGAAATCGTCAGCGAGGAGCGCCGCGGAGTACCCGTCTTCTACCAGGTGCGCGACATCTGCCATTGGCTCTGCTCCGCCTGCTATCTTACCGCCGCGCAGGACCTCTTCGCGATCTCCGACGAGGCGCTCGATTTCTTCGAAGAACTGTTCAAAGGAGCCGAGCCGTCGCAGATAGCCTACGCCGCCAACGCATACATCCCCTTCAACCTGCGCGTAGGGCCCCTCGGAATCACCCCTCAGGAATGGCTCGCCGAAATCGTGTCCCTATACCCGGAAAAAGGGGAAATCCCGTTCCTCAAATCCCTTACCGAATTAAAGTCGCTACCGTACCGTACTTACCGATTCGACAAAATCGAGGGCAAGACGGCGACCATCTCCGACACGGACGGAAACACCTACCAGCTCTCCGCCTTCACCCTCCCGGGAGAGAAATTCGCCGAAGGGGTTACCGAAGGCTCCTCCGCACTCTGCTCACTGGTATATTTCGACGGCGTATGGAACATCAACGGAATGGCGTTGCAGACCCTTCCGCCCGACTTCTACAACGAGTCGAAGGAAACCAGCGACAAAATCCGGGAGGAGGAATCGCGCAAATACTGCGACCTGATGAAGAAGCTCGACAACAAACCCCTCGGCGCCGCCGCCGACTTCGACGAGCTGCGCTCCGTCCTGGAGTTCCCCGAAAAGGACGCCGCCGACATCCCCTCCGACATCCTCAACGGCAAAGACATACTCTTCTTCGTCAACCCCGACAGCAACATCTCGCTGCTCGCCAACTACGCCGAGTCTGTCAAATTCCCCGGCAACAAGCTCTACAACAAGGAGACAGCCGCCACTGACGGCCTCGCGCTCGTATTCGACCCCGACCTCACCTCGAAGGAAATGCGCGACTACATCCTCTCCAACAACCTCATCCCCGACGCGGCACTCCGCTCCGCCGTCTCCCCCCAGGAGGGCCACCGCCTTTTCCAGGACAACCTCCCCTTCTTCGCCGACTACGCCCTCCGCGACTCCTACGCCCACCCCTTCTTCCGCTGATTCCCCGGCCAATCCCCTCCTCCCCGCCCAACCAAGTATCATCTGTCCGGTGCGGGCGCCGGGAGGCGGCCGGTCAGCTATCGGAGGCCTCGCTATCGACGGAGAAGGCGAAGCTGCGGCGCTTGAACCAGGTCAGTACCGTAAAGGCTACCAGCAGCACGAAGCAGACGATGAACGCGAACCCCGTGACACCCCCGGCGCGGAAGATATGGCGGAAAAAGTCTATCAGGAACGGGGCGACGACTATGGCGACATAGTTGGCCGAAAGCACCAGGGCCAGGGCGAGCGTGGCCTTCTCCTCCGACTTCACGGCGAGACTCGCCTTGTCGTAAATCAAAGGCTGGCAGATACCGTAGCCGAGACCCGCGAGCGCCGCGCCGATGCAGAGCGTCGCGTACGAGGGCACGAACGCGAACAGCCCTATTCCGACCGTCATGCTCAGAGCCGAGAGGAAGAAACAGTTGCGCCCCAGCTTCTTGACGAGCCACCCGAGCACGTATCCAGGCAGGAAGATAAACAGGAAGTAAATCGCCGTCGTCGTGCCGGTAAGCGATGTGCTCCAGCCCTCCTTTTCGACCAGGAACGGGCAGTAATACGAAATGCTTATCGTCGCGAACGTTATGAAGAAATATACCCCGATCAGGCCGCAGAGCCGCCCGACATAGAATCCGTCCTTGACGCTCGCGGGCTTGGCCGCGGCGCTCCTGGCCGCGGCGGGAGCCGGCTCGTCGGGAGTCTCGCATTTCTTCCCGTCGCCGCAGTCGGCGTCAGGCCCGGCGACCTGGTGCAGGTCGCTTGACGGAAGACCCCGGAGCCAGGGGGAAAGCACAAGCGGAAGCGCTCCGACGAGATAGACGGCGAAAGGCAGATGCCAGTCGCTGCCGCGGCAGAGCCAGCTCACGGCGAACGTCGCCAGCATGACCGTCGTATTGGAGATACCCGACTGGAGACCCATCGCCCGCAGACGGTACGAGCCGCAGAACGTGTCGGCAATCAGGCCCGTGGAGAACGGTATCAGCAACCCCGTGCCGCATCCCAGCAGACAACTGACGACAATCAACTGCCACATACTCCGCGCGAACATATAGGCGACAGCGCTCGCGCAGAAAACCACGAGCGCCACTACCACGATGCGTATTTTGTGGCGCGCCAGCGACAGCTTGCCCGACAGGAGCACGAACGGGATTATGAGAAGGTTGGGGAGCACGGTCAGGAGCTGGTCCTCAAGCTGGGTAGTCGCGGGAAACACCTTGTGGAGAGTCCCGAGCATAGGCGTGATAGCCAGCCCCGGCAGGTTGACAACCAGCGAGAGCGACATTATGGCCCAGAACGACATTGCCGTAATCGGCGTTTTTCCCGTAGTAATCATAATGTTGAATCCTGTTAGACGTGATATTATAAGTAAAACGGAGAGAACCGGGAGCATCGCTCCCGGCTCCTCCGTTTTTATTGACAGACTTTATTTCTTGTCGTCGGGAGCCTGGTCAGCCTGGGCGCCCTTGTTCAGCGACGAGGCGTGGTTGAGCAGGGCGTTGGCGTGCTCCGGAACTTCGGCGGCGTTCTCGGCCGCAAACTCCTCGGCGGCCTTCTGGCGAAGGGCGGCCGCGCCAGGAGTGTTATCCCAGTGGAACGGAACGAAGTCGGTGCCCATCGAGTCCCACGACGGCTTCTTGAACTTCAGGATGATAAACGGCAGCACGACGAATATTACCATTCCGCCAATCAGGACGGTGAACCATACCGCGTCGGAACCCATGTCAATCTGGCTCGGCGGGAAGAAGCTGAAGATGAAGGCGGTCAGCGAGCCGATGAAGCCGACACCGCCGATGAGCCACATGCGGCCGTTGCCCTTCTTGCCGAGGCGGTAGGGGCGCGGAGCGTCCTTCATGTTGTAACGCAGGCGGATAGCCGCGGCGAACATCAGCAGGTAGGCGATCAGGTAGAGGATGCAGGTAAGCTGCGAGAGAATCTGGTAGAAACTCTGGACAGAGGGCATCAGCACCATCAGGAACGCCAGCACGGTCACTACCCCGCCCTGGACGTACAGGATGTTCTTCTGCACCCCGTTCTTGTTGGTCTTCTGGAAGAACTTCGGCAGATAACCGGCCTGACCGACGGCGAACACACCTTTAGAAGGACCGGCGACCCACGTTAGCACGCCGGCAAGCACGCCGAACGCCAGCGCGATCGCGATCACGGGCGACAGCCAGCCGATATGCAGGGCGCTGAAATAGCGGTCGAAGCCCACGAGGAGGCTCTGCACGAGGTTGATGTCCTTAGCCGGGATAATAACTCCGAGGGCGTAGGTGCCGAGGATGAAGATGGCTACCGTCGCGATAGCGCCGATGATGACCGCCTTCGGGTAGTTGACCGTCGGGTTCTTGATTTCCCTGACATGGACGCCGCTCATCTCCATTCCGGCGTAGAACAGGAAGATCGAAACGGCCAGTACGATGTTGTTGAAGTTGGAGAAGTCGGGGATGAAGCTGCCGTGCCAGTCCATCTGCGACTGCCCCCCGGTAGCGAGATAGATTACCGCGCAGACAACGAGAATCCCGACAGGGATAATCGTGCCGACAAGACCACCGATTTTCGATACCTTGCCGACCCATCCCATGCCTTTGAGCGAGATGATTGTCGCCAGCCAGTAAATCGCGAGCACGGCGATTATCGTATAGTATTTGTTAGCGGCCAGCGACGCGTCGAAGGTATGGTCCATACCGATAAACGCGAGGGAGACGGCTCCGAAGGTCAGCACGGTAGGATACCATATCGTGCTTTCAATCCATTGCAGCCATATCCCGAGGAAGCCGAGCTTGTCGCCGAACGCCTCGCCGATCCATCGGAACATGCCGCCCTGCTGATAGGGGAACATGGCCGCCAGCTCGGCCGCCACAAGCGACACAGGCACGAGGAACACTACCGCGGCGAGAATATAATAGAACGCGGAGCTTACGCCGTATTCGGCCTCCGCTGGGAGTCCCCTCAGCGAGACCACAGCGACAATGTTCATGATTATGAGGGTGAAGACCCCCATTTTCGCGGCTTGCTTCACTGTCGCCTTTGTTTGTCCGGAAGAATTTGCCATAACATTGATTATTTGAGTAATACGTTTTTATACACCATCATCCGGCGGAGCGGTCAGCCCGCGACGATGGTAACCTTGTCGCCGCTGAAGACCCCGAGACCGAGTTTCCCCATAAAGAGCTTGATCGCGGTCTGGGCCTTGACGGAGTTGCCGGCGTCGTCCAGGGGAGGCGCGAACGCCGCGATGCCGAACAGGCCGGGCATAACGCCCATCACCCCGCCCCCGACACCGGTCTTGGCCGGAATCCCGGAGGTATAGAGCCAGTCGCCCGTGTGCTGGTAGAAACCGACGGAGGCGATCATGGTAGTTATTTTCGGGGAGATTTCAGGGTCGAACACCTGCTTGCCGGTCACGGGGTTGAGGCCGTTGTTGGCGATGGTCGCGCCCATTATCGCGAGCTGCGAGGAGGTGATGCCGAGAGAGCACTGGCGGGTGTATAGGTCGAGGCTCATGTCTACCTCGTCGTAGATGCGCCCGTAGTTTTTCAGTAGCCACGAAATCGCGCGGTTGTTGAAATTCGTCGCGGTCTCGCTCTCGTAAAGCTCGTCGATGAGCACCGGCGCGGAGCCGCAGAGGGCCGCGATGTTACCGGTAATGGCCTTCCACTTCTCCTCGGAATCACCCTGCGGGGCGATCAGCGAGCACGCCGAGATGGCCCCGGCGTTTACCAGCGGGGTCGACGGGTGGTCGTTTTCCAGGAGGATGGCGAAAATGGAGTTGAACGGAAGCCCGGTGGCGTCAGCCCCGATGCGGTCGAGCACCCCCTTGGGAGTGTGCTGTATCATCGCGAGAATCGCCGTCGGCACCTTCGACACAGACTCGATGCCGAAGCGGTATTCCGTGTCGCCGAAGTTGAAGGAGGTGCCGTCGGCAAGCGTCACGCTGAGTCCGAACAGCTCCGGGTCGATATTGGCCAGGTAGGGGATATAGTTGGCGTTCGCGCCCCCTTTGACACCCTTCGCCTCGGCGTAAGCCTCGGCGGCGGCCTGCTTAATCTGAGAGACTGTTATCTTTCTTTCCATAATAAATAGTTTTGGAGAGCCTTGCAAAGGGAAAAAAGGCGGCAGATGGGATACGTTTCCAGATATTCCATCTGCCGCGTTTTTCTGACAGGTGAGGTTGTCGCTAAACTTTATGCTGTTTTACGACACGCCATCAGTTATTTACCTGTATGGTTGAACGACTTGCTTACGAGGGGAACATTCTTCTCCATCGCGATACGGGTCGGGGTAGGATATTCGAGCGCGTTAAGCTCGGCTACGGCGGCCTTGATGTCGTGGAGCAGCTCGTCGCACATGTCGCGGCTGAAACCCTGCTTGCAGAGGATTCGCATGACGACCATGTTCTGGATGTTGACCGGCATGGCGTACGCGGGAACCATCCATCCGTGCTGGGCGAGCTTGTCCTGCAGGTCGTAAAGAGTCCATTTGGCGTCCTTCTGTACCTCCGGCTTCATCAGCCAGGTTACGATCGGGTTGGGAACCTCGGGCGAGTAAGGAACGAACTCGGGGAAGGCGGAAATCTGCTCGTGGAAGTACTTCGCGATCTGCATCGAGTTGTACTGCACGTTCTTGTAGCCTTCGAATCCGAGGCGGATGAAGTTGTAGTACTGGCCGAGGATCTGCGCGGCGGGGCGGGAGTAGTTAAGGCCGACCTGGGTTACTTCGGCGCCGAGGTAGTCGACAGTGAACGACATGTCGGCGGGGAGGTACTGCTTGTCCTTCCAGACAACCCATCCCAGGCCCGGGTAAACGAGGCCGAACTTGTGGCCTGAGGTGCTGATGGAGAGCACCCATTTGAGGCGGAAGTCCCATTTCTTCTCGGGATAGATGAAGGGGAGGATGAAACCGCCGGTAGCCGCGTCGATATGGATGCAGACTTCGTTGCCGGTCTCGGCGTTGTACTTGTCGAGGGCGGCGTCGAGGGCCTCCACGTCGTCGTTAAGGCCGGTCCAGGTAACGCCCTGGATAGCCACGATGCAGAACGTGTTCTCGTCGCACATCTTGAGGGCGGCGTCGATGTCGAGGGTGGTATGCTCCTTCGACAGAGGCACCTGCCTCATCTCGATGTTCCACAGGGTCGCGAACTTCTCCCATACGACCTGGTAGCCGGCGGAGATTACGAAGTTAGGCTTGTCGTAAGGCTTGCCGGCCTTCTTTCGGCGCTCGATCCAGCGCTTCCAGGCGGCGATGCCGCCCAGCATGCAGGCCTCGGAGGAGCCGATTGCCAACGCGCCGGTCTTCCACTTGTTCTGTTCGGGGGAGTTCCAGAGGTTAGCGACGATGTTGATACACTTCTGGCACATCACTGCCACGCGGGGATATTCCGTCTCGTCGATATAGTTGATGTTGATAGCCTCGTTCATCAGCTTGGTGGCGTACTCGTCCATGTAGGTAGTAACGAACGTGGCGAGGTTCAGGCGGGGCTGGGTCTGGGCGAAAGTCTCGTCCTTCACCATCTGGTAAGCCACCTGCGGTGTTGTGGGGCCGTCAGGAATTTTCTCTACGGGAGCTGGTTTAAGCATCGCGTCTTGTCCGAAAGGATCGCTTTTAGCGTCGCCCTGACGATAATTGGGGTCAATCATAACGAATTATAGTATTTAGTAGTTGGTAATAATTTTACGTATTCCGAGCGAATTATACTTGACGCCGCCCTTATCCCGGGGCGGTTCTTTTATCATAATAATAAACACCCCGCGGCCGAAATAGTTAGGAATCGGGACGAGATTTTTTTCGGCGCCGGAGTCTGGAGCGCCAGGGAGCCGTTTAGCCATATATAAAATTTTGAGGGGGCGGGGATTTTTGCTAATTTTGCGGCAGGAAAACAAATTAGCATTACACAAATGTACAGGACCAATACATGCGGAGAGCTGAGGCTGTCCGACGCCGGCCGCGAGGTGACCCTCGCCGGCTGGGTACAGCGCGTTCGCAAAATGGGGGGCATGACCTTCGTCGACCTCCGCGACCGCTACGGCATCACCCAGGTGGTGTTCAACAATTCCGACAACGCCGAGCTGTGCGAGGCGGCCAACCACCTGGGACGCGAGTTCGTCGTGCAGATCACGGGCAAGGTACAGGAGCGCGAGGCGAAGAACCCCAACCTCCCGACCGGCGACATAGAGCTGATCGCGACGAAGCTGACGGTGCTCAACCGCTCGGAGGTGCCCCCCTTCACGATCGAGGAGGAGACCGACGGCGGCGACGACCTGCGCATGAAATACCGCTACCTCGACCTGCGCCGCCCCAACGTGCGCCGCAACCTGGAGCTGCGCCACAGGATGACGATGGAGGTGCGCCGCTACCTCGATTCCAAGGGATTCCTCGAGATCGAGACCCCGATGCTCGTCGGCTCGACCCCGGAGGGAGCCCGCGACTTCGTCGTGCCCTCCCGCATGAATCCCGGGCAGTTCTACGCACTGCCGCAGTCGCCGCAGACCCTCAAGCAGCTCCTGATGGTTTCGGGCATGGACCGCTACTTCCAGATTGTGAAGTGCTTCCGCGACGAAGACCTGCGCGCCGACCGCCAGCCGGAGTTCACTCAGATTGACTGCGAGATGAGCTACGTCGAGCAGGACGACATCATCAACCTCTTCGAGGGTATGGCCAAGCACCTGTTCAAGGAGCTGCGGGGAGTGGAGCTGACAGAGCCGTTCCAGCGCATGCCCTGGGCCGAGGCGATGAGGCTCTACGGCTCCGACAAGCCCGACCTACGCTTCGGAATGGAGTTCGTCGAGCTGATGGACGTGCTGAAAGGGCACGGGTTCTCCGTATTCGACGACGCGGCATACATCGGCGGCATCTGCGCCAAGGGGGCCGCTTCCTATACCCGCAAGCAGCTCGACCAGCTTACGGAGTTCGTAAAGCGCCCGCAGATCGGCGCCAAGGGAATGGTCTACGCCCGCGTGGAGGCCGACGGCAACGTCAAGTCGTCGGTTGACAAGTTTTACTCGCAGGAGACCCTTCAGAAGCTCCGCGAGGCGATGGGCGCCGAGCCGGGCGACCTTATCCTGATTCTCTCGGGCGACGACGCGATGAAGACCCGCAAGCAGCTCTGCGAGCTGCGCCTGGAGATGGGCAACCGCCTGGGGCTGCGCGACAAGAACAAGTTCGCCTGCCTGTGGGTTGTCGACTTCCCGATGTTCGAGTGGAGCGACGAGGAGCAGCGCCTCATGGCGATGCACCACCCCTTCACCCATCCCAAGGAGGAGGACATCCCGATGCTCGACACCGACCCCGCGGCAGTACGCGCCGACGCTTACGACATGGTTGTCAACGGCGTGGAGGTCGGCGGCGGCTCGATCCGAATCCACGACTCCGCCCTGCAGGCCAAGATGTTCGAGATTCTCGGCTTCACTCCCGAAAAGGCTCAGGAGCAGTTCGGCTTCCTGATGAACGCCTTCAAGTTCGGAGCGCCCCCCCACGGAGGCCTGGCCTATGGTCTCGACCGCTGGGTGAGCCTCTTCGCCGGGCTTGACAGCATCCGCGACTGCATCGCCTTCCCGAAGAACAACTCGGGCCGCGACGTTATGCTCGACGCTCCCGCCGCGCTCGACCAGAAGCAGCTCGACGAGCTGCAGCTCGCCCTCGACCTCAAGGAGAAGGCATGAGCGCTCCCGTAACCACAAACCGGCAGATCATTGAAGCGATAGAGGGGTACGCCCCCCTGTCGCTTCAGGAGAGCTGGGACAACTCCGGCTGGCAGGCCGGCGACCCCGACGCGGAATGCCGGGGCGCGCTGCTGTGCGTCGACCTCACGCCCGAAATCCTGGCGGAGGCAGCCGACAAGGGCTGCGACCTTGTAATCAGCCACCACCCGCTGATTTTCCGGGGGATAAAGAGCCTGGTGGGGCATGACCGGGTGACGGAGTGCCTCACGGAGGCGGTTCGCCGGGGCATCAGCGTCTATTCGAGCCACACTGCGACCGACTGCGCCCCCGCGGGGGTGTCGGCGGAAATGGCCCGGATGCTCGGCCTTACCGGGGCCGCGCCCCTCGACCCCTCGGGCCTGGGAAGCGTCGGCGACCTTCCGGAACCGATGGCGCAGGCCGACTTCATCGCCCTGGTCAAGAAGACCTTCGGCTGCGAGACAGTCCGCGCGTCTCGGACGCCGGAGCGGCCGGTTTCGCGCGTCGCCCTCTGCGGAGGCGCGGGAGGCGACTTCCTCGGGGCGGCCATAGAGGCCGGGGCGCAGGCTTACGTCACCGCCGACTGCAAGCACAACCTGTTTCTCGACCGCCGCGACGAGATTCTGCTGCTCGACGCTGGGCATTTCGAGACCGAACAGTGTACAAAAGCGCTTTTCCATCGCGTAATTAGCGAAAAATTTCCTAACTTTGCGGTTTGGAAATCAGAGGCAGAGGAAAACCCGGTGCGCTACGTCTGAAAGCCGCCGCTTCCCTCCGCCCCCTATCCGTGCATAAAACATACCATAACACATTATATGGCAGATAAAAAGAAAACCGATAACATGTCGGTAGAGAGCCGTCTGGAATCGCTCTACAAGCTCCAGACTGTCCTCAGCGAAATCGACCGTATCAAAACCATCCGCGGAGAGCTTCCTCTCGAAGTGAAAGACCTGGAGGACAACCTCGAAGGGCTCAAGACCCGTATCGCCAACTACGAGGCCGACATCGCCCAGCTCAAGGAGAAACTCGCGCAGGAGAAGCTCAAGGCCGAGGACGCGCAGGCCAAAATCGCCCGCTACAAGGAGCAGCTCGACAACGTGCGCAACAACCGCGAGTTCGACCTCCTCTCGAAAGAGGTTGAGTTCCAGACCCTGGAAATCGAGCTTTGCGACAAGCACCAGGGGGAATACGCCCGCATGATCGAGAACAAGACCCGCGACATCGAGGCTACCCGCGAGAAACTCAGCGACCACGAGCACGTCCTCGCCGAAAAGAAGGCCGAACTGGAAGAAATCGTCAGCGAGACTCGCCAGGACGAGGAGCGCCTCCGCGAGCAGGCCAAGAACCTCGAGACCCAGATCGACGAGCGCACACTGACCGCCTTCAAGCGCATCCGCAAGAACGCGCGCAACGGCCTTGGAGTGGTCTACATCCAGCGCAACGCGTGCGGCGGCTGCTTCAACCGCATCCCGCCCCAGCGCCAGCTCGAAATCAAGATGAGGAAGAAAATCCTCGTGTGCGAGTACTGCGGCCGCATCCTGATCGACCCGGAAATCGCCGGAATCCACGAGGAGGCCCCCGCCAAATAAGCGGGCGGCGCTTCCGCATCCAGTCAACCCCAACGCCCGGAACAGGAAACAGGTGGTAACGGAACTCGACCGGCCCGCGCTGCCGAAAGGCGCCGCGAACTGCCACGCTTTCAATTCGGAGCGCTTCGCCTCGCTGAACGGGGCGAAAGCCCGGCGTGTGTCCTTCCTGGCGGTTGGCGAAAAGAAACCAAAGCTCTGGCTGACCGCCGGTCTCCGCGACGGAGAGTGGCGGTCGCCTTTTTCCGCCCCCTACGGGGGATGGTCGGGGATGCCCGACGTGTCGCAGCGCGCGATGTGCGACGCTGCGCGCGACCTGCGCCAGTGGGCCGAGGAACGGGGAGAACCGCTCCGCGTCGGCCTCCCGCCGCTGGTCTACGACGAGACGTTCCTGACCAAATCGCTCTACGCCCTGAGCCGCGAGGGGCGCGTCGCGCTGATGCAGCCCGACTACTATTTCCTCCTCTCCGATTTCGCCGACTACGAGGCCCACATGAGCAGTGCGGCCCGCAACAAGCTCACCAACGCGGCGCGCCATCCATTCCTCTTCGAAGCCTTCCCCAAGGGGGCGCCGGAGGCGCTGGCAAGGGCCTACGCCGTAGTCGAGCGTAACCGCGCCGAGCGCGGCTACCCCCTGGCGATGAGCCTCGAGGCTGTCGAGGCCACAAGCCGCGTGATGCCAATCGACGCCTTCACGCTCTCGCTCGAAGGGAGCGACGCGGCGGCGGCGCTGGTGTTCCGGGTGCTCCCCGACGTCGGGCTGGTAGTCTACTGGGGTAACACGGCCGAGAGCAACGACCTCCGGGCGATGAACATGCTGGCCTACAAGGTTTTCGAGCACTACCACCGCGAGGGGCGCCTGCGCCTCCTCGACATCGGCCCGTCCGACCTCGACGGGGAGCCGAACCTCGGCCTGATGGAGTTCAAGGAGAGCATCGGCTGCCGCGTCTCCCCCCGCTTCACCCTCCTCCTCGGGGAAACCCGGTAATTCTTCCTCCCCGGTCTCATCCTCATCAAGGTCGATCCAAAGCAACACGCCAAACTCCTCAACCTCCTCCGGGCTGAGAAACAGGAACTCGCCCGTCGGTTCTCCCGTATCCCGGTCGAGAAGGCGCAGCACCAGGTCGCCCGGCTCCGCACCCATCCCGATTAACTCCTCTTTCGTCATCTTCTCTCCGTTTATTGTATTCTTTGCTTTCATCTTTTCTTCGCGCTCCAAAAGCGATTCTGAAGCGCACTGCAAAGATACTCCCGCGCCCCTCCCCCGCGTATGCGATAACGCAACTTTCAGGGAGGGACGGGAGGGTTGGGAATTATGGGAGATTTGGGAGGGATGGGAGATTTGAGGAGACGCTCGCCTTACGGCTCGCCACTGTTCAGGGAGGGGAGGGAGGATTGGGAGGGATTGAGGGGGGCCGGGATAGAGAACCCCGCCGGAAGCCGCGGGGGCTTGGGGCGGGATTCTAAATTCGGTATCGCGGGAGATTGCCGCGGGGGGATTACCGCAGGGAACTGGCGGGGTTATTCGGCGGCGGCGAGAGGAGAGGGGGTCTTGTAGGCGCGGGCGGCGAGCTCTTTGTCGAACATGTAGAGCCCGTAGCCGTTGTCGCCGATCATGCGGAGGGCATCGATGAAGCCGCGGGCGGTCTCTTCTTCCTCGACCTGCTCGTCGACGAACCATGTCAGCATGCTCTTGGTAGCGATGTCGGCGGCCTTGTCGGCGACGGCGTAGATGTTGTTGATCATGGCGGTGACTTTCTTCTCGTGGGCGAGGGTTGCCTCGAATGCGGCGAGGGGGGACTCCCAGGAGGTGTCGACGGCGGCGATGGGGGCGAGCTCTACTTTTCCGCCGCGGGAGTTGACGTAGTTCATGAAGATTGTGGCGTGGTCCTGCTCTTCCTTGAACTGTACGGCGAACCAGTTGGCGATTCCGGCGTATCCGGCGTTCGCGAAGTGCATCGACATCGAGAGGTAGAGGTATGCTGACCAGAACTCGGCGTTAATCTGCTCGTTGATGACTTTTTCTACTGTCTTTTCCATTGTGATAAATACTTTGTGGATGGTATGTTGATGGTTTGGCTCAGAAGCGGTAAGAGAGGGTGAGGGCCGCGTCGAAGCCGTGGAAGTACTTTATGAATGTGTATCCGCCGGAGACGCCTATGCGGAGGGTCGGGGTGATGTTCGCCTCGATGCCGACGCCGGCGTCGAGGCCGAGGCGGGAGCGGCGTGTTGAGACGTCGTTGTTGTCGGGGGAGGCGCCGGGATGGTAGTTCCAACTGGCGTATTTGGGGCCGACGTAGGGGTAGAAGGCCATGCGGTCGGCGGAGAAGGGGAAGAGGAACTGGGCGTCGACTTCGAGGACGAGGGCGTCGGTGTCGTGGCGCCGGATTACATAGTCGAGGGATGGGGCGAGGCGGAACAGGCGGCTGAAGCGGTAGGTGAACTCGAGTCCGGCTGTCGCCGACTTGTTGTACCCGGCGTATCCGGCGCGGAAGGCGAGGGTCTTCTCTCCGCGGTATGACCGGGCGGGGGGCGCATCGGTCCCCGCGGCGGCCGCCTGGGGGGCGGCGGCAAGGGCAGCCAGCGCCAGAGGGGCGCCCAATATCCACTGTTTCACTTTCATAAACTGTATTTAAGGAGGGCGGTCCGAGCGAGGGGCCGACCGCGGCACAAAGTTAACAATTCGCGGCGTAATTGTTAACAACCGGGGGCGCGAAAAAGTCGCGCCCCCGGTTAAAAATTCTGAATATGCCCTACCCCGGCTCATCCGCGGACGCGCCGCCAGCCGTAGAGGGCGACGACGAGGAAGCAGAGGAGGGGGAGGAAGAAGGAGATGTTTACGGCGGGCCAGGCTCCGATGGTTCCGCAGTCGATAATGGCGGCCTGTAGGGGCGGGAGGACTGAGCCGCCGAGGATGGCCATTATGAGTCCGGCGGCGCCGAACTTGGCGTCGTCGCCGAGCCCTTCGAGGGCTATTCCGTAGATTGTGGGGAACATGAGGGACATGCATGCGGAGACGCCGACGAGGCAGTAGAGCCCGAGGCGGTCCTGGAAGCCGATAACGCCGAGGGTGAGCAGGACTCCGGCGGCGGCAAGCAGGGCGAGGAGGCGCCCGGCGTTGACGAAGCGAAGGAGGTAGGTGCAGCAGAAGCGGGAGCAGCAGAAGATTACCATCGCCACGATGTTGTACTGCTGGGAGAGGACCTCGGCGGCTTTCTCTGTCATCCCCTCGGACATGAAGACGCGGGTTCCGTACTGGATCACGAAGGTCCAGCACATTATCTGGGCGCCGACGTAGAAGAACTGGGCGACCACTCCCTCGCGGTAGCGGGGAATGGAGAAGATGCGGCGCAGGGTCGGGAGGAAGTCGATGCGGGCTGAGCTGTCGCGGCTGCCGGGCATGCGTACGAGGCGGATTACGACGAACATCGCGAGGACGACCAGGCCTATAAATAGGTAGGGCTTGATGAGGACCATCAGGTCGGCGTCGCGCATGGCGGCGAACTGGGCGTCGTCGAGGAGGGCGCGCCCGGCGCTGTCGAGGGGGTGGAGCCGGGCCTGGATGAAGTTCATCGCGACGTACATCCCCAGGAGGGAGCCTACGGGATTGAAGGACTGGGCGAGGTTGAGGCGGCGGGTCGCGGTAGCCTCGGAGCCCATCGAGAGGATGTAGGGGTTACAACTCGTCTCGAGGAAGGAGAGGCCGCAGGTCAGAACGAAATAGGCCAGCAGGAAGGGATAGTAGCTCCCCGAGAGCATCGCGGGGTAGAAGAGGAAGGCCCCGGCGGCGTAGAGCCCCAGGCCGAGGAGCACCCCGGCCTTATAGGAGTAGCGGCGGATGAATATGGCGGCGGGGAAGGCCATGGCGAAATATCCGCCGTAGAAGGCGACCTGGACGAGGGTGCCGTCGGTGACGCTCATGCGGAAGATTTTCGAGAAGGCCTTGACCATCGGGTTGGTAATGTCGTTGGCGAAACCCCAGAGGGCGAAGCAACTGGTTATCAGCACGAAGGGAAGGAGGTAGCTTACCCCGCCGGAGCGCAGGAGCGACGAGCTTTTTTCGGACTTCATCAGGGGGAGGGTTTATTTGTAAATCGGGCCGTAGTTGGCGCAGGCGCGGTAGTCGGCTCCCTCTTTCTCCATTCCGAAGGCGTTCCAGGCGGCGGGACGGAAGAGCTTGTCATCGTCGACGTTGTGCATGCAGACGGGGATACGGAGCATCGAGGCGAGGGTTATAAGGTCCTGACCGATATGGCCGTAGGAGATGGCGCCGTGGTTGGCGCCCCAGTTGTTCATGACGGAATAGACGTCGCGGAAGGCGGGTTTGTCGCACAGGCGGGGCACGAACCAGGTCGTCGGCCAGGAGGGGTCGGTGCGCTTGTCGAGTACGCGGTTGATTTCGGGGTCGATGTCGACGGTCCACCCCTCGGCGAGCTGCAGGACGGGGCCGAGCCCCTTGACGAGGTTGACGCGCATCATTGTTACGGGCATTCCGCCGCGGGTCAGGAAGTTTGAGGAGAAGCCTCCGCCGCGGAAGTAGTCGCGGTTGGCGGGGTACCAGGTAGTCGCCTTGAGGCACTCTTCGGCCTCGGCCTCGGTCATTTCCCAGTGGGGCTTCATCGAGGGAGCGCCGTCGGCGTCGGTCGAGCGGCCGGTGCCGTCGAGGGTCGTGGCGCCGGAGTTTATGAGGTGGATTATGCCGCCGGCGGCGCGGCCTGTCAGCTCGCGGCCTGTGACACGGCGGACGGCCTCGGGGCTCCAGTAGGTGCGTACGTCGGAGAAAATCTGGGCGCGGTTGGTCAGGAGGTGGCCGAAGAGCATTGCGACGCCGTTGAGAGCGTCATTCTCGGTAGCGAGGACGAAGGCCTCGCGGATGCCGTTCCAGTCGAAGGAGGTGTTGAGGAGCGCCTCGGGGAAGTCGCCGTTGGGATAGAAGTCGGTCCACTGGCGCTGCCCCTGGAATCCGGCGGCGATCGCGTTGTGGCCCATCGCCTCCTCCTTGAAGCCCATTTCGAGCAGGCGGGGGTTGCCCTGCATGAGGTCGCGCATTATGAGGGTCATCTTGACGACGAACTCCCAGTCGGCGTCTTTCTCGGCGCGGGTCTTGGCCTTCGCGGTGTTGCAGATGTCGGCTCCCTCGCGGGTCTTGCAGTGCTTCTCGGTCCAGGCCATGGCCTTGGCATACTCTTCTTTATCGTAGATGCCCTCGGTCATGCGGCGGATGATTTCGGTCAGGTCGACCGACTCGTTGCGCATCCCGAGGTACTCCTGGAAGAAGTCGGGGCTGACCATCGACCCGGCGATGCCCATCGAGACGGAGCCCATCGAGAGGTAGCTCTTGCCGCGCATGGTCGCGACGGCCTGGGCGGCGCGGGCGAAGCGGAGGATTTTCTCGGCGACGTCGGGGGGAATCGTGTTGTCGTCGAGGTCCTGGACGTCGCGGCCGTAGATGCCGAACGCGGGGAGCCCCTTCTGGGCGTGTCCGGCGAGGACGGCTGCGAGGTAGACGGCCCCCGGGCGCTCGGTGCCGTTAAAGCCCCAGACGGCTTTCGGCCAGTAGGGGTTCATGTCCATCGTCTCCCCGCCGTAGCACCAGCAGGAGGTGACGGTGATGGTGGCCCCCACCCCTTCGCGCTCGAACTTCTCGGCGCAGGCGGCGCTCTCGGCGACGCGGCCGATTGTTCCGTCGGCGATCACGCACTCCACCGGGGAGCCGTCGCCGTTGCGAAGGTTGGAGGATATTAGTTCGGCGACCGCCCTGGCGAGGGCCATAGTCTTGTCTTCGAGGCTTTCGCGGACGCCGCCCTGACGGCCGTCGATTGTCGGGCGTATGCCGATTTTCGGATATTTCTTCATTGAATTCAGGTTAGATTTAAGTTATTCGTTAGTTTATTTCGCAAATATACCTATTTTTCCTGGCAAACCTGACACAACCCGAAAATTTTCACGGAGAAAATACGCGGAAGGTGCGAAAAACTTCTCGAAAAGTTTGCCAATTCAAAAAAAGCGCGTACCTTTGCACTACCAAAACGCGATGCCCAGGTGGCGGAATGGTAGACGCGCGCGTTTCAGGTGCGCGTGCCGAGAGGCGTGCAGGTTCGAGTCCTGTTCTGGGCACCCATAATGACCGTAAGTGATTGATTTTCAACACTTACGGTTTTTTCATGCAAATTTTTGTCAACCATTTGTCAACCGAGCTCAAAATTAGCCCCGATTTTACCCTGCTAAATCGAGGTGAATTGGGTCGCATGAACCGATTTTGAATCATTTAACAATTTTTAATAAAGCGAGGTTGACAACCCTTTGGCAACCGTCGGCATCTACGAAAGCAAACGAGCCATACGGGACACCGTATGGCTCGAATTTTAGGTCGAACTTATAGCATTCGATATATTATTTCAGACGATT
>CAJUFH010000047.1:3776-24214 GCA_910585755.1 uncultured Muribaculaceae bacterium | reverse complement strand
CGGCGGGGTCGTCGACGAGGGCGCAGTCTTTGGCGGGGTTGTATTCGCCTTCCTTGCTGAGGTTCTCGATGGGCTTCCAGCCGAATACTTCGCCGTCTTCAAGGGCGATGTGCACGTCGATGTAGTCGCGGTGCATTTCGAGGGGCTGGTTCTCGGCCTTTTTAGGCTCGATGGTGGCGTTGTTGACGAAGACGTCTTTGCCCTGGAGGTATATTTTTCCGGCGGGGAGCTTGTCGAAGTCGTTCCCTTTGACGAACTCAAAAAGGGGTTTGAAGCCGGGGTGGAGCGGGTAGTAGCGCTCGGCGTTTTCCAATGTTCCGATAATCATTGCGGTATGTAGTTTTAGAAGTTAGGTCGGGGTTCAGTCGGCGGCCACGGCGAGGCGGCGGGATGCTGTCGCGGTCTTGTCGCCGGAGCTGTCGTCGGTGACAATCGCGCGGTAGAGGTATAGGCCGCGGGGCACGCGGTGGCCGGCGGTGTTGCGGAGGTCCCAGGCGACGGGGGCTGACTGGAACATGTCGCTGCGTCCTTTGCGGGTGTTGCTCCAGACGGGGCGTCCCATCAGGTCGTAGACCTCGATTGTAACGGTCAGCGACTGGTCGGGGCGGTCGTGGGTCACGTAGAAGTTGGCGTGGTCGCGGGCCGGGTTGGCGTCGGTATAGACTTCGTGGATGGCGGGCGCGAGTTCTGCCTCGACGGTAAACGACAGCTCGGCCTCGGCGGCGTTGGGCGCGGTGTCCCAGACGCGCAGACGGAGGGTGTGGAGGCCGGGCGCGAGGTTGTCAAACGGGTAGGCTATGTCGCCTCCGGGGGTGCCGTCGGAGAAGGGGGTGTAGTAGTTCGCCACGTCGGTAAACGTGCGGCCCCCGTCGAGCGTGAGGGTCATCTGGTGCCCTACGCCGGAGGTAGAGAGGTTAATTGCGCGGTTGTCGCTGACGCGTGCGATCAGCATGGGGGAGGGGTTGACTTTCTTCCCGTCTCGGAACGAGGGATGGTTGAGGTACATCGTCTCGATTTCGGGAGCTTCGTTGTCCTCTTCCGCGTCGGGGTCCGAACCGTAGACGTAGATACGGCGGTCGACCCCGGCACCCTCGCGGCCGTCGTCAGAGCGGGCGTAGATGTTTAGCGTGGCGGTCCGGAAGTTGTCGGCTACTTCCGCGGGCATCGGGATGTTGAGGGTGAAGATACCGTTTTCGACGGCCCCGGAACCCATATAGAGGCGGCCGCCGGTGGTGTCAAAGGGGAACGGCTTCCCTTCGGCCCCGTTGCCGAGGGTGGTAATCGACCTGTCGGCATCATAGAGGATTGTGTTGACGGAGCCTGTGAAGTCGCTGACAATGTTTCCCGAGGCATCCTCGATGTGTCCCTTCATCATAACCTGCTGGCGCGCCATGATAATGGTCGGGTCTTTCGACGCGTCGTCTGGGTCGTTAACCGTCTTGCCGTTGACTTCGTCGAGAACCAGGCGGAGCGCGGGCATCGCGAGGCGCATCGCCGGGTCGCCGAGCAGGACGTATCGCAGCTTGTTTGTGTCGGAGTTGACGGCGTTCTTCGCACGGCGGTAGATTTCGCCTAACGGACGGAAGAGCCCAGTCTCGTCGCGCTGGGTAATCTCGCAGCCGAAGGCTTCTGAAAGTGGACCGTTTTGCGAGATATAAACCGGGCGGGTGGCGCTGATCGCTCCGATTACCCCGCCGTCGGTATTGCGGAAGAGGATTTCGGCGCCGGAGACGGTGCCGGAGTCCCAGCGCATGAAGTCGCAGGTCGCGGCATAGACCACCGGGAGGTGGCGGAGGTAGAGGTTGTTGAGGTCGGTGTATGTCACCACTCCTTCGGCGGTCAGCGAGGTCGGGGAGGCGTGGCCGATATAGTTCCACCACATAATCCCCTCGTCGAGGGCGCGGTAGAATTCGGTACGGGCCTGGGCGTAGACGTTCGACACAAGCTCGTACTGGTCGGTGTAGATTTTGCGGTAGAAGGCATCCTGTCCGCTCGACGCGTCAAGCATGCACTTCCACATCGCGTCGGATTGGATCATATGGATTGCCGAGTCCTGGTCGTCAGCCAGGAAGAGCACGTTGTTCTTCCAGGTTCCGTTGGGGGAGGAGGTCTCGTAGGCGATTATTTTGTCGACAGCCTGCGACGCGTCGCTGCGGGAGGTAGCGGGTATGCGCCCCAGGGCGATTGAGAGCTTGTCAGCTCCCATGTTCGAGCCGGAATTGTCTTCGAGAAACGCCAGCATGTCGTCGGTAGTGTAGCCGAAGTTGTCGCTCAGCCCGAGGTCGGTGAACCATCCGGGGAGTATGGGGTACCCCAGGGAGCGGCCCGTGGCGGTCAGGAGGCGGTTGTCGTAGAACACGCGCCCCATCATCAGGGCGTAGCGCAACGGTTTTCCCGCGGCAGCCCCGCGGTCGTAGAACATTTTAAGGCACTTGCGCAGGCCTTGGACGTGGGGGACGCCGGAGGAGAACTCGTTGTAAATCTGCTGCGGGTCGAGCACGAGGACTTCCAGGGGCTGCTCATTACCGCGGCGGTACTCCGCCAGGCGTTCAGCCTGGTCGGCCCACTGGCGAGGGGCTACGATGATCATGTCCGGGGTCTCGCTGATGCCGTGGAGGTTCTGGTTGGAGACCGTACCTTTCAGCGTCGGGGAGGGGAAGGAGCCGTTGGGGTTGAAGGCGATATATTCGCGGGTATCGGTGTTTCGGGCGGTCCATACAAGGGTGCTTGCGGTTTCTATCGCTGCATCGACGAGGGTTATCGCCGCCGGATTCGTCACATCCCATACCTTTGTCGCAGCGGAGGCTCCCCCGAGACGCACCCCGCGGTTGGCCGAGCGGATTTCAAAGGGGAGCTGCGAGGCGCTTCCCATAGCGAGCTCGCGGCAGTAGGAGAGGCCGATGTAGTCGAGGTTGGCGGCGACGAGCGAGCCGGAGGGCCGCATGTTAAGCCCGACGCGGAGCTGCCGGTCGCCGCTCGCGTCGAAAGTCCTGCGTATGGTAGCCTGCGCGGCGTGGACGTGGCCGTCGGTTATAGGCTGGAGGGTGTTCTCAGTGGAGATGGGGAGGCTTGTGCCGTTTACGGTGATTCCGATAGTCGTTGTCCCGGATGCCGCCTTTGCGAGAAATACGACTTCGAGGTAGGTCGGCTGCCCGGCAACGGGGTTGGTGAGGTTGAAGGAAAACTGCTGTTCGCGGGTGTATTTGAAGTCCTCCCCAACGAGCTGGTGTCCGGCCTCACCCGGGGAGGAAAGTTCCTCCTCGTGGTATAGGAAATCGTAAAATGTCGTGGCGGGGGAGGTTCCTGCTTCAGGCGTGGTTGCTCCGATTGCGGGGACGCGGCGCTCCTCGTCCTCCCGGCTGTCGGTCAGGAAGTAGTAACCCTCTGTCGTATAGTAGTTCTGCGCGGGGCGGCGGTACTGGCCGGTAGTGATCTGTTTGGCAACCGGGCCTTCGGCGTAGAAAAGCAGCCCCTTGCCGTCGACCCATTCAGAGAATGTCTGAGGAAGGTCGTCGACAAACGTGCTGTTGCTCATCTGGTCGGGGATTCGCCGCGCCCCGTAGCCGTAGATTTTAACCTCGGAAGGTTTGGAAAAGCCCCATCCGCGGAGCGTCTGCTCCGTGATAAGGTGCATGCCGGTCTGGGTGACAGCGACCTGCACCCATTTTCCCGACGCGAGCGCCGAGTTGCCGGCGTACTTGGCGAGCTGGAATGCCGAAGCCCGGAACGCCCCTGCAATCGCAAGAGTTCCAAGCAGTAACAGCAGATATATATGTTTGAGAGGATAGTTGCGCATAACTATCTTATTAACGCAATTATCCTCTGTTTATTGTGGCTGTCATTGATTTGCCGGAGGTGGCGATGACGCTCCTTTAAAAGGCTGATTTAGCGGACAATCGCCCTCCCGACCCATACCAGAAGTATGCCGCAAATGACGCTTGCCGAGGTGTACAGTGCGAAAGTTGTCCAGTCCCCTTTATTGCCGAGAGTCAGCATATCGTCAGCAAAGGCTGAGAAAGTGGTGAATCCGCCACAGAAGCCTGTGATTAGCAAGAAATTGGCTCCGGGCGTGATTATGCGCTCTTTCTCCAGAAGCCCTAAGAACAGGCCGATTATGAAGCATCCTATGATATTTACCGTGAAAGTGCCGAGCGGGAACGAACCGTGGAACAACGCCGAGCAAAGTTTCCCGACGAGGAATCTCCCGCAGGTACCGATAAATCCGCCGGCTCCGGCAATTAGCATCGCCTTGAACATAGTAACTCTTGATTTGTCAGGATTGTGGCTCGCTGTCAGCGCACTTCTTGGCGCAGTGGGTAGTTGTTGCGCAGAAACTCGAACCCCTTGGCGGCTTCTGCGTCGTTAGCCGCATCGGCGAACGCCCGGCGCAGGGCGGCGGTGTCGACAGCCGGATCGTAGCTTGCGAGAATGCTTTCGGCGGTTACTTTTGCCGCCGCGCCTTCCGGGATTCCGAGGTCAAGGCGCCTGTCCGAGCCGAAATGGCGAAGGATGGCGTTGACTGTCATCTGGGTGGCGCGCTTTTTCCCCTCGATGGAGTATCCGGCGATGTGTGGAGTCGCGTAGCGGCTTTTGGCGAGCTGTTCGCGTGAAATCAGCGGTTCCCCCTCCCAGCAGTCGGAAACGACGGCTCCCACGGTCCCGTTGTCGATTGCGGCGAGCAGGGCGGGGGTGTCTACGACCGGCCCGCGGGCCGCATTGATGAAAATCGGCTTGCGGCGCAGTGCGTTGAAGAACGCCTCGTCGGCGAGATGGTGGGTGGCGTGCTCCCCGGTTTTGGTGTGGGGGGTATGGAGAGTTATGATGTCGGCCTTTTCGGCGATTTCCCGCAGGGGGATTGAGGTGTAGCCCGGTTCGCGGAGGGCTCTCGGAGGGTCGCATTCAAGGACGCGGAACCCGAGCTGCCTTCCCCAGTCTGCCACAATGGAACCGACGTGGCCGACCCCGACCACTCCGAGGGTCAGCTCTTCCGGTTTCCTCCCGTCCAGGAGCCGCAGTACCGCGGCGAACACGTATTGCCCTACTCCGGGGGCGTTGCAGCCGGGAGCGTTGACGACCTCGATGCCGCGGCTTTGGCAGTAGGGGATGTCGATGTGGTCAGTCCCGATGGTTGCGGTCGCAACCAAAGACACATTCGTACCCTCAAGCAGGGAAGCGTCGCAGCGCGTACGGGTGCGCACGATTATGACGTCTGCCTTTTCCTCCGCAAGTCTCTGACGGGTAAATTCATCCGGTGCGAGCACCGCTACTTCCGCCTCGTTGCCGAAAGCCCCTTCGGCAAACGGCACATGGCTTTCTATCAGAACTTTCATTATACTGTGTCAATTAACGACCAGGCGTAGAAGCCGCAGTAGACCAGAATCAGTATCAGAATCGGTATGTAGCTGCGGCGCGACCGCCGGTAGGTGAAGAAATGCGCCGCCTGGTATGCTGTCAGGCAGTTCAGCAGCGGCAGGTAGAAACGGAAGCTGCCGAAATCGCATACGGTGTATATCGCCGTGGCGATGAGCGTCATCGTCAGGAATCCGTTAAAGGCCCTGACGCGGGAATTGTAGCTCAGAATCTTCATCAGGTTGACTACGATGAACGAGATTCCGATGAAGAGGGTGAACGCCGTCACAATCAGCGACCGGAAGATATGCGGGTCGCCCCACTGCGACCACGCCATAAGCCAGTCGGGCATCACCAGCTCGTCAATCCTTACGACTCCGAACCCTATCAGCAGCCACGGGGGCGTGAGCGCGCCGAGGAAGGCAGCGATCAGGGTGCGGGTGTTGAATATCCTCATCTGCATGCACCCTACGAGGAGTACCGGCAGGTAGAGCGCGAAGGAGACGTTGGTGAACGAGGCGAGCGAGGTCAGGAAGAACGCCATGAACACCCGCCGTTGCCCCGCTCCGCTGCCGTAGGCGGAGAACAGCAGCGCGCAGCATACCAGTATCAGCAACGCGAGAAGCGTCCCGCTGTAAAACTGGCACAGCAGCGACGGGAGGCCGAGCTGCATCACGAAAAAGAGCCCAGCGACGAGCGTCGTCAGCGAGCGCAGCACGTTGAATGTCCGGTTGACCGTCAGCGCGAGCACTCCGATTCCGATATTTGCCGCCAGCCCCGCGACCAGCGATGGGAGCCCCTGAGGGACCCATCTGCCCGGGGCCGTCAGCCCCAGGCCGAGGTCGAACCATATCGGCACCACCGCCTGGCGCGTATAGGCGAATATGGCCCCGGCGACGGCCAGGGTCATAAGCAGTCCCGCGCCCCAGCGCGAGTGAAGCAGGGCGGTGATGTCGCGTTCGCTCATACTATATATTATATAGTCGGGATATTATGTAGTCGGGGTTATTTCGGCAGGAACTCGTTGCCGATGTCGCGGCGGAAATATTTTTTGTCGAAGTTGACCTTTGCGGCCGAGCGGTAGCTTTTCGCGAGGGCGTCCGCCAGGTCGGTCCCGTAGCTGGAAGCGGCGATTACGCGGCCTCCGGCTGTGAAGAGCTTACCGTCTTTTTCAGCGGTTCCGGCGTGGAAGAGAATCGACTCGTCGACCTCTCCTGTGCCTGTTATCTCCAGTCCCTTGGCGTAGCTGCCGGGATAGCCTCCGGAAACCAGCATCACGGTCGCTGCCGCGCGCGGGTCCTCCTCCAGGGGTAGTTCCCCGAGGTCTCCTTTGGCCGCGGCCGCGAGGAGGGGCACGAGGTCGGAGGCCACGCGGAGCATGACAACCTCCGTTTCAGGGTCGCCCATACGTACATTGTACTCGATAACCATCGGCTCTCCCTCGACATTGATGAGGCCGAGGAATATGAATCCGCGGTAATCGATGCCGCGGCGTATCAGTCCTTCGACTGTGGGGCGCACGATGCGCTCCTCAACCTTTTTCATCCAGGCCTTGTCGGCGAAAGCCACGGGGCTTACTGCTCCCATCCCGCCGGTGTTCAGGCCGGTGTCCCCCTCGCCTACGCGCTTGTAGTCCTTGGCGACGGGAAGTATGCGGTAGCCGCCATGGCCGTCGGTAAGCACGAACACCGAGCACTCGATGCCGCTGAGGAACTCTTCGATTACGACTGTTGCCGACGATGCGCCGAACATTCCGCCGAGCATCTCGGCCAGCTCCTTTTTAGCTTCCTCCAGGTCGTTGACAATCAGCACACCTTTGCCGGCTGCAAGGCCGTCGGCCTTCAGCACATAGGGGGCTTTGAGGGTTTCGAGGAACTTTTCGCCCTCGGCGAGAGTCTCGGCGGTGAAACTGCGGTAGCGGGCGGTCGGAATCCCCTCCTCGGTCATGAAGAGCTTGGCGAAATCCTTGCTCCCTTCCAGCATCGCTCCGGCCTTGCGGGGGCCGACGACCAGGAGCGCGGGACGCGTCTCGGCCATGAAATCGGTTATCCCGGCCACTAACGGGTCTTCATTACCGACAACCAGCATGTCAATCCCGTTCTCGTCGACAAATTTGCCGACAGCCTCGAAGTCGGTCGGTCTGAGGGCTACATTGGTTCCGAACTTTCCCGTACCGCCGTTTCCGGGCGCGATGAAAAGCTTTTCGGTTTCGGGGCTTTGTGCCATTTTCCAGGCCAGCGCCGCTTCGCGGCCACCTGACCCGAGCAGAAGGATCTTCATAGGAGGGATATTATATGTTGTGGGTTAGTTTCTTGGTTTGCGCGGGCGCATGCTCGGCTGGTTCAGCTTCGGTCCTTCCCCGGTAATACGGTTCAGAAGCTCCTCGTTGCGGCGCTTTGCCAGCGGATTTTCCGACTGCGGCTCTTCCCGGTCGCGGTCAAAGGGCTTGCGTTCGCGGTCGAAGGGCTTGCGTTCGCGGTCGAAGGGCTTGCGTTCGCGGTCGAAAGGCTTGCGTTCGCGGTCGAAAGACTTGCGGTCGCGGTTGGGAGAATAGCGCTTTTCTCCTTCGTTGCGCGGCTCTCCGGCCCGGGTGCCCCGGTTTTCGCGGCGCTTCTCGCGGAACGGGCGCTCGTCTTCGTCGTCGAAGCGGCGACGGTTCCCTGCGATGCGGCGCTCCTTGCGTTCGCGCACATAGTCCATCTCCTCGTCCTTGCGGTCTTCGATGTCGCGGAGGCGTCCTCCCTCCGCGCGGAAGTGCTTGTAATCCCCCTCGAATATGATGTATTCGCGGAGCTCGCACTCTATGGCTCCGTTGAGGATGGGGATTTTGACGGACGGTGAGAGCCCGATTTCCTTAACATAGTCGTTCTTCGCGGCGATAATCCAGGCTTGGTAACCCTTGAAGATGTTCTTGAGCTTGTTGCCGATCAGGCGGTAGAGCCCTTCCATGTCGTCGGAACTGATACGTTCGCCATAGGGGGGATTTGTTACCAGTATGCCCCCTTCGGGCGCTTCCTGCCATTCCGACAGGGGGCGGGTGTGCAGCTCGATCATGCGGCCGACGCCCGCGCTGCGGATATTCTGGGCGGCGATGTCAATCGCGCGGGGCGACATGTCGGCGCCGATGATTTTGTGGGTTACCTCGCGCTCTTCCGAATCGTCGTTATAGAGGCGGTCAAACAGCTCCGGGTCGAAGTCCTTCCAGTTCTCGAAGGAGAAATGGCGGCGGTAGACACCGGGATTTATGTTGGCGGCAATCAGCGCGGCCTCGATCAGGAATGTGCCGGAGCCGCACATCGGGTCAACCAGGGGGCAGTCGCCGCGCCAGCCGCTTTTGAGAATGATGCCGGCGGCGAGCACCTCGTTAATCGGGGCCTCGGTCTGCGCGACGCGGTAGCCGCGCTTGTGGAGCGACTCGCCCGACGAGTCGAGCGACAGCGTCACCTGGTCGCCGGAGATATGGACGTTGATCATCACGTCGGCGTCCTGAAGGCGCACGCCCGGGCGCTTGTCGTCGCCGTAGCGGTCCTTGAACCAGTCGACAATCGCGTCCTTGACGCGGTAGGTGACGAAGCGCGAGTGGGTGAACTCGTCGCTGAAGGCGACGGTGTCAATCGAGAACGTCGACCCGACGGACATGAGCGTGCCCCAGTCGAACTCCTTGGCGCGGTCATACAGCTCGTCGGTGTTGACGGCTGTGAACTTGAAAATCGGTTTGAGGATGCGCAGGGCGGTGCGGCAGCACAGGTTGGCTTTGTAGAGCATCTCCAGGTCCCCCTCGAAGGAGACCATGCGTCGCCCAGGTTCTACGTTTTCTGCTCCGAGGTCGCGGAGCTCTTCGGCCAGCACGTCTTCCAGTCCCTGGAAGGTTTTGGCTACCATTTCAAATTTGTCGGTCATCACCTTTATATGTTATATGGTGTCGGGTGTTTCGTTAGTTGTCGCCGGGACGAGCTTTCGGAGCTGCCTCATCGCTGTCCATATCAGGATCACGGTTACTATTGTCGAGAATATGTCGCTTATGTAGAAGGCACTCCACACCCCGTCGATGCCCATGCGGCCCGGAAGCCACAGCAGCAGCGGGATGAAGAAAATCACCTGGCGTATCAGGCTGAGGAATATCGACAGGCCGATTTTGCCGGTCGACTGGAAATAAGTTGTCGAGACAATCTGGAATCCCACGACCCAGAAGAAGAGCATCGACGATCGGAGGGCGTGCCCCGTGAAGTTGGCCAGGTCCCAGTCGGAGACAAAGGCGCGGGCAATGTATTCCGGAATCGTCATTCCTCCGAGCCAGCCGAGGAATGTTATCACCGACCCGGCCCCTACCGCGAGCCAGAACGTGCGGCGCACGCGCCCGGCGTTTCCGGCCCCGTAGTTGTAGCCGACGATCGGCTGCATCCCCTGGCATATGCCGAGCACGACGCAGCAGAGCATCGCCGTATATGTGACGAAGATTCCCGAGGCGGCGATGGCGTCGACTCCGCCGTAGCGGAGCAGGGCGTGGTTGAGCAGGATGTTGATCATGCAGGAGGCGACGTTGATGATGAACGGGGCGGCTCCGATTCCGATCATTCCCCACACGATTGCGCCGTCAAGCCGGTAAATCCCCCTACGGAAGGTCACCGGGCCGTTTGAGGAGCGGAAGAAATGCTGCATCACGAATACCATCGATACCGCCATGGCGATATCGGTCGCGATCGCCGCTCCCTTGATTCCAAGTTCCAGGAAGTATATGAATACCGGGGCGAGGATAATGTTCAGGCCGGCGCCGATGAACATGGTGACCATCGCCTGGATCGGATACCCTGAGGCCCTCATTATGTTGTTGAAGGAGAAAGTGAGGTTCGTCAGGAATAGTCCCGGGAGGATGAACATCATGAAGTCGCGGGCGTAGGGGAGGGTCTGCTCGTTGGCTCCGAACCATCCCAGGACGGTATCCATCCCCCATGCGAAAAGGGAGATGTAGATTATGCCGATGACGATTGTCAGGGTCAGGGCGTTGCCGAGCACCATGCGCGCCCGGTTCTCGTCGCCGCCTCCGAGGAAGAGGCTGACGCGCGCGGCGGCTCCGGCTCCGACGAGGGTGCCCAGTGCTGTCGCGATGTTCATTACCGGGAACGTGATGGCGAGTCCGGCGATAGCCTCCTTGCCGACCACCTGCCCGATGAATATGCGGTCGACGACGTTGTACGCCTGCATGACGACCATCCCCGCCACGGCCGGCAGGGAGTATTTCCACAGCAGTCTGCCGACGCTCATCGTCGACAGCTCGCGAAGCCTTTCAAGGTTCGATGCTGAGTCGGTTGCGGGGGACATACGTCGTTTGTTCTTTCTTGGTTGTACAGAGGTTCAGCGTTCTTTGACGGCTGTATAAATTGTGCAGACTCCAAAGGTCATGCGGCGCAGGCGCGGTTCGGAAAGCCCCGCCTCGGTCATCAGGCGCAGCATCTCCTCCCCCTGCGGCATGGCCGCGATGGAGGCCGGGAGGTAGGTATAGGCGCTCTTGTCGGAAGAGACGGCGCGCCCCAGGGCGGGGATGACGCAGAGAGTGTAGAGGTCGTAGAGCGGGCGGGTAAGTTTCCCGCGGGGGGTCGACAGCTCGATCACGCAGAGCATCCCTCCGGGCCGGAGCACGCGGGCCATTTCGGCGTAACCCCGGTCGAGGTGCTCGAAGTTGCGCACCCCGTAGGCTACCGTCACGGCGTCGAACGACGCGTCGGGGAAGGGGAGGGAGAGGCAGTCGGCCTTCTGAAATGAAATCCGGTCGGCGAGTCCGGCCTCGGCAACCTTGCCGCGCCCGATTGAGAGCATCCCTTCGGAAAGGTCGATACCGGTGACGCGGCAGTCCTTTGCCGCGCGGGCCAGCCGTATGGCGAGGTCGCCTGTGCCGGTCGCGACATCAAGAATCTCGCGGGGGGAGCGGGAGGCGACCATCCTGACGGCGCGGGCGCGCCAGATGTTGTCGATTCCCAGCGTCATTGCCCGGTTCATGAAGTCGTAGGCCGGCGCTATGGAGTCGAACATACGCTCCACCTGCCCCGTTTTCGGGGCAGACGGATCGTACGGCTTTATTTTCTCTGCCTGGATTTCCACTGTGCGGCGGTTAGCGGGCCAGTTCTTCGAGGCAGTTGGTGACGTTGGCGGCGATGCGCTCCTCGAGGTTCGAGGCGGGGGCCGGTTCGAACTTGCGGCCGGTGACGTGCTCGTACAGCTCGATGTAGCGCTGCGATACCTCGCGGCAGAACTCCGGGGTCATTTCGGGCACCTGCTGCCCCTCGCGGCCCATGAAGCCGTGGTCGATCAGCCACTGGCGCACGAACTCCTTGCTGAGCTGCTTCTGAGGCTCCCCTTTGGCGAAGCGCTCCTCGAAGCCGTCGGCGTAGAAGTAGCGCGACGAGTCGGGGGTGTGGATTTCGTCGATGAGGACAACTTTCCCTTCGCGCTTGCCGAACTCATATTTGGTATCGACGAGAATCAGCCCCTTTTCGGCGGCCATCTCGGTGCCGCGCTTGAAGAGGGCGCGGGTGTAGCGCTCCATCTGTTCGTAGTCCTCCTTGCTTACCAGGCCCTGGGCGATGATTTCCTCGCGGGAGATGTTCTCGTCATGCCCTTCGGCGGCCTTGGTGGTCGGGGTGATGATCGGCTCGGGGAAACGCTGGTTCTCGCACATCCCCTCGGGGAGCTTCACTCCGCAGAGCTCGCGGCATCCCGCGGCATATTCGCGCCAGGCGGAGCCGGTAAGGTAGCCGCGGATAATCATTTCGACGGGGAAACCCTCGCAGCGGTACCCTACGGTCGCCATGGGGTCGGGAGTGGCGAGACGCCAGTTCGGAACGATGTCGGCCGTGGCCTCCAGGAAGTAGCTTGCGAGCTGGTTGAGCACTTGTCCCTTGTAGGGGATACCTTCGGGGAGGATTACGTCGAAGGCCGAGATGCGGTCTGTCGCTACCATCACGAGGATGTCGTTGTTAACGGTGTAGACGTCGCGGACTTTCCCGTGGTATACGGCGGTCTGGCCGGGGAAGGTGTAGTTGGTTTTGGTGAGAGTTTCCACTGTCGGAAGTATGTTGGGGTTGATAATGAATTGGCTTTTTTCCGCGGGGAGTTATCCGGCGGTCTCTTCCGCGGTTTCTTCCGCCTCGGCCTCGAGGGCTTTGCGCTCCTCCTCGTCGCGCTCGTAGGCTTCGACGATGCGCTGGACGAGCTGGTGGCGCACGATGTCCTTCTTGCCGAACTCCACGCGCCCGATGCCCTGGATGTCGCGGAGCACCCGCAGGGCCTGGACGAGGCCTGAGGTGGTGGAGCGGGGGAGGTCGATCTGGGTGATGTCGCCGGTGATTACCATCTTGGCGTTGACTCCAAGGCGGGTAAGGAACATCTTGATCTGGTGGGTGGTGGTGTTCTGGGCCTCGTCGAGCACTATTACAGCGTCGTTGAGCGTGCGGCCGCGCATGAAGGCCAGGGGCGCGATCTGGATTACCTTCGTCTCCATGTACTCTTTGAGCTTCGCCGCGGGAATCATGTCTTCCAGGGCGTCGTAGAGGGGCTGGAGGTACGGGTCGATTTTGTCCTTCATGTCGCCGGGGAGGAATCCGAGCTTCTCTCCGGCCTCTACCGCCGGGCGCGAGAGGATGATTTTCTTTACCTCCCGGTTTTTGAGGGCGCGGACCGCCAGGGCGATCGCGACGTAGGTCTTGCCCGTGCCGGCGGGGCCGAGGGCGAAGGTGAGGTCGTTTTTCTGGAAAGCGGCGACGAGGCGCTGCTGGGTCGGGGTCCGCCCGGAGATTGGCTTGCCGTTTACGCCGTAGATGATAACGTCGTCGGCTTTCATGTCGCGCGGCTGCTCCCCTTTGACGATGTCGAGGATTACCTCCTCGCCGAGCTTGTTGTATTTGGCGCAGTAGGCTTCCAACTCCTTGATTTTTTTCTCGAAGTCGGCGGTTTCTGCGTCGTCGCCCATGACTTTGATCACGGAGCCGCGCGCCGTCATGCGCAGTTTGGGGAAGAGGTTGCGGATAAGCTGCATGTTGGAGTTGTTAACGCCGTAGAAGCTTACCGGGTCCGCCTGGTCTATCAATACAATTCTTTCAATCATAATCGTCGCCGCGAAGTTACAAAAAATCCTTGTTTATCGGGATAAAGACCCCGTGAAAAAGATTATATATATTAATAATGTGCGGCGGAGGGGGAATGTTCGGGCGCGGCGGGGCGTTTTGCGAAAAGAGTGTCAGTCGAGGAATAGCACGATCCTGGCGGCTGTTTCGGGCCCGACGGGGATGGTGCGCTTCACGGGGAGCGGGGAGATGTCGCCGGGAGTGATGTCCCCGGCGAAGTCGGTGTCGGCGACGCGGCCGGCGGTGTCGTAGACGGCGTAGCGGGCGACGGCTACCCGCGCCGCCCCGTTTTTCAGTCGCGACAGCTCGAAGGTGATGGTCAGCGAGTCCCTGTCGGCCAGCACGCAGTTGGGGTTGGAGACGCGCGCCCCGCGCCGGAGCTCGTTGTCGCGGCGGATTTCTATGGCTGCGGTGACGCGGGACAGCAACTTTTTGTCGGTCAGCGGTCCGTCGGCGGTTATCGTTCCGTAGGGGAGGAGCGGTTCCGCGGCTTCGGCCGCGGGTCCGTCGTCGCTCTCCCGGTAGGGGCGTAGCGCGTCGAACATTCCCGAGGGCTTCCCGAGGCTTGCCGCCGCGGCGTCGAGGACGCACCGCGCCATGTCGGGGCGGAATCCTGTGCGGGCGAGGAAGCTGTCGGCTGCGCGGCGCGACTCCTCTTCTCCTCCATCGCCGCGTCCGGCGGCTTTGGCGATGGTGGCGAGGGTGCCGCTCCGCGCCGCGGTCCGGGTAATGAAACGGAGCGCCGGGAGCGCGTCAAACGCGCCCTCGGCGGCAAGGAGTTCGTCGATGTCGGGCCGCGACAGCGCTTCGGGCCCGCGGAGGTCTACGAGTTGCTGGAAATAGCGGCGCAGCGGCATCGGTATGTGGTTGTGAGGTGGTTACTTGTAATTCTCGGCCTGGGCGCGGATGGTGTGGAATATGCGCGCGTCGGCTTCGGTGAGGGCTTTGCCGCGGCGGGCCATCATGCGGGCGGCGGTGTCGAAGAATTTCTCCATCGGCAGGTCGGTGAACCCGGAGGCTCCCCCCTCGCTGAAGGAGGCGACGAAGTTGCGCGGGAAGCCGGATCCGTGGATGTTCACGCCGACACCTACGACGGTCGCCGTGTTGAACATCGTGTTGATGCCGGCCTTGGAGTGGTCGGCCATAATCAGTCCGCAGAACTGCAGTCCGGTGCGCAGGAAGCGGTGGGCCGGATAGTTCCAGAGCTTGATTTCGGTATAGTCGTTTTTGAGGTTCGAGGCTGTGCATCCGGCCCCGAGGTTGCACCATTCGCCGATTACGGCGTTGCCGAGGAACCCGTCGTGGGCCTTGTTGGAGTAGCCGAACATGACGACGTTGTTGAGCTCGCCGCCGACCTTGCACCAGGGGCCGAGGGATGTGCCAGGGTAAATGCGGGTCGACATGTTGACGGTCGAGTGCTCCCCGAGGGCGATCGGGCCGCGCAGGCAGCTCCCCTCCATGATTTCAACGTCGCGGCCTACGTATATCGGGCCGTGGGACGCGTTGAGGACCACCCCTTCGACAATAGCCCCGCTTTCGATAAAGATGTCGTCGTAGAGCCCTATGACGGTGTTGCTGCGGGGTATCGACTGCCCCTCGCGGCCGCGGGTAAGCTCCGCGAAGTCCTCCTCGATCTGCTGCCCGTTGAGCAGGAAGATGTCGTAGAGGTTCTTAAGGCACTCTACGCGTCCGGGCCATACCTCTGCCGATTCGGGGATGGCGTCGAGCATCAGCCGGGCTTCCTCGGGTTCTCCGGCGGCGGCGATCGTGAACCTCGCGCCCTTGCGGTTTTCGCCAACCAGGGCTTCTCCGGGCTTCAGCTCGGCGACGCGGGCGGCAAGCTCGCGGGTGGGAATCACGTTGGACGCCACCAAGATGTTCCCTTCGGAGGTCTCGCGGAGGGGGAATTTCTCCCGCAGGTAGTCAACGGTCATATAGCTGTAGTCGCCGGGCAGGAAGCGCTCCCATTTGGCGCGGATTGTCGTGATGCCGACGAGGAAGTCAGCCACCGGGCGGATGTAGGACAGGGGGAGCAGGTTCTCCCGTACCGCGGGTATGTCGTAGAGGATTATGTTTTTGTGGCTCATCGCTTTGGGGTGTTATGTTGGTGAAAGGGGCGGGGCACCTGCCCGAGGCGCCGGCCATTTGTTTTTCCAATGGAACTTTCATAGGGCCGCGTGCCCTGAAATTTTAGCAAATGTATTAACTTTGCGCTTAAATAACAAATTTAGGCATATGAAATATCGACCTCTGCCGATAAAAGGGGTTTTTCTTATCGAGCCGGAACGCTTCGGCGATTCCCGCGGCTATTTTATGGAGACGTTCCGCCTGGGCGAGTTCCGTCGCGCGACCGGGTTGCCCGACATAGAGTTCGTGCAGGACAACGAGTCGGTTTCGCGCCGGGGAGTTTTCCGCGGCCTTCATTTCCAGCGGGGCGCTGCCTCCCAGGGAAAGCTCGTCAGGGTCTCGCGGGGCGAGGTGCTCGACATAGCGGTCGACCTGCGCCCGGGTTCGGAGACTTTCGGCGCCCATGTGGCCGAGGTGCTCTCGGCGGAGACGGGGCGCATGCTGTTCATCCCCCGCGGGTTCGCCCACGGTTTCCTGGTGCTTTCCGATGACGCCCAGTTCCAGTACAAGGTCGACAACCTTTACGCCCCTGAGGCGGAGGCGACCTTGCGCTTCGACGACCCGGCCCTCGGAATCGGGCTGCCCATCCCCGCCGAAGACCTTATCCTCTCGGAAAAGGACCTCAGGGGGCTTCCCCTCTCCGATATCCGCGACATTCTCTAATGTGGAGGCAAACTTCTCAAGACACACCTGTGACTCACGATAAAACTATGGAATACAGAAAACTTACAACTGACGAAATCTCCCGCCTCGAAGCCCACGGCTGCTCCGCCGCAGACTGGGGCCTGGTCGAAGTCGCCGACCCTTTCCGCCCTGAGCATTACCGAAACGCGGTCTTCGCCGGCTCTGTGAAACTCGGCACCACCGAGGGGCGCGTCAGCCGCGACGGCGCTTTCGAGCAGCAGTGCGGCATCTATGATGCCGCTGTCGCCGACTGCGTGATTGGCAACGACGTGCTGATCAGCCGTATTGGCAATTACATCTCCCGCTACGACATCGCCGACAACGTAGTGATTGAGAATACTGCGCGGCTGACGATGGAGGGCGCCGACTCGACGTTCGGCAACGGCGTGGAGGTTTCGGTGCTCAACGAGACCGGTGGCCGCGAGGTGCCGATTTACGACTGCCTGTCGGCCCATGTCGCCTATATTATCGCAATGTACCGCCACGATTCGGCGCTTGTCGAGAAGCTCCGCTCCATGATTTCCGATTATGTAGAGAGCCGACGCTCGTCCCGCGGCCGGGTCGAGAAGGGGGTTGCGATTCTCAACTCCGGCGCCATCACGAACGTGTATGTCGGACCCGCCGCCCGTATCGAGGGGGCTGCCAGGCTGACCAACGGTTCCATAATGTCGGAGCCTTGCGACCCGGCGTATGTCGGCCCCAACGTTATGGCCCAGGACTTCATAATGCAGGCCGGATCGAAGGTCGACGACGGGGCTGTGATGGTACATGCGTTCGTCGGCCAGGCCACCCATCTGACGCGCCTGTTCTCGGCCCATGATTCGCTGTTCTTCGCCAACTGCGCTTGCGAGAACGGGGAGTCCGCGGCGATATTCGGGGGGCCGTACACCGTCACTATGCACAAGTCGAGCCTCCTGATCGCGGGCATGTTCTCCTTCCTGAACGCCGGTTCCGGCTCGAACCAGAGCAACCATATGTACAAGCTCGGGCCTATCCACCAGGGGGTTGTAGACCGCGGCTCTAAGACAACCTCCGACTCCTACATACTCTGGCCGGCCCATATCGGGGCTTTCTCGCTCGTCATGGGGCGCCATGTGAGCCACCCCGACACGTCGCGCCTCCCGTTCTCCTACCTTATCGAGAGCGCCGGGGTGTCGCACCTCGTCCCGGGCGTCAACCTCAAGAGCGTCGGCACGATCCGCGACGCCCAGAAATGGCCCAAGCGCGACAAACGCCGCACCCCCAACAAGCTGGACTTCATCAACTTCAACCTCCTCAGCCCATATACGGTGTCGAAGATGATGGACGGCATCAGGCTCCTCGACGACATCGAGCGCACCTCGGGCGTCACCTCCGAGACCTATTCCTACCAGGGGATGATGATCAAGGCTTCGGCCTTGCGCAAGGGGAGGAAATACTACGGTATGGCGATTGACAAGTTCATGGGCAACTCGGTGCTCAAGCGCCTTGAAGGCGCGCGCCTCGATTCCGACGAGGAGATTCGCCGGCTGCTGAGTCCGACGCTGCAGGCCGGGGCAGGGGAGTGGCTCGACCTGGCCGGGCTGATTATCCCCAAGAGCGAGGTGAAGCGCCTGACAGCCGACATCGCTTCCGGCGCCGTCGCCACTCTTGCCGAGGTCAACGGCCGCCTCAAAGCGCTCCACGAGAGCTATTACGAGCTTGAATGGACCTGGGTGGTAGAGAACTTCCGCCGCTGGTGGGGCAAGGAGTGCTCCGAGCTTACGGCGGCCGACATACGGCAGATCGCGGAGCGCTGGCTCGACAGCGTCGTGACAATCGACAAGATGCTTTACGACGACGCCCGCAAGGAGTTCTCGTCGGTGGCGCGCATCGGTTTCGGTGTCGACGTTACCTCTGACCGCAACACGCGCGCCGATTTCGAGCACGTCCGCGGCGACTTCGAGCGCGACCCGTTCGTACGCATGGTCCTCGACCATATCAAGGCCAAAACCGCCCTCGCCGAGGACCTCTACAGCCGTCTCCCCTCCTTATAGCGGCCCCCAGCCCTCTGTGTTGCGGCCCCCAGCTCTTTATGGCCGCCGGCAACCATCTTTATGGCGCCTCTCTGCTCTATTTGCGGAGGGGCGCCGAGCCGTATTATCCCCCCCGCCGCAAGCTGTTGGGTGGAGTGAGCCGAAGGCGAGCGGCTTCCCCACTGCCCGTTATGCCCTGTAACCGTTTTCAGCGCCGATTTTAAAGAAATTTTCATAAAATTTTGGAAATTTCATAAATTGGCGCTAAATTCGCGCCGTTGCACAGACACAATCACAGAGTTCACACACAATTCACATTTCTAATAAAATCACAGTTTATGAAAATCAAAGCTCTGATTCTGGGCGCTTGCTTCGCAGTTGCCGCCCTCCCCGCAATGGCCGACGGCTACAACCGCGTGACCGTTTCCTATGAAAACGAAAGCTACAGCCCCAAGCACGGCGACGGTTTTTCCGCTAACGGCTTCGGCGTCGAGTACACCCGCGGCTTCGGCCTCGCCTCATTCCCCCTCTACCTTGAGGCTGGCGTAAAGGCCACTTTCGGCTTCCACAGCGATTCTGAAAAAGAAGGCGGCCTCAAGCTCGAAGAGAAGTTCTCCGCAATCAGCCTGAACATCCCCGTTAACGTGGCATACCGCATCGACCTCGGTGCCAACAACATGTCCGTTACTCCTTACACCGGTCTTAACTTCCGCGTTCGTTGCACTGCGCAGGATAAGATTACCGCTTCCTACAACGGCGAATCCGAGAGCGAGACCTACAGCTTTTTCAGCAAGGACGACATGGAGGATATGACCGGAGATGACAAGACCGCCAACCGTTTCCAGATGGGTTGGAACATCGGCGCCCGCTTCAACTACGGAGCTTTTGGCATCGGCCTGGGCTATACCCTCGATTTCATGAAGTTCTACAGCAACGGCGAGGCTAAGACCAGCACCGGCACATTCAACGTCGGCCTGAGCTATACTTTCTAATCAGCCAACAGCTTAAACACAAAGCCGCCCCGGGGGTTCCGGGGCGGCTTTCGCTGTTTTCTGACCGGCGGTCGGTTAGAATGTGTAATAGGCTCCGAAGGAGATGTTGTTGCCGTTGAAGAACGCGCCCCAGCCGGATTCCGCGCCGCCGTCGCGGGCGGCCTTGTTTGCGCCCTGGTAGCCGACGAAGCCGACATGGGCAACGAGGCTGAAGTGGTTGCTGAGGGCTACAGAGATGCCGGGTTTCAGCCCGATGCCGTAGGTCGCGGCCACGTCGCTGTGGTCACCCCTGTAGGATGTGCGTCCCGCTCCGAGCTCGAAACCGCCGTCGCAGAAGATGCTTACCTTGCCGCTCTGGAAGAAGTTGTAGCGGAAGTACGGGGCGATTTTGAACATGTTGTAGCTCGTGTGGTTGGCCGAATAGTTGTGCTCCCACCCGATAGTGGTGCCGATCGCGGCCTTGTCGCTGAGGTTGTATCCGACCTCTGGCATGATCGAGGCCTGGGTGGAGTGCTCGGTGATGTTGCGCCAGAATCCTACCGATCCGCCGACGTAGATGTTGTTGGTGTTTACGGTAAATTCCTCGGCGGAAGCGGCCCCAGCCGCTGAAACTGCCAGAAGAGCCAGTGCGATTAACTTTTTCATATTCCAGTAGTTTTTAGTTGTCTTGTTGTTTGTTCTTTCCGAATGACGTATGCCCGACGCGGTTGGAACGTTTTTCCCCCGGGGCGGCCGGGCGTTTTCCTGTACAAACACCGGCGCCGCTGAAAAGTTTCCCGCCGGCTCGCTCTTTAACAATTCCGCCGCCGCGGGGAGGCCGCGGAATTTTTCGCCAGAGGGTGCGAAAATGTTTGGAAATCAGCGGAAAAATGCGTAACTTTGCACTGCTTTTGAGGGCATACTGCCTCCTCTCGGCCGCAACTCCCTGTGGGTCAGGCTGATGAGCGGTGCGTGCCGTGTGCCCGGCGAAGCCTGAATCTGAACGAAGCAATTTAGAACTATAAAATTTTTAAGTAACTGAGATGCCTACTATCCAGCAATTAGTAAGAAAAGGACGCGAGACTCTGGTGGACAAGAGCAAGTCGCCCGCCCTCGACAGCTGCCCCCAGCGCCGCGGCGTGTGCGTGCGCGTCTACACCACCACCCCCAAAAAGCCTAACTCGGCTATGCGTAAG
>CAJUFH010000047.1:0-3766 GCA_910585755.1 uncultured Muribaculaceae bacterium | reverse complement strand
GGTTGCCCGTGTGCGCCTCACCAACGGCAAGGAGGTCAACTCCTACATCCCCGGCGAAGGCCACAACCTGCAGGAGCACTCGATCGTGCTCGTCCGCGGCGGCCGTGTCAAGGACCTCCCCGGTGTGCGCTACCATATCGTGCGCGGCACCCTCGACACCAGCGGCGTCAAAGACCGCACGCAGCGTCGTTCCAAGTACGGAGCCAAGCGTCCCAAGGCCGGTGCGGCCAAGAAGTAATCCGGACTTCCGCCAAGCGGCCTGAGGAAGGCCCCCGGAAACCCCGGGTGAAGTTATCTTAACGCACCCTTCGAGAATCACACGGCATCCCGTTGTTTCTCCACCAAAACAATCAATTTCAAAACCAGTTTTTGATTTCCCGAAGCTGATGAAGAAAGGTTGAGTAAGCCAAGCGCCCCGGAAGCTCCGCAGCGCCGCTGAAGATTCCAGCCAGCCGCAAGAAACGAAAACACATCCAGCCGAGAACCGGCGCAAAACCAAAATGAGAAAAGCTAAGCCCAAGAAGCGGGTGATTCTTCCCGACCCCGTGTTCCACGACGTAAAGGTGACAAAGTTCGTCAACCACCTCATGTACGACGGCAAGAAGAACACCGCTTTCCAAATCTTCTACACCGCCCTTGAAACCGTAGGCGGCAAAATGCAGAACGAGGAGAAGACCCCCCTCGAAATCTGGAAAAAGGCTCTCGAAAACGTTACTCCCCAGGTGGAGGTGAAGTCCCGCCGCGTCGGTGGCGCTACCTTCCAGGTCCCCACCGAAATCCGTCCCGACCGCAAGGAGTCTATATCGATGAAAAACCTGATCAACTACGCCCGCAAGCGCGGCGGAAAGACCATGAGCGACAAGCTCGCCGCCGAAATCATGGACGCGTTCAACGACCAGGGCGGCGCCTTCAAGCGCAAGGAAGACATGCACAAGATGGCCGAGGCCAACCGTGCGTTCGCCCACTTCCGTTTCTAAGTCTGCCGACACCTTATATTATATAGGCAGACCACCGATTAGACAACCCTCTTTTTTCAACACTGAAAAATGGCTAAAGACGAACAGCTTAAATACACGCGCAACATCGGCATCATGGCCCACATCGACGCCGGCAAAACCACCACTTCCGAGCGCATCCTCTTCTATACCGGCCTGACCCACAAAATCGGCGAGGTACACGACGGTGCCGCTACAATGGACTGGATGGAACAGGAACAGGAGCGCGGTATCACAATCACATCCGCCGCTACGACCGCTTTCTGGAACTACGACGGACAGAAGTACAAAATCAACCTGATCGACACCCCGGGGCACGTCGATTTCACCGCCGAGGTGGAGCGCTCGCTCCGCGTGCTCGACGGCGCTGTCGCCACTTTCTGCGCCGTCGGCGGCGTTGAGCCCCAGTCGGAGACCGTATGGCGCCAGGCCGACAAATACAACGTACCCCGTATCGGTTACGTCAACAAGATGGACCGCTCCGGCGCCAACTTCTTCGAGGTAGTGCGCCAGGTGCGCGAAGTGCTCGGCGCTTCCCCCTGCCCGATCCAGATCCCTATCGGCGCCGAGGAGACCTTCAAGGGCCTCGTAGACCTCGTGACCATGAAGGCAATCTTCTGGCACGACGAGACCATGGGCGCCGAATACGTTGAGGAGGAAATCCCCGCCAACCTCGTTGACGAGGCACAGGAGTGGCGCGACAAGATGCTCGAGAAAATCGCCGAGTTCGACGACGCCCTCATGGAGAAGTATTTCGACGACCCCTCCACCATCACCGAGGACGAAATCCGCTCCGCTATCCGCAACGCGACCCTCAAGATGGAGATCGTGCCGATGATCTGCGGCTCCTCCTTCAAGAACAAGGGCGTGCAGCCCCTTCTCAACGCGGTCTGCGCTTACCTCCCTTCTCCCGTCGACGCAGGCGTGGTCGAAGGTCACGCCGTAGGCGACCCCGACCAGGTCGAGACCCGCGAGCTCTCCCCCGAGGCTCCCATGTCGGCCCTCGCGTTCAAGATCGCTACCGACCCCTACGTCGGCCGTCTGACCTTCTTCCGCGTCTACTCCGGCGAAGTCGTTGCCGGAAGCTACGTGCTCAACGCACGTTCCGACAAGAAGGAGCGCGTTTCGCGTCTGTTCCAGATGCACTCCAACAAGCAGAACCCGATGGAGAAAATCGGCTGCGGCGATATCGGCGCCGGAGTCGGCTTCAAGGATATCCGCACCGGTGACACCCTCTGCGACGAGAACCACCCGATCGTGCTCGAGTCGATGGAGTTCCCCGATCCCGTGATCGGCATCGCCGTGGAGCCCAAGACCCAGAAGGACCTCGACAAGCTCGGAGTAGGCCTCCAGAAGCTCGCCGAGGAGGACCCCACCTTCCGCGTGGAGACCAACGAGGAGACCGGCCAGACCGTCATCTCCGGCATGGGCGAGCTTCACCTCGACATCATCATCGACCGCCTCAAGCGCGAGTTCAAGGTTGAGTGCAACCAGGGCCGTCCCCAGGTTACCTACAAGGAAGCGATCACCAAGCCCGTCGAGCTCCGCGAAGTGTTCAAGAAGCAGACCGGTGGCCGCGGTAAGTTCGCAGACATCATCGTGCGCGTGGAGCCGGTAGACGAAGGGTTCGAAGGCGGCCTCCAGTTCGTCGACGAGGTCAAGGGCGGTAACATCCCCAAGGAGTTCATCCCCTCCATCCAGAAAGGCTTCACAACCGCTATGAAGAACGGCGTCCTCGCCGGCTTCCCCGTGGAGAAGCTCAAGGTTACCGTCATCGACGGCTCCTTCCACCCCGTCGACTCCGACCAGCTCTCCTTCGAGCTCTGCGCCATCCAGGCCTTCAAGAAGGCTTCCGAGAAAGCCGGTCCCGTCCTGATGGAGCCCATCATGAAGGTAGAGGTCGTTACCCCCGAGGAATCGATGGGCGACGTCATCTCCGACCTCAACAAGCGCCGCGGCCAGGTAGAAGGCATGGAGAGCGCCCGTTCCGGCGCCCGCATCGTCAAGGCCTACGCCCCGCTGGCTGAGATGTTCGGCTACGTGACCGCCCTCCGCACGATTACTTCCGGCCGCGCTACCTCCACGATGTCCTTCAGCCACTACACCGAAGTCAGCTCCTCGATCGCCAAGAACGTGCTGACCGAGTGCCAGGGCCGCGTCGACCTCGTGAAGTAAACCCTCCCCAAGAGACTCCCCGGGGGGAGGCAGCAAATGATTCTTGACTCCCCCCGGTCTCAAATAACTCTAACAGCCGCCACGGCGGCAACCAAACGAATCTCATAAAAATGAGCCAGAAAATCAGAATCAAACTCAAATCCTACGACAACAGCCTCGTTGACAAGTCGGCTGAGAAAATCGTGAAGACAGTGAAGGCCACCGGCGCCGTGATTTCGGGTCCCATACCCCTGCCCACCCACAAGCGCATCTTCACCGTGAACCGTTCGACCTTCGTCAACAAGAAATCCCGCGAGCAGTTCCAGCTCTCCTCCTACAAGCGCCTGATCGACATCTACAACTCCACCGCCAAGACCGTCGACGCACTCATGAAGCTCGAACTCCCCTCCGGCGTAGAAGTTGAGATCAAGGTCTGATGACCGTCAGATACTGACACAACAAACAACACTATAACCCAAACCAACCAACCCGAAACCCGCCCGGGCAAAGGGCAGCGGGGACAACGATCCCCCGAGCCTCCCGGTGGTTTCTAAAACTAACTGAAATGCCAGGATTAATTGGAAAGAAAATCGGAATGACATCCGTTTTCAGTGCCG
>CAJUFH010000046.1 GCA_910585755.1 uncultured Muribaculaceae bacterium | reverse complement strand
ACACTCTAATCTCCCGATTTTAACATATGCACCGGAAATTCGGCTTGACCCGAAATAATACTCTCCGAGATTCAGCCTGTACTCCGGGGTTGCCGGGTCGAGCAGCTCGAGCAACCGTTTCTGCGCCTGGAGCGAACGGTTGTTCCAGTAATCGGAAGTCGACTCGAACCCTTCGTAATAGAAACCCATATAGGAGTACATCTGACGGATAGAGGAATAGTACACGCGCTTCATCCGTACAGACATGGCCGTCGTGTCAATCTGCGCTATTTCGTTCAGGGCGTCGCTCATATATCCGCTAAGGGAAAGATAGGTCGCACGACGGACGCGGAACTCGGCCGCCACGGTGTCGTTCCCCAGCGCGAGCGCCCTCGTCAACCCCTTGGTATAATAAACAAGCGCCGAATCGTTGTTAAACGCGTTATACTCGATCGCGATTTCCATAGTCCGTTCCAGCCATCGGCCATCATCCTGTCCGGCAGTCGGGCAGGACTTTTTCAGCGAGTCAATCCGGTCAGACCGCTTTACCTTGTAGAAATCGCGCCTTACCAGTTCTTTGTCAAGCCCTCTCAGAAGGCTCTCGACATCGTTTTCAGAATACAGCGAAGAGCTTGCCGCCGGGGGCAAAACCAGCGTCAAAGCAGAAAGAACGTATAATATTATGGCTCTGGTATTCAATAAAAGGGAGCTTGTTGTTTCCGCAAAATTAGCTTTTTTCGACCAAACGGACAATAGCGCCGTCGCCGGGAACAAGATTTTCAGTGCGAAACCATAAAAAGATTATCGGCACCCGCGTTACTCAACGCTCCGGAAAACCGAATAATTATAAATACGCATATCGAATATGCCTCGAATCTGCCTTTGACAAGCTCTGAGGGGCATCTGAGGGGGATTGCGTGGAAAAATGCCATAAATTTTCCGATTTCTCTTGCATAATTATTTAAAGTGTCTTAAATTTGTGGCGCGGTGATAAAGCGAATCACTAACCGATGCCAATTATTTATACACAATCAATACCTCTTATGAAAAATTTTACCTCGAAGTCGCTCCTCTGCGGAATAGCGCTGACCATTACGGGCTTCACGGCCTCATCACAAGGGCTGTTAAAGACACTGTTCTATGATGGCGTCTACTACGAACAGACCGACGAGCTGCGGGTAAAACTCGTGGCTTCCCCTGGCGAAAAGTACTCCGGGACCCTCTCGATTCCGAATTTCTTCAACATCACGACGGTTGACGCTGAGGGGACCCCGATGGTTACCAGCTATTTCGTGACGGAAGTTGCCGAGGGCGCTTTCGAGGGGTGCGACGCTCTTACAAGCATCACCTTCAACGGCGCTACCGTCAAGTTCGGCAAGAACGCCTTCAAGGGTTGTACCCGCCTGCGCAAGTTCGACTTCCCGACTTCCTTCGCCGCCGACACTGAAATCGGCGAGAGCGCGTTCGAGGGGTGCGAGTCGCTCGGCGAAATCACCTTCGGCAACCGCGTGGCCGCGATTCCCGCCAAAGCGTTCGCCGGATGCACCGACCTGACCGACATCACGATCGCCGACCCGGAACCCCCGACGCTCGCCGCCGACGCTTTCGACGCGGCTACTGTGAAACAGGCGGTCGTTTATGTGCCCAAGAGCGCCATGGGCGCCTACAAGGCCGCTGACGGCTGGAAAGGCTTCAAGGCTATCGACGTCATTTCGGAATACAGCTTCAAGAAGGACGGGGTTTACTACCTCATCGACGACATGAACTCCAAGAAATGCAAGGTAACGCTCGACGGTTACGGCAGCTACTCGGGAGAGGTGACAATACCCGAATATGTTACCCACGAGGGTGTTACCTACACAGTAGCCGAAATTGGCAAGGATGCTTTCCGCGGTAGCGCTGAGCTGACCAAGGTGACTCTCCCTGAATCGGTCTACAACCTCGGCATCAACGCTTTCCAGGGTTGCTCCTCGCTTGAGAGCATAACCCTCCCCGACGCCGTAGGCTCTCTTCCCGACGAGCTGTTCCGCGACTGTACCTCCCTTAAAACATTCAAATGCCCGGCAACCCTTGGCGCGATACGCCAGAACGTGTTCCGCGGCTGCACCTCGCTCGAAAGCATTGAATTCGGCCCCGAGGTTTACATTATCGGCGCCTACGCTTTCGCCGACTGCGTGAGCCTCAAGAAGTTCGTGGCTCCCGAGAAGATGCAGTTTATCGGTGATTTCGCATTCCAGAACTGCACGGCCCTTGAGGAAATCATCAGCGTTCCCGGCTGGAGCTACTGGTATGCGAAAGGCAGCTTCGCCGGATGCGACAATATCCGATACATCACCATCCCCCTCCAGGAGCCTCCCCGCTGCCCGAACGAGAATATGTTTACCCAGGAGGTCTACGACAATGCGACCCTGATTGTGCCGGAAGGCTCCGTAGAGGCTTACCGCGCAAGCGTTCACGGCGACAATAACACTCCCGACGTATGGCAGCGTTTCCAGCACATTGTCGGCGCTGAGGCTGGCATTGAGGCGATTGCTCCCTCCACGGAAGAGACCGCTACGGCCCTGTTCTACAACCTCCAGGGTGTCCGCGTCGACAATCCCGTGAAAGGACAGCTCTACATCCGCTCGCAGGGTGGTCGCGCAGCCAAGGTCATTCTCTAATACTCACTCTCTTTCCCACACAATATGAGCACCCGCTTTATTTCAATCTCCCTACTGCTCGCAACGGCACTGGCTCCACTCGGGGCCGGTGCCACCGAGTATGTCGTCGACGGAATCCGCTACGACTGTACCGGGTCGGGGAACTCGGCAAAAGCTACTATTCTCCCGGCCACAGCCTCCGACACCCCCTATGCCGGGGATATAACCATCCCCGCCTCCATCGATGCGAACGGGAAGACCTACAATGTGAAAGCCGCCAAACGAGAGGCTTTCGCCAACAGCGCCGAGCTAACCTCCGTAGTTCTCCCCGCCGGGATGACCGACCTCGGCATGAGCTGCTTCGAGGGGTGCCCGAAACTCACCTCCGTGACGCTCCCGACCGAAGCGTCGATGCTCCCGCAGTACCTGTTCAAGGACTGCGCGGCGCTCGAATCAATCATTATTCCCGACAACTTCTCAACCTTGCAGGGTAACGTTTTCGAGGGGTGCACATCGCTCAAATCGGTTACCCTGTCGAAAACGAGCTACCTCTTAGGCGCTAATTTCTTCAAAGGATGCACCGCTCTGGAATCCGTCGAGATTCCCGACAATTATACCCTCCTCGGAGTCAATGTATTCGAGGGGTGTACCGCCTTGAAGGAAGCGACCATACCTCAGGCGATGACCTCGCTCCCCGACAATTTCTTCAAAGACTGCTCGGCGCTCGAAACTTATGTCCTCCCCGCGGCGCTGAAAACAGTTGGGAAGACCGCTTTTGCCGGGTGCGCCGCTCTAAAATGGGTCGAGTTCACGAATCCGGAAGCCGCGACCTTAAAGGATGGCGCTTTCGACCAGGCGTTTATGGAGACCGGCTTCTTCTATGTGCCTGACGACGCTGTCGACGCTTACAAAGCATCCCTGACGGGCGCTGTAAACGTACTCCCCGTTTCCGAAAGGAAAGAGGAGCCTGTTGAGCCTGTCGAGGAGTGGATTTCCCGCGGCGAGGCTACGTTCTTCGACCCCTGGATTTGCTCCGTATTCAAGGAGCCGCGCTATTCCTGGAAGGTCGAGGTTGAGGAAAGCTCGACCCGTCCCGGCTACTTCCGCATGAAGAATCCGTACCTCAACGGCAAGTGCCCGATGTTCATGGCCCCCACCCACGAGGGTAACGACGTCTACATCAACGCCTGCGACCCCAAGGGTGTCTTTATCGAGTCGCAGGGGCTCGGATTCACCCCCAACTCATCCGTCGCGCCGGAGTTCCTGATTTCATCCGTCGCCGGTCGTCACCAGGAGAACGGGTTCCAGAGCCTTGAAGAGGATAAGAAGCAGGGGCTCACCGGATTCTACAACGAGGGGATAATCCAGATTCCGGCAGCCGGAATGCTTTGGTCCTTCCCTCCCTACACCGACGAGGACTATTATTGGTGCAAGTACGACTTCGAGCTGCGTTTCCCCGAAGCCATTGTCTACGAGATTTCGAGCGAGGTGCTCTGCCTTGACGAATATTATCTGAATCTGTGGAAGGAGTGTCTGAAACCCGGCGAGGCCGTCCCTGTCGAAGTTACCGCTCCCGACTGCGTGGCCCAGATCAAGTACGGCGTGATACCCGGAGTAGAGATGCCGACCGCCGCCGAGCTGGCAGCCATAGCCGCCGGAGACAAAGTTGCCCAGAAGGGACGCAACGACTTCTCCGTTCCCGACAACTATGTCGGCCGCATGTCGCTGATATTCGCGGCTCTCGATGCCGAGGGTAACGTTCGCGCGACATGCCGCTCTCTCTTCGACGTTATCAACGAAGACCTCTACGGTCCTTGGAAAAGCCTCGGATGGACGCGCTTCGCCGACGTCGTAATCCTCGCCAATTATGGCGCCCAGACCGAGCCGTACGCTGTCGAAGTCGAGGAAAGCACTACTTCTCCGGGCCTCTACCGAGTGAAGAACGCCTATTCGACCCGCGGCTACTGGACTTCGAGCGAGGGGAACCTCCACCACCACGACGACGAGAACCACTATCTCTACATCAACGCCGAGGATCCCGACGCAGTATATGTGATGCCGAGCCCGGTAGGTTTCAAGTCAAACGAAGGTTCGATGCTGATAACCTCACCAGTCGCGGTGAACCTCTCATACGGCTATACCCTCGACGAGCTTAAACAGCTATCGGCCGATATGTTAGGCACCCTCCGCGAAGGGGTAATCACCATCCCCGACGGAGCGATTTACGCCTCGGAGACCCGCTACCAGGGGGGAGAATATTATCCCGGCAACCCCGGCCTCGAGTTTAGGATGACCCTTCCCGGCTATGTCGCTATCGAAACTGTCGACGCAGAGTCCGGCGAAACCCCAGCCCGCTACTTCAACCTTCAGGGCGCTGAAATCGCCAACCCGGCCCCCGGCACCCCCGTAATCGAACTCCGCGGCAACCGCGCCACCAAGATAATCCGCTGACCCCCATACCGCTAATCCAAATGGCGCTGTGTCAAAATATATGACACAGCGCTTTTCGTACCCGGATGGGAGGGCGCTATCAGAACGATCCAGATGGTAGGAGCTTGGAGGCGAGGCCGATGGGAGCAATCTGAAGATTGTGACCGAGGCCGAACCTTCAAGCGACGACCCAGATGGGCCGTTATGATACGCCCTCTACGCCCTCTACTTAATTTTAGGCATTGTTAACGCGGTATATTCCGCTAAAAGGCGTAACTTTGCGTGTTAATTAACTAATTTAAGCGCTCTGTGAAACTCCGTTCACTTTCAATATCAATACTTGCCGGGGCCGCCGCGCTCGCCGCTTTCGCCGCGAACAACAACATCGTCGAGGAAGTAGCGTGGATGGTCGGCGACCAGCCTATCTACAAAAGCGAAATCGAAGAAGCCTACCAGCAGGCACTTTACGAGAAGACCCCTATCAAGGGGGACCCGTACTGCGTGATTCCCGAGCAGCTCGCCGTAGAGAAGCTCTTCCTCCACCAGGCCGACATTGACACCGTCGAGGTTTCCGAGTCGATGGTCAGCCTCTCCGTCGAACAGCGTATCAACTACCTGGTCAACAACCTGGGGAGCAAGGAGAAAGTCGAGGAGTATTTCCGCAAGCCGATGCCGGAGTTCCGCCAGCAGATGGCCGACATGATGCGCAACAACTACCGCGTGCAGGAGGTGCAGCGCTCGCTGACCGCCGACCTCAAGGTAACCCCCTCCGACGTGCGCAAATATTTCTCCGAACTTCCAGCGGACTCCATTCCTTACGTCCCCCTGCAGGTCGAGGCTGAAATCATCACCGTCAACCCCCGCATCCCCCAGCAGGAAATCGACGACGTCAAAGCCCGTCTGCGCGAGTTTTCCGACCAGGTAACCCGCGGCGAGAGCTCCTTCTCGACCCTGGCGATTCTCTATTCCGAAGACCCCGGTTCCAGCGTGCGAGGCGGCGAAATCGGATTCATGGGGCGCGGCCACCTCGAGCCGGAATACGCGGCTGTGGCCTTCAACCTCAACGACCCCAAGAAAGTATCGAAAATCGTTGAAACCCAGTACGGCTACCATATCATCCAGCTCATCGAGAAGCGCGGCGACCGGGTGAACACCCGCCATATCCTCCTGCGCCCCAAAGTATCTACCGAAGAACTGGAATTGGCCCTGACGCGTCTCGACTCCGTGCGCTCCGACATTGTGAAGCACAACAAGTTCACCTTCGAACAGGCAGCCGAAGTGATTTCGCAGGACAAGGATACCCGCAACAACAAGGGGCGCATGGTAAACACGGAGAACAACTCCACCCTCTTTGAAATGAGCCAGCTCCCGCAGGAGGTCGCCCGCCGGATCAACGACATGCAGGTAGGCGACATCTCCGAGCCTTTCATTATGAAAGACCCCAAGCGCGACCGCGACATAGTGGCGATGGTGAAGCTCACAAACCGCGTCCCGGCCCACCAGGCCAATCTTTCCGACGACTACCAGGCTATAAAGGGAATGTACGAGGCCGCGGCCAAGCAGAAGATGGTCAAGGACTGGCTCGAAAAGAAAATCAAGGACACCTACGTCAAAATCGAAGACGGATGGAACGACTGCGAGTTTGAGCACAAGGGGTGGCTGAAAATACGCAAATGAGCCCCCGTAAAACCACAAAAGGGCTGCGCGGGGCGTTCCTGCTCCTCGCCGCCGCGGTAATCGCCGGGGCCGGAATCAGCGCGCAGAAACGCGACACTACCCCTATCCGCCCCTCTATCCCGAAAGCCGACCGCCACGCCCCCAACCGAGTGTTCCTCGAACGGGCCGACGAGCTGCGAAAGGAACGCTACGACAGCTTCCAGATTGTCGTGGGAGACGTTATGTTCCGCCAGGGGGATATGTTCATGTACTGCGACAGCGCCCATTTCTACGAGGACCCCGGAGCGATCCAGGCGTTCGGCAACGTGCGCATGGAGCAGGGTGACACCCTCTTCGTGTTCGCCGACCGCCTCGACTACTCCGACACTACCGAACTCGCCATACTCTACGCCGACCCGGGCAACAAGGTGCGTCTGATCAACAAGGACGTGACCCTGACAACCGACATCTTCAACTACGACCTCGCGATCGAGCTCGGCTTCTACGAGGTCGGGGGAACGCTGACCGACAAGGACAACCGCCTGACATCCTGGTACGGCGAATATTCCCCCTCCACAAAGGACGCGCTTTTCAAAGACCAGGTCGTACTCCACTCGCTCCGCGAAAAAGACACCCTCGACATCTATACCGAGGAGATGCTCTACAATACCGGCACCCGCATAGCCATACTCGACACGACCTCGACAATCATTTCCGCCGACGGAACCATCCATACCACCAACGGGGTATACAACACCGACACCCACAAAGCCGACCTCTACGACCGCTCGCTGGTCGTGGCCAAGAACGGCAACACTCTGACAGGCGACACCCTCTTCTATAACCAGGACACCGGCTTCGGCGAGGCGTTCGGCAACATCGAGCTGACCGACACCACCAACAAGGTGATTCTCAACGGCGACTACGGCCTCTACTTTGAATACAACGACTCGGCCCGCGTTACCGGCCGCGCCCTCGCACGCGAGTACTCGCAGAAGGACACCCTCTACCTCCACGCCGATACAATACGCACTTTCAAGAAGATAACCCCGGAACATTTCGTTGATGACACCGTAAAGGTCGAAGCCGACACCACCCATTACCTCATCGCCGAGCCCCGCGTCCGCTTCTACCGCATTGACCTCCAGGGAATCTGCGATTCGCTGACCGCCGTGCAGCGCGACTCGATGCTCTGGATGCACAACCACCCGGTAGTATGGAACGGCGAACGGCAGATTTTCGGCAACGTGATCCAGGTGCATTTCAAGGATTCCGTGGCCGACTGGGCGAAGCTCCCCGAATTCGGCTTTATGGCTGAATGGATTGACGAGAATTTCTACAACCAGCTTACGGGCAAGGAAATGACGGCTTACTTCCAGGACCGCGACCTGCGCCATCTCGACGTCAGCGGCAATGTGCAGGCCATCATGCTCCCGATGGAGAACGATTCGACCTACAACAAAATCGCCAACATCGAAAGCTCGTTCCTCGCCGCCGATTTCAAGGACCGCACGGTCGAGCGTATGAAACTATGGCCTGAGACTTCGGGAACCATGACGCCCCTCTACCTTGCGAAGAAAAGCCTCTTCTTCCTCCCGGCGTTCCGTTGGTTCGAGCCTCTGCGCCCGACATCCCCCGAAGATGTTTTCAACATCCCCAACGAGATGCTCGACCTCTTCAACGAGCCCCCCTTCGGCGGCCGCTCGGCCCCGACCCGGGAATAACAAACTTAATACGCTAAGCCCATGAATCCCTCGACAGCCTCCCTCCTCGAATTTCTCGACAACTCCCCCTGCAACTTCCTCGCGGCAGCCAATGTGGCAGCAGCCCTCGACAATGCGGGATTCACCCGCCTGCTTATGTCTGACAGTTGGGCACTCGAGCCCGGCGGACGCTACTATGTGGTCCAGAACGATTCCGCGGTGTTCGCTTTCGTACCCGGCATCGCAGCGCCGGAGTATGGATTCAAAATCGTATGCGCCCACAGCGACTCCCCCGGCTTCCGCATCAAGCCCTCCCCGGAGATGGTAGGGAAAAGCCCGATACTGAAACTCAACACGGAGGTTTACGGAGGCCCGATACTCTACACCTGGTTTGACCGCCCGCTGAGCATTTCCGGCAGGGTTATCCTCCGCACCGACACCCCTCTGCGCCCCGAAACCAGACTGGTCAACTTCCGCCGTCCCCTCCTGACAATCCCGCACCTCGCGATCCACTACAACCGCTCGGTAAACGAGGGTAACCCTCTTTCCAGGCAGAAAGACATGCTCCCGGTGCTGGCGATTCTGCGCGACAAGGCGGAGGCCGACGGCTACCTGCTACGCCTGGTAGCGGAAGAGCTGGGAGTCGCCCCGGAAGAAATCCTCGACTTCGACCTCACCCTCTACGATACCACCCCCGCCTGCCTTTTCGGTCCCTCGGAAGAGTTCATATCCTCCGGCCGCATCGACGACCTGGAGATGGTCCACGCCGGACTGACCGCCCTGACTGCCTCGCTTGATACCGACAGCGCGATGACACGCGTCCTGGCTGTATTCGACAACGAGGAGACCGGCTCGGGCACGAAGCAGGGAGCCGCCTCCCCCATCCTCCGCGACATTCTGCGCCGCGTCGCCGACTCCCTCGGAGGGGACGGAGAGGAGAGCTTCATCCGCGCGGTAGCCAACTCCTTCATGATTTCGGCTGACAACGGCCACGCCCTCCATCCCAACTACGAGGAGAAACAAGACCCCACGAACCTCCCCGCGCTCGGAGGCGGCCCGGTAGTCAAAATCAACGCCAACTGCAAATATATGACCGACGCGGACTCCGCCTCTGTTTTCCGCGCGATCTGTCAGAAAGCCGGGGTCCCCGTCCAGACATTCGTCAACCACAGCGACGTTGCCGGAGGCTCGACCCTCGGCAACATCCTGACCTCGCAGATGCCCCTCCGCGGCGTCGACATGGGCGCTCCCCAGTGGGCGATGCACTCCTGCCGCGAAACCGCAGCCGTCGCCGACCATCTCTCCACCATCGCCGCCTTCTCAACCTTCTACCGCCTCTGATTCCAGCCTCCCGCGCCTGCCCTTCCCCCGCGACTGTGGCGAGGCATAAGCCGGGCTTCCCTATTCTCCCAAAGAAACAAAAGCGGGAGCGGCCAACCGCCGCTCCCGCTCAATATTTCAAGCCTTTATTCTCAGAATTTGAAGCTCTTGCCTCCGAAACGAACGATTACCGGGGTCGCGGGAACCTCGACAACGGCCTCTCCGTCGACAACCGCGTCAGCCACAAGCGCCCCCGAGAGAGTATATACCTTCGCGGAGCCGCTGCCTAACAGACGGATAGCGGATGCCGATTCGCGGTAAGCCGCCGTTGAAACCTCGCCGGCAGCAACATCCTCGACCCCGGAAGTAGAGGTAAAGACAAGCGGGAGAGCGACAACGATTTCCTTGCCGTTGGAGTTAACCTTTATATTCGCGATACCGTTCCCCTTCGCGCCGGAGGTCGGACGGACGGTCAGCATGCCGTGCTTTACCTCCATCTCTCCCAACTCGGGATTGGGGTTATCCTGAAGAGATTTAACCATCAGCGCGTTGTGGGAGTCAGCGTCGGTAGCGACACCCTTGAGGTCGATAACGGTCTGCGGCTGGTCAGTATCAACCGCGAACGGTTTCTCGAAAGTAGCGGCTACAGGCGCGGCGTTGTCGGGGAACAGCGGGAGCGTCGGGAACCAATACTCCTCGTTCATAGGATAAGTCGCTACCACTTCGCCGGAAGCATTGAGGCGCACCATTGTCGAAGCGTTGGTATAGGCGTTCTTCCCGGTATTGTAAACCAGGTAAATATCTCCGCCAACGGGGTTTACGCGCATCGCCGAGCCATAGAGGAACTGGTCCTCGGCGAACTCGTAAAACTTTGAGAACTCGCCGGACTCAATGTCGTAGGCGAACAGCATCTTGTTGCTGGCGAAAGAGGACGCGCCGCCGTTCCAGTAGAGAACCGGGGCGACAGGGGAAGCGCAGAACGCGTCGGGGGTCCAGGTGTACCAACTGTTGGCCGGAGCGTAAATCTCTTCGGGGATGTTGATTACGGCGGTCTCGATCTGCGACGCGTCAGTATCTGACTGCGTAATCTTTACCAGGAACGGGAGGGTTCCTCCGTTAGCGTTTGAGGCGACCGATGCCCACATCGAGCCGTCAGACGCGACCACGAACGAGGCGGCCTTGGCCTTCTCGTTGCCGGTAATCCCGGCTATGTCGAGCGTCTGGACAATAGCGTCTGTCGCAGGGTCTACCACATAGATGAACGGCGACTTTGTCGCGATAAACACGCGGTCGTTCAGACGGACCATGTTACCGCACTCGACCTCCTTTCCCGTATCGTTGAGAATCCCCTCGATCGTGCCGACAACCGAAAGGTCGTCAAGTTTGACAACGGCGACCCCTTTGGAAGTGCCGAGATACCCCTTTTGAGTGTCAACCGCCAGAAAGGCTCGCCCCTGCGCGCCGGTTCCGAAACCGATCTCGCTTGTCGAGGCCTTCATGACCAATGTCGCGGCATCGGCCTTGGTAAGAATCGCCCCGGTCTTGTTGGCCTGCTTGGAAACGAGATAGATATTGTCGCCATAAATCTGGGCGAAAGAACCCGTGTTGCCGAGGGTCGTCTCCCCGTTAGCCGCGGCGAAAGCCCGGTCGGTCCATACCCCTTCGGAGGAAAGATGACATACAGAACCCGGAGAGCCGTACTGTCCCTCGTTGAGAAGGAGGACACCCGAGGTAAAGTCAGCTGCCGAAGCCCCGACCGCGATCGCGGCGGCCATAGCGGCGGCAAATACCTTTGTAAAGTCGCTCATAATATTTCTAAACTACAAATGATTGGTTTCACTTAAAAACAATAACGCGAAGATACTCTTTTTATCTCTCCCGCGCAACCTCCCCCTTCACAATAAACCCCGGCATAAGCCGCTTGCGGGACTTATGCCGGAGTTACTTATATACTGGGTATCCGATTCCGTAAATCGCTGTGAACTAATCAATCAGGAGTTTGCGGCGGGAGCCGTCGGTGTAGATGACGACGTTCAGGCCGCGCCAGGGGACGGATGAGCGGATGCCCTGGGAGTTGTAGTAGGCAGCGGGAACGGGGGACGCGGCATCGCCTGAGACTTCGCCGATGGCGGCGGTGCCGGTAGTGAAGGCACCGGTATATCGGGAGAGCATGCCGCCGTTTGCGTTAAAGGCGCTGATGCTGTAATAGTAGCGCGTCTCCTTCGACAGGCCGCTGAGGGTAGCGGACATATCGCCGTTGACTCGGCTTTCGATCGGGTTGCCCGATGCGTCGAGAGATACTGTCACCACGGGAACCGTCATCGCCTCGTCGGAATAGGCGGTAACAGTATATGACGCAGCATCCTCTACCGCGGGCCACATGAACGTGGCGGTCTCGCCCGGAGCATCCACCGATACAGGGTTGGAATCGGCAACCGGAGCGAAGACAGCTACAAGCTCGCGGTTTCCCAGCACGGTGAACGCATACGTCCCTTCAGCCGTGAGGAGCGTCTCTCCCTCGTACCAGCCCTCGAACGTGTAGCCCGAATTGGCGACCGCGCGCAGCTCCGCGGTCTGTCCGGCTTGATACTCGTCCATCCCGAACACGACCCCGGCGTTCTCGATATTCTTGGTGACGCTAATCACAATCGGAGCCTCCTCCTGGATGTAGCGGAAACGCTTCCATCCCTCGGCCTCCTTATACATATCGCCGCTGTTGTAGGGCACATGCAACTTGCACGACGTGAGCCGCATCCCGTCGAAGGAATTATCATACGCGACGGCTGGTTCCGCCCCCATGCAGTAGATGTCCGACAGTTGCGCGCATCCGTAGAGCGCCTTCTCCCCGACCATGTAAATCGTTGACGGCAGCGTCAGCTTCTTCAGCATGTTGCAGTTCGACAGCCCTCCGTACGGAATCATCCCGCACCCCTCCAGAATCGTCAGCTCCTCCAGGGTCGTCGGAATCGAATACGTCTTCGTCGTCCCGTCCTCGAAATACTGCGTCACATTGCCGCTCTTGCTCGTCCCGAACAGCTCACCGAAGTTTCCGACAGCGTCCGCGCTCCCGGGCCCCGGCAAAGGCATCGTCAACGACCTCAGTTTCGTAGCCCCGGCAAGTTGGCCGCTGCCAATAGGCTGCAATGTATTAAGATATTCTACAGACGCATAATTTTGATAACGCCATCCCTTGCCTATATTAAGTTTAGATAGCTCAGGCATAGAAACAAAAGCATCTTTATCTGCTGATTTGATTATATTTCCGATTGTCAGCGATTTAATATGGGGGCTTTTTATAAAATCTTTCGGAAGTTCAATAATAGGCTCGCATTCTGATTCAAGATCGCCGAGCACAAGTGTTTCAAGATTTACACAAGTATTTAATCCGAAATACGTTAAAGTTAAATAATCAGTTCCATCTTTCGTCATTGTTAACAACACCTTTGTTGTCAGTATAACCTCTTTCAAGCCTGTACACCCAGCGACCTGGGAACTTTCGATTTTACTTATAGAATCCGGCAATTTAAATGAGACAAGACTTTCGCAGTCTTTGAACGCACTGCTGTCTATTCTTTTGATTGAGTTTGGCAACGATATTGAAACCAATCCTTTACAATCTTCAAAAGCGTGGCTATGAATATATGTAATAGAACTTGGCAGATTTACGGAAGTCAGACTCGTACAACCCATAAAAACGGCATAGTCTATTTCTTTTAATGAGTTCGAGAGTTCAATGGTCTTCAAACCACTGCAATGTTGGAAAGCATAATCGTTAATAGCGGAGACTGAATTAGGTATGACTATCGATTTCAATCCACTGCAACATTGAAACGCCTCCCAATCTATGGTTGTTACCGAATTGGGTATTTCAATAGTAGATAATCCCCTGCAACCGTAAAATGCTTTCCGTTCTATTTTAAGAACTGAATTTGGAATCTCAATAGAACTTAATTTGCTGCAGCCATAAAACATATTACTGGGTACGGTAGGGATATTGTTTGGTAGTGTAACAGAAGTTAATTCCGTACATCCATAAAAAATCCCTGTTCCGAGTGTTATAACCGAGTTAGGAATCTCAACTGCTTTTAAACCTGTACAGCCCCAAAAAGCGGAATATTCTATCGTAGTTACAGAAGATGGAATTTCAATTGACGTTAATCCAACGCAATTGTAAAACGCTCCTCCTCCGATTGTCTCAACTGATGTTGGGATTGACACATTACCCTTTTTACCGATCGGACACCTCTGGATTTTTAAGCCAGCTTTATCATACAGGATTCCGTCAGCAGAAGAAAACAAGTTATTTCCTTCTTCAACCTCAATACGTTGAAGGCTTGCGCATCCGTTAAAGGCCGACAGGTATAAATTCGTCAGGGACGCCGGTAATGAAATAGATTCAAGACTGGTACAACCAATGAAAGCTTCGTCTCCTACTTTTTCGATTGTTTTAGGCAACGTAATCGAAAGTATTGGTGAACAATCCTCAAATGCCTTGGACGCTATTTCGGTTACACGAAATATTTTGCCGTCAGTTTCGCGCTTAACGGTTTGGGGAATGTTTATTTCCGTTACAAGGTCTCCACACCAGTTTAATTTTAGCGATGCGGTTGCCGCGCTTTCATCTATTGTGATTATGAAAGAAACCATATGCATATCATCGATATCATCATCCCAGGCATAATACCTATCTCCTACTTCGTTCATCAGATATTCAGCTTGGACGTTGGGGGCGGCGAGGGCGAGGATGAGGATGACCAGGAGCCGGGCGAGGCAGTGAGGGATTGGTGGGACGAGGTGTTTCATAAGCGATTGGTTTAGAGGCGGCGTATCCCCCGATGCCGCAGTGTTGATGTTAGGGTACAGAAAAGGTGCGGGGATTGTATCTTGTCTTATCCGTAATCAGGTCTTGGCGTACCCCACAATAAATAAGACAACAGCCCCACACCGATTGAGCTTATACACGATTGTGAAGCCCTCGACATTCGGTGCGGGGCTTCGGTAAAAGCTACCGATGCAGGTACTATCGCTCATCTTACCTTTATTGTGGTTCAAACCGCCAAGTTCGATTACAAAGATATGATGTCAATAACACCTTTTGTTAACGATGTCACGGCCCGCTGGCCGCGGACAAGTCGCGGGGCTGCCTCCGCGTCCCCGGCTTATCAACCGACAAAGTTAACGCGATTTACTCTAAGTCGCAAATTATTGCCGGAATTTTAAGAATTAACGGCAAACGAACGGGGGCAGAGCTTTCTATGCCTACTGTGGCGAGGCGTAAGCCGAGCTTAGAAGGGCGCGGGAGGGAACAACGCAATTCGGGACTGCGGGAGCTCGGCTTACGCCTCGCCACAGTCGCCGCCTGTCGCCCTGACAGAAAGAGCGGCCGGGGGAAGCGGGAAAAAGCTAATAGCAAAAAAGCAGAGGAGCCCGGAGAAAAAGCGGGGAGCGGGAAACTGATGGAAAAAGCCCGGACAGTAGGGCGCGAAAAGCGGGGGGCGGGAGGGGCGGAATGTCGGAGATTTTTGCTAATTTCGCGTATTAGAATAACAAGCGCCCTAAAAGCGCCGTTAGTTCCAAACAAAACCAACACTCTCAACAATGTATATGAAAAGAATCTTATCGTTAACGATTTTGATAGCCGGAATCCTGTTCGCCGCGGCGGCCCAGGAGCCGGAAAAGCCCGTAAGCTGGCGCGTCACCGCCAAAATGACCTCGCCGACAGAGGGGGTCGTCACCCTGCGCCCGGTATGCGGCGAGGGTTGGCACATCTACGGCACGGAAGAGGTCAAGAACGGCCCTATCCCTACCTCCTTCTCCTTTGAAGGCTCGCAGGGGGTGGAATACCTCGGCGGGGTGCGCCCCTCCGTCGCCCCTGTCAGGAAGTATCAGGAAATGTTCGGCACGGAGCTGACCTACTGGGAGGGAGCCGTCAGCTTCACCCGCAAGTTCAAGGTCACCGACGCGGCAAAGGCAAAAATCGCCGGAACGGTACGCTACATGGGGTGCAACGACACCCGGTGCATGCCCCCGCAGACCCATTCCTTCTCCGTAGCCCCGAAACCTTTCAAAAAGAAGTAACCGATGAAAAAAATCACAATATCGCTCCTACTGCTGCTCGGGCTGGTTTCGACGGCCCTCGCCCAGCGCCTCGACCCGATTACCTGGCAGGCTACCGTCGAGGATAACACGGCGGAAAGCGCCGTCATCCACCTCTCGGCGAAAATCGAAAAGGGATGGCATCTCTACGGTCTCGACCTCCCCGCCGACGGTCCGAACGCGACCGCTGTCAGCTTCGAGCTTCCCGCCGGGGTGGAACTTGACGGCGCGCTTACCCCCTCCCGCGCCCCGATTGAGAAATACGACCCGATTTTCTCCCTGAAACTCTCCTGGTGGGACGCCGACGTCGCCTTCACCCAGCATGTCAAAATAACCGACGGCAAAAGCCACAATATCCCCGTAAAGATTTTCTTCCAGGGGTGCAACGACCAGACCTGCATAGCCCCCCAGCGTCTGACGCTCGACGTCACAGCCGGAACCGGGGCTGCTGCCGCTGAGGAAACCCCGGCCGACAGCGCGGATGCCGCCCTGACGGCTCCCGCGGCCACCGCCAACGTCCCCGCGGCCCGCTCTATTGACAGTTCGGGCTGGTGGGAGCCGGTAGACCCGGAAATGCTTGACCCGGAGAGCGCCGACAGCGCCGCCCTTATCGGCAGCTCCCCCTGGTGGCTGATATTCATCTGGGGCTTCGGGGGCGGACTTCTCGCCCTGCTGACCCCCTGCGTGTGGCCGATGATTCCGATGACCGTCAGCTTCTTCCTCAAAAAGAGCGGGAGCCGGGCCAAGAGCGTCCGCGACGCGATGATATACGGCCTGAGCATCATCGTTATCTACCTCGCCTTAGGGCTGGCCGTCACGGCCCTCTTCGGAGCCAGCACCCTCAACGAGCTGTCGACCAACGCCTGGTTCAACCTCGCGTTCTTCCTGCTGCTCCTCCTTTTCGCGATTTCCTTCTTCGGAGGGTTCGACATAAAGCTCCCCTCGAAGTGGAGCAACAGCGTCGACAACAAGGCCGAGACCACTTCCGGCCTGGTCAGCATCTTCTTCATGGCCTTCACGCTCGCCCTGGTGTCCTTCTCCTGCACCGGCCCGATTATCGGGACGCTCCTTGTCGAAGCCGCCACGATGGGCAACATGACAGGCCCGGCAATCGGAATGGGTGGCTTCGCCCTGGCGCTCGCCCTCCCCTTCTCCCTGTTCGCGATGTTCCCCTCCTGGCTCAAGGGCGCGCCCCGCTCGGGAGGATGGCTCAACTCCGTCAAGGTAGTGCTCGGCTTCCTGGAGCTCGCCCTCGCGCTGAAATTCCTGTCGGTGGCCGACCTGGCCTACGGCTGGGGGATTCTCGACCGCGAGGTGTTCATCTGCCTTTGGGTAGTGATTTTCGCCATGCTCGGTTTCTACCTTCTCGGCAAGCTGCGATTCAGCCACGACGCGCCGGTAGAGACCGTCGGCATAGGGCGCTTCTTCCTGTCGCTCGTGTCGCTGAGTTTCGCCCTTTACCTCGTCCCCGGCCTGTGGGGAGCGCCTCTGAAAGGGGTCAGCGCCTTCGTGCCGCCGCTTTACACCCAGGACTTCAACCTCTATGCCGGAGGGCAGTTCGAGGAATTTGACGATTACGACGAGGGGATGGACTACGCCGCGGAGCACGGGCGCCCCGTCCTGATTGACTTCTCCGGCTACGGCTGCGTCAACTGCCGTAAGATGGAGGGGGCCGTGTTCGACACCCAGGCTGTAAGCTCGGTAATCAAGGAAAACTTCGTCCTGATCAAGCTGATGGTCGACGACAAGACTAAACTTTCATCGCCCGTCGCAGTCGAAGAAAACGGGAAGAAGGTCGTGCTCGAAACCGTCGGCGACCGCTGGAGCTACCTGCAGCGCTACAAGTTCGGGGCCAACTCGCAGCCCTACTACATAGTGCTCGACAACAGCGGCCGTCCCCTGACCGCGCCGGCGTACTACGACGAAAACGTCAGCAAGTTCGTGGCGTGGCTCGAAAGCGGCCTGAAAGCCTACGTCGAAGAAAACAAGTAATAAGAAATGGAAGATTTCAAAAAGCATACGCGCGAGGAGAAGCTCGCGGCCCTCGGGAGAGTGATCGACGTGCTCGACACCCTCCGCGTCAAATGTCCCTGGGATGCCAAGCAGACCAACGAGTCGCTGCGCCCCAACACGGTCGAAGAGGTGTTCGAACTTTGCGACGCCCTGATTCGCGAGGATAACGCCGAGATACGCAAGGAGCTTGGCGACGTGCTGCTCCACGTTCTCTTCTACGCCCGTATCGGCGAGGAGAAGGGAGCGTTTGACATCGCGACGGTCTGCGACTCGCTCGCCGAGAAACTGATTTTCCGCCATCCCCACGTCTACGGGGAGGTCCACGCCGACACTGCCAAACAGGTGTCCGAAAACTGGGAGCAGCTCAAACTCCGCGAAAAAGGGGGCAACCGCTCCGTGCTCGCCGGGGTCCCCGGCTCGCTTCCGGCCCTCATCAAGGCCTACCGCATCCAGGAGAAAGCCGCCAACGCCGGATTCGACTGGGAAGAGCCGCGCCAGGTATGGGACAAGGTAAAGGAGGAAATCGCCGAGTTCGAAGCCGAGCTTGACAATATGGACTCCGACAAAATAGAGGCCGAAATGGGCGACATCTTCTTCTCGCTCGTCAACGCCGCCCGCCTCTACAAGATTATCCCGGAGAACGCCCTCGAAAAGACCAACAAGAAGTTCATCGCCCGCTTCAACTACCTTGAAACCAAGGCAAGGGAGATGGGCAAACCGCTGGGCGACATGACCCTCTCCGAGATGGACGCAATCTGGGAGGAAGCGAAGAAGCAATAACCCTCATAATTAAAACAAGCAGATATGAAGGCTTTTAAGAGCATCAGAAACATACTGGCTGCCGCGGCGCTCGCGGCCACGGCGGCTTTCGGAGCCGGGGCGCAGACTCCCGACCCGGGGTTCAACGTCATCTCCGACAAGGTGCAGCCGACCGACGAGGGGATACGCATAACCCTCTGCCTGGTAGGAATCCCCTCTACCTCGCAGCGCATCGACAGCATCGACCTGGTGAACGGCAAGGATGTGATTCCCGCCAACGACATCGACGGCGTCGACTTCAAGCGCTACTTCCAGTTCGAGGACACCGGGGTGCAGGTAATCGAGGTCGACTTCCCGTTCAAGGGTGAGCTTCCCAAGAGCGCCGGCCTCATATTCCATACCGAAAAGGGTGACGTTAAAGCCCAGGCGCGACAGTGATTCTCTGCGTTACCGAGAAACCGAGCGTGGCTTCCGACATCGCGAAAATCCTCGGCGCTACCGTGCGCCGCGACGGATATTTCGAGGGTGCCGGCTACTGCGTCACATGGACTTACGGCCACCTCTGCGAGCTGAAAGAGCCTGCCGACTATACCGATATGTGGAAACGCTGGTCGCTCGGCTCGCTGCCGATGATTCCCCAGCGCTTCGGCATACGGCTGATTGACAACCAACGCTACCGCCAGCAGTTCGGCGTGATAGAGACCCTCATAAAGCAGGCCGACGAGCTGATTAACTGCGGCGACGCGGGGCAGGAAGGAGAGCTGATCCAGCGCTGGGTGATGCAGAAAGCGGAAACGAAATGCCCCGTCAAGCGCCTGTGGATTTCGTCGCTGACCGACGACGCCATACGGGAGGGGTTCGCCTCGCTGCGTCCCGGGGCCGACTTCGACAACCTCTATTACGCCGGGCTGTCGCGCGCCATCGGCGACTGGATTCTCGGGATGAACGCCACGCGCCTCTACTCCCTTAAATACGGCGAGCCGGGAAAGCCCCTCTCGATCGGACGCGTGCAGACCCCCACCCTGTCGCTCATCGTGCAGCGCCACCACGAAATCGCCAACTTCAAGCCGGAAGACTTCTGGGAGTTGCAGACCCTCTACCGCGGGGTGACGTTCAACGCCGCCTCCGGCAGATTCAAGGAGGAAGCCAAAGCCCTGGCAGTCATCGAGGAAATCAAGGCCCTCCCCTTCGTAATCAAGTCGGTAGAGGAGAAAAAAGGGCGCGAGGCTCCCCCCAGACTCTTCGACCTCACCTCCCTGCAGGTAGAGTGCAACAAGCGTTGGGGATGGACTGCCGACGAATCGCTCGCCTTGATACAGACCCTCTACGAGAAGAAGGTAACCACATATCCGCGCGTCGACACGACCTATCTGTCGGAGGACATATACCCCAAAGTCCCCGACATCCTGCGCCGTATGACCCCCTACGCAGCGCTGACGGCCCCGATACTCGCCCGGAAGCTCCCCAAGAGCAAGAAGGTGTTCGACAACTCGAAAGTGACCGACCACCACGCCATAATTCCTACCGGGCAGTCGCCGCAGACGCTCGTAGGCAACGAGCGCCTGATGTACCACCTCATCGCCCAGCGGTTTATCGCCGCCTTCTACCCCGACTGCGAGTTTTTGCAGACCAACGTCGTGGGGGCAGCGGGAGAGACCGAGTTCAAAGCCTCCGGCAAAGTGATTTCCAGCCAGGGGTGGCGAGCCGTGTTCGCCTCGCAGAACGACAAGAAGGAACAGGAGGGAGCGTCGTCCGACGACAAAATCCTTCCCCCGTTCACCATAGGAGAAAGCGGCCCTCACGAGCCGTCGCTGGCAAAAAAGACAACCCAGCCGCCGAAATACTATACCGAGGGAACGCTCCTGCGGGCAATGGAATCGGCTGGAAAGACCGTCGACGACGAGGAGCTGCGCGAAGCGATGAAGGAGAACGGCATCGGGCGCCCCTCGACCCGCGCCGCGATTATCGAGACCCTCTTCCGCCGTGGCTACATCTACCGCCAGCGCAAGAACATAATGGCCTCACAAGCAGGAATCGACCTGATTGCCACAATCAAGGAGGAGCTGCTGAAGAGCGCCAAGCTGACCGGAATCTGGGAGAACAAACTGCGCCGGATAGAGCGCGGCGACTATTCCGCCGCCGAGTTTATCGACGAGCTGAAACAGCAGATTTCGGAGATTGTGCTCGCCGTGCTCAGCGACAACTCGCAGCGCAAAATCGTTGTTGAAACCGACGCCGCGACGGCCAAAGGGAAAAACGCCGGTTCGGCGACGGAAGCGGCTCCGGCCGACAAGCCTAACCCCCCCGCGAAAAAGCGCGCGCCGGCTGTAAAATCGCTCGAGCAGATTACATGCCCCCTTTGCGGCAAAGGCACACTGCTGAAAGGGCGCGCCGCCTATGGTTGCAGCGAATTCCGTTCAGGGTGCGCCCTGCGCCTCCCTTTCGAGGAATACCCCGCCGACCTTACCCCGGCCAAACTGAACGCCGCCATCAAAAAGAACTTCAAAAAAAGGAAAACAGATTAGATTCCGCATCATACAAACATCTTCTCTCTTGGAACTCAACGACATAATTCAATGGGCCTGCGTGGCGGTAATCGTCGCGATCGCCATAGCCGCCGCGGTCAGGGGTATTGTGCGGCTCCTCCGCATGCGCCGCGGCGACAACTCCGGGGGGTGTCCCGGTTGCGGATGCAGCGGCTGCTCCCTCTCCGCCAACTGCGACTCCCGCGACCGTTCAAACCGCCGCCACAAGCGACACTAAGAGCTTGTTTAAGAGGGTGTTTAATAATAGATGTTAAACGCTAAACACCCTTAATTAACAGATATTATTAAACACCCTCTAATAATAAACGGCAATGGGCAGACATCTGCTATTCATATTGATAGCCATTCTCTCCATATCAGATATGGAGGGGCGCGGCTATGCGGTAATAGCCGATTCGGTCAGCCGCATGCCGTTGCCGAGCGCGTCAGTGTTCGACAGGAACGGGAAAGCAATCGGCATGACCGACAACAAAGGCCGACTCCCATACATATCCCCGAACGACCTTCCCGTGACCCTCCGCTATCTCGGATTCAGAGAAAAAACAATAAACCGGGTTCCGACAGATACCGTTTTCCTGGCAGAAAGCGCGAATGAACTCCAGGAGGTCGTTATCGAATCGAAACGGCACAAAATCCTGCACATCCTGGCCTATGTCAGGGAATATTCGACACTAAGCACGTATACCGACACTGTCTTTCTGTTCCGCGAGAAGATGGTCGACTATATGGTTACGCCCGATAAGAAGGTGCGTTACCGGGAACGGTTGATTCCGAGAGTATTAAAAAGCGAGTCGTACTACCGCTTCACCAACGCCGACGGGCTTGACAGCGTCAGCAGCAAATGCAACAACCATTTCTCCTGGTCCGACTGGATGGGGCTCGTCCCCTCGCCGGAAATCCCTTCTGCGCTAAAAGGGCTCGAGTATGGGACCGACACAATCCGAGGCAAGTACAGCCCTACGGAAATATGGATAAGGAACGGCGACAGGATGATAGTCGACGTCAACGTGCTGGCCGACACCGCGAGCCGGAAATGGGTTCCCAACCTTTCCCTGTTTTTCCGCGACCGGCTTGACTTCGAGCATTTCAGAGTGCGGTTCAATTACACGAACCTCGCCGGCGACACCATATCGCCGACCGACATCGCCGGGTACACCTTCAATATCGAATCCAACGGCCGCGGACACGATATGTTCCGCTTCAACAGAAAGGACGAGCCCTTCTTCGTCAGCACGTTCGGGGAAGTCCATATCCTTGACAAGGAATATATTACCGTGAAGGAAGCGAAAAAATGGGACAAGATGAAACTCGACACCGAAAATATCGAGATTATCGAACCGGCTGACGCTCCCGAAATACAACCGGCAGTCAAAGAGCTAATTGCCCGCGTGAACTCTATCGACCATAACGACGCGCGGCTTGGATTAGCGCTCGACAAACGGATGCTGGTAAGCCCCATAACCCGCAGACATAGACAGCACTTCGGCCAAAGAGCCTTCACCCTCCTTAAGGACCTCACCGGAATCACCTCATACAAGGCGCGCAGAAACCTTAACAAACAGTGGAATACCTTCCGCAAAAGCCAGATTCAGAAGAACCAGGAAAACATCGGGGAATAGCTATCAGCATCCACCAAAATAGAATCGTTTACTCTATTTCGACAAAGTCTTTAAGCGGTTCTCTCATAAATCAATATCTTATCCCGGTCAACACTCTGACGTGCGAAGTCCATCAGGCCGCGGCTTTCAACCAAATCAACTTTGCGCCCCAACAAATCAGACAAATCCATAAGGATTTCCCCCATTGTCAATAGCGAAACCCTTCCTCCCGCCTCGTCATAATCCACCAAAATATCAATATCGCTTCCCGGCGTATCCTCTCCACGGGAGCATGAGCCGAAAAGCCACGCCCGAAGAATGGGCCGACTCGCCATAAACTTCTGTATGACAGGAATTAAATTTCTAATATTGGAGTTAATCATACGTTTAAATATTGCAATTGCCTTTTTTCTATTAACTCTTTCTCAATCGCAAAGTCAGTGAAACTCCTCACTATCTGCAATATCCCCCTAAAAAACCTCTCAACATTCTCTTTCTGTCAAATATGTTCCGAACAAATAGCGATTATTCTTGAGCTCAGAGGGTTATGGCGAAATCGTCAGCATCGTTGCCGAAGGGGAGCGAGGAGCGTATTTTGCGCAGACGTGAGAGTGAGAGGTCAGCGCTGACTATCCCGCAGTCCGTCCCAGCGTCACGGGCCGGATCAAAAACTCCGACAGGCTGCCCCATAGCGTCATAAATCTCCGTCATACCGTCGTATGTCCCGTAAGCGTCGGTCCCCGAGCGGTTAGCGCCTACTACGATAGCCTGGTTCTCGATAGCGCGGGCAATCAGCAGGTGGCTCCACGCGTATCGCCGGGCCTGCGGCCAGTTGGCCGGAATGAGCAGAACGTCATACCGTTGCCCGCGGTTGCGACACCAGGCCGGGAAACGCAGGTCATAACAGATGGCAAGGGCGATATTCCACCCCTTGTAATGAGCCACGGGCATCTCCCCGCGCCCTCCGCGGAACAGTCTCGCCTCCGGGCTCAGGCAGAACAGATGCCTTTTGTCGTAGAACACCGCATCCCCGTCTGGGGTCACGAAAAAGCCGCGGTTAATATAGTCCCCATCCTCAGCACACAGGTAACTCCCCGCGATGGCGATTCCGCTGTCAGCCGCAAGCGCCCTGATTGCCGCCAAAGTCTCCCCTTCGGGAGCCTCGGCCACGTCGCGCAATGTGTCAGGGTCAGCTACGAAGGAGGTCGTGAACAGTTCCGGGAAAACCGCTATATCGGTATCGGAAGAGAGATTGCCGACAGCTCGCGCTGCAAACTCCAGGTTTCCCCTGACATCGGCGTAGCGTATGTCAAGGGGAATGGCCGCGATTCTGAGCGTCTCCTTCGCGGCATCTTCGCTGATGATGTTCAGTCGGTCAGGCATTGATCGGGGAATTTGCCCGTGTACGAACGGTAGAAACGCTTCACGGCTGCCATATCGGCATCCATGTCGCCGGTCGGTATGAAAATCTCGGTCGCCGTAATCCTCTTCGACGGATAATCGAGCGCGGCAAGACAAACAGGCACGTCGGCCTCGCGGGCGATGCGTAGAAAGCCGGTATGCCAGTCGCGGGTACCCTGGCGGGTCCCTTCGGGCGTTATGGCGAGGCGCAGAGCGTTTTCTGTGCGGAATTTTTCAACAATGATTTCCGTCAGTGACTGTTTCTTATGCTTCCTTTCCACAGGGATACCGCCGAGCGCCCGGAAAAGCGCTCCGAGAGGGAAGAAAAACCAGCTCGATTTCATCAGGAACCCCGCCGTGCGCCCGACTGAATGTATGGCCAGCTCGCAGAGCAGGAAATCCCAGTTGGAGGTATGGGGGGCGACGCAGTAGATCATCTTCGGATAATCCGGCACGGTCACCTCCACACTCCAGCCGGCGAGGCGGAGAATCGTTTTGCAAATATTCATAGGTCACGCTGAATCCCGCCGGGGCCGCTCCGAAAGCGGCACCCCGGCGGTGATTTTCATGGATTTATTCCCGGGTATCCGCAATTGGCAAAACACACGGCCCATTGCTGCTTGTACCCGGATGGGAGGGTGCTGTCAGAACGGTTCAGATGGTAGGAGCTTGGAGGGGAGGCCGATGG
>CAJUFH010000045.1 GCA_910585755.1 uncultured Muribaculaceae bacterium | reverse complement strand
CGAGACACCGTTGTAGAGGATGTTCAGCACGGATCCTTCCTCGTAGATGCAGATTTCGAGTCCGGCGGTGGTGTTGAAGGGGATGTTGCCGATCAGGATACCGAAGCCGATCGGCACGAGCAGCATCGGCTCGAAGTTCTTCTTGATGGCCAGCCATATGAAGAAGAGGCCGACGGCAAGCATCACGAGATGCTGCCAGGTCGCGTTGTAGAAGCCGGTCAGATGCCAGAACTGCGCGACGTTGTCTGCTAAGAAACTACTGAATTCGTTCATTGTTGTCAGTTGATTTTAGCAGAGGGGGTTAGCCGATGGTGAGGAGGGTGGCGCCGTCGGCGACAGCGTCGCCTTTGGCCACGTTTATCGAGAGCACTTTTCCGTCAACTCCTGCGCGGATGGTGTTTTCCATCTTCATGGCCTCGAGAATCATCACGGTATCGGCGGCCTTCACTTCCTGGCCGACGGTAACGTTGATGTCGAGCACTGTGCCGGGGAGCGGGGCGACTACGGCCTTGCCGGCACCGGAAGCCTTGGGCGCGGGAGCGGCGACAACCTTCTCGCCGGTAGCGGTGCGGGGAGCGGCTGCGGGCTTGGGCGCGGAGACAGCCACCGGGGCGGCTTTCTGCTCGATTTCCACCTGGTAGGGGGTGCCGTTTACGAGCACTTCGGCGATTCCGTGGTCAATGTCGCCGATGCCTACCTTGTAGACAGTGCCGTTGATTTTGTATTTATATTCCTTGTATTTCATGATTGGTCAGGTAATAAAAATGTTGGTTTCAGACTGGCGCTAACGTCATTTGCGGGGAAGCTGGCGCATTGAATAGATGTGGGAGTTCCAGGGGGAGTATGCCTTGCGCACCTTGTTGATGGTCAGCACGGCCGACTCCTTGTCGTGGGCGTTGAGATGCTCGTGGAGCGCCATGATGATAGCGGCGATTTCCTCGCCGGAATCACCTTCGGGACGCCCTTCGCGCGGAGCTTCCGCGGGCTTGATGCCCTGCGCGGCGAGCTTGCGGATCTTGAAGCGGGTTGCTCCGATGCGCGAGATGATGTAGAAGCAGATGCTGAGCAGGAGGAGAGCGCCGAACACGATGCCCATGGCGGTAACGGTCATACCGAAGCCGTTGGCGTCGATTTCGTGGAACTTGTCGACCTTGTCGTTGGTGTCCTTGATTTTGTTGTTGCTCGAGGGGGTGATGTAGAGGTCACCTTCTCCGACGCGGACTTCCCAGGCATCGTGTCCCTGGCCGACACCGTCGACCTTGCGGGCGTAGGAGGCGTTGGCGGGAAGGGATGCGGGCACCGTGATGGAGTCGATGAGCGTCAGTCCGTCGGCATCATAGATACCAACCCAGTTGTCCTGTCCTTCAACGAGGGTGAAGCTGGCGTGGAACGTGCCGTCGGTCGGCTTGCCGTCAGCGAAAAAGACGACATGCTGGCGCTTGGGAATCCGGGTGTTTACGTCGCCCAGAGGCACGGGGTACATCTTCGGCTGCGCGGGGTCCGTCGTGAGGAACACGCTGGAGATTTCCAGGGGCGCGAAGTTGGAGTTGAACAGCTCGATCCATGCCGAATGGCGGCCGTAGTCGTCAACGAGGTTGTCGTTGTTGACAACCATGACCTCGTTGATTTTCAGGCCCTTTCGAGCTTGCGCAAAGCCCGTGGCGCCGCAAAGGAGCAGCGCCAGGGCTATTAATGTCAGTTTTCGGGTCATCAGTGAGTTACTTTGTTTGGTTAAACGCTTAAGATGCTGCGGTTTCAGGTCCCCGGTTTACAGGGGGATGTTGCCGTGCTTCTTGGCGGGGTTGGTAACTCGTTTTGTGGCAAGCTGCTGCAGGGCGCGAATGATGCGGAAACGGGTGTTGCGCGGTTCGATCACGTCGTCGATGTAGCCGTACTTGGCAGCGTTGTAGGGGTTGCAGAAGAGGTCTTCGTATTCCTTCTTCTTCTCGGCCAGGAGGGCTTTGGGGTCTTCCGAAGCCTTAGCTTCCTTTGCGTAGAGCACCTCGACAGCGCCGTCGCCACCCATGACGGCGATTTCGGCCGAAGGCCACGCGTAGTTCATGTCGCCTCGGAGCTGCTTGCAGCTCATGACGATATGGGAGCCGCCGTAGCTCTTGCGGAGGGTTACGGTCACCTTGGGCACAGTTGCCTCGCCGTAGGCGTAAAGGAGCTTCGCGCCGTGGAGGATCACGCCGTTGTATTCCTGGCCCGTGCCGGGGAGGAAGCCCGGAACGTCGACGAGCGAAACGATGGGGATGTTGAAGGCGTCGCAGAAGCGCACGAAGCGCGCGGCCTTGCGGGAGGCGTTGCTGTCGAGCACTCCGGCGAGGAACTTGGGCTGGTTGGCCACGATACCTACCGAGCGGCCGTTGAAGCGGGCGAAGCCGATAATGATGTTCTTGGCGTAGTCGCGCTGGATTTCCAGGAACTCGCCGTTGTCGATGATTGCGCCGATTACCTGGTACATGTCGTACGGGCGGTTGGGGCTTTCGGGGATAATCTCGTTAAGGGCGTCGTCGACGCGGTCGATGGGGTCGTTGCACTCTACCAGGGGCGCGTCCTCCAGGTTGTTCTGGGGGATGAAGCTCATCAGCTTGCGGATAATCTGGATCGCGTGCTCGCCGTCCTCGGCAGCGAAGTGTGCCACGCCGCTCTTCTGCGAGTGTACGGTAGCTCCGCCGAGGTCTTCCTGGCTGACATCCTCGCCGGTAACGGTCTTGACGACTTTCGGGCCGGTAAGGAACATGTAGCTGATACCCTTTGCCATGATGGTGAAGTCGGTCAGGGCGGGGGAGTAGACGGCGCCGCCGGCGCAGGGGCCGAGGATCGCGGAAATCTGGGGAATCACGCCGGAGGCGAGGATGTTGCGCTGGAAGATTTCAGCGTAGCCGGCCAGGGCGTTGATGCCTTCCTGGATGCGGGCGCCGCCCGAGTCGTTGAGGCCGATGACGGGCGCGCCCATCTTCATAGCCTGGTCCATAACCTTGCAGATTTTCAGCGCCATGGTTTCCGACAGGGAGCCGCCGAATACGGTGAAGTCCTGCGCGAAAACATAGACGAGACGGCCGTCGATTGTTCCGTAGCCAGTAACGACGCCGTCGCCGAGGTATGATTTCTTCTCCTGCCCGAAGTTGTGGCAGCGGTGGGTGACGAACATGTCCATCTCCTCGAACGAGCCTTCGTCGAGGAGCTGGGCTATACGTTCTCTCGCGGTGTACTTGCCGCGTTCGTGCTGTTTCTGGATGGCTTTCTCTCCGCCTCCCAGACGGGCTGTCTCGCGCTTGTCGATCAGCTCCTGTATCTTTTCAAGCTGGGTGCTCATTTGTGGTATGTTGTCTTATGCGGTGGTTATTTCTTGTTGGGGTCTTCACACAGTTCCACGAGGGTGCCGACGGTCGATTTGGGGTGGAGGAAGGCGATGTTGAGCCCTTCGGCGCCCTTGCGGGGGGCCTTGTCGATCAGGCGGCAGCCTTTTTCCTCAGCCTCGGCGAGAGCGTTGGCCACGCCGTCCTCGATCGCGAAGGCGACATGCTGGATGCCTCCGCGGCCGCCGTTGTTGGCGATGAATTTCGAGATGGCGCTTTCGGGAGCGGTGCCTTCGAGCAGCTCGATTTTTGTCTGTCCGACTTTGAAGAAGGCGGTCTTTACTTTCTGGTCCGCTACTTCTTCGATGGCAAAACATTTAAGGCCGAGAATGTTCTCGTAGAAGGGGATAGCCTCCTCCAGGGAGGGGACTGCGATCCCGATGTGTTCGATATGGCTGATTTCCATAACTTAATGTTGATAAATATTTGGTTTATGTATATATCGAATTGTAAGTTATTGTGAGGTAGGCTGTTGACGGCACTACCACGCATTTCAACCACAAAATTAGCAATTATTTTCCAACCGCGCCCAACGCCGCCGCATATTTTACAACATATTATGTCGTGGCTCCAAGCCATTGGCCTACGCCTTCCCGCGGGGCTTTGCGGGCGTTTTCGCGGGCGGCGCGGTCTTTGAGGATGGCGGGCATATTCTCTTGTGCCCAGCCTATAAGCGAGTTGACGTGAGGAATCAGTGACAGGGCGCGGTCTGTCACGGTGTATTCGACGCGCGGGGGCACTTCCGCATAAATAGTGCGTGTCACGAATCCGTCCTCTTCCAGGGTACGGAGCGTGTTTGTCAGCATTTTCTGGGAAATGTCGGGAATTGCGCGGCGCAGGGCGTTGAAACGCATGGTAGGCTGCCGGTTCAGGGTGTAAAGCACGAGGAGCGACCATTTGTCGCTGAACCGGGCGAGTATGTTGCGGATGGGGCAGTCGGGGAAGAGGGCGTTAATCATAACTGTTTATTAATTGAAACACTCTACAAAGGTAACCAACATTCCTGATATATGCAACAGATTGTTTCGGCTGCGTTAAACATCGTTAAATCTCGGTTTTCAAAACGGCTGGTTTCCTACAATTCTAACCTCGAGGTAACTATCTGAGCCGCCGGTGCCTTCTTGACTCGGCCTGTCGCGGAGTGCTAACTTCGCGTCATAAAAACAATTAAACAACCGATAATTAATGAACAGCAAACATCTTGCGGCCGCGGCTATCGCTCTCTTCGCCCTGACCGGCTGCGCCGCCGACAAATCAAAGGAAAAAGTTATGGAAAGTAAAGAAAAAGTTGCCGAGACAATCGTGAACCCCGAAAACATCAATCTCGCGACAATTGTCGGCGAGGAGAAACCCGCCGGACGAGTAGAACTCTATGACCTCGGAGACTTCAAGCTACACGTCTATTATACCCAGGACGTGATGAACGACGCCAGCTATATCATCGAGGGTGCCGACTCCGTAGTAACGATGGAGGAGCCTCTCTTCATGGTTAATGTCAATGAGTTTGGCGCTTACCTTGCGAAGATAGGAAAACCGGTTGCCAGACGTATCACCGACTATCATCTTGGCGGAACGGCCGACCATGAGGTACTGATGGCGAAGGGGATGCCCGCGTTCGTCAAAGGACCGGTCTACGGCGGTATGATGAAGAGCTTCGAACAGGCGTTCGGCGACACGATGACCGACCTTCCGACCGGCAAGGAGGATGAGGTTGATTTCGATACCAAGGAGGTGTTTGCCGGGGTCCCCTTCGAGTTCCGCCACGGCGCATCCACCGACTTCCCCGCCGCCAGCATCCTTATCGGCGGGAAGGCATATTACACCCACTGGACCCCGGCCAAGGCCCATATGAGCCATTTGCAGCTTTCGTCCCGTGCGGCTGTCGACGCAGAAATCGCAGAGGCCGAGCGCGAGCTTAATTCCGGCGCCGTCCTCTTCATAGGCGGCCACGGCGGAGCGGCCACCAGGGACGCGGTAGAGTTCAAAATCGCCTACCTCAAGACCATAAAGCACCTCCTCGCCACCGCCGACACCCCCGACACCTTCGTGGCCGCCCTGACGGAGGCATACCCCTCCCTTCCCGCTGCCGACGGCCTCCCCTCCCTTGCCGCCGCCCTGTATAAGTAATCTCCTGCCTCAATTTACTTTATAAAGAATCTAATGGTGGCGCGCTGTTTTAGCGCGCTACTTTTATTATTTATTGTGCTTACTAAGGAGATAAGGGAAGATTCGAATTGATTACCACGGGCTCGTACCCTCCGGGCACTATGCCAATCACCAGCCACCTACCACCGCGCCTCGCCTCTCCGAGGCTCGACACGGTGTTACTCACGGCCCAGCGCCCTCCGGGCGCTCCGCTGATTCCGATATGTTTTTGGAGCTATATAAAACGTGGTACGCCGTGTCCCTACGCAAATTCGGAGGTCATCAGGCAATATCGAAGCGGCGAAGCCGCAGTGTAATTGTAGCCCCGGGTCGAGCGTCGGAGACGCGATGGCCTGGGGTTTGGCCGGTTGCGGTATGTCGGCCTCGGTGGAGGTCGCCTAATAAAAAGATAAAAAAGATTGATAAATGGATTTCGAGGTCGCCGCGCTCCCCACGGATGCGACGGATTCCCACAGATTTTAAATAAGGGATAGTCTTTCTTGCCCGGATGGGAGGGTGCTATCATAAGATACACCCTCTATTGCGGCGGTTATGGCAGAGAGGCTGTCATTATGGCTGACAAGGTGGCAGATTCGGGGGCGACTGGGCAGGGCAGGAGGGGGTGCGGAGGCTATTTTAGGGACGCGGCAACATTTTTGGCACAAGATTTGTTTCATTATTGAAATCGAGCGCCGAGGCGCGGCGGATTCCCGTGCGGAATCCCCGGCAGTGACGGCGGCTCGCTGAAACGATAATAAAAATAACAACATAAAAACATAAAGATATTATGGGAAAGATTATCGGTATTGACTTAGGTACCACCAATTCCTGCGTTGCCGTTCTCGAAGGCAAGGATCCCGTCGTGATCCCCAACAGCGAGGGCCGCAATACCACCCCCTCGATCGTGGCTTTCGTTGACGGCGGCGAGCGCAAGGTGGGAGATCCCGCCAAGCGTCAGGCCATCACCAACCCCACGCGCACTGTCTTCTCGATCAAGCGCTTCATGGGCGAGACCTACGACCAGGTTCAGAAAGAAATCGAACGCGTGCCCTACAAGGTAGTGCGCGCCGACAATAACACCCCCCGCGTCGAAATCGACGGCCGCCAGTACACTCCTCAGGAAATCTCCGCGATGATTCTTCAGAAGATGAAGAAGACCGCCGAGGATTATCTCGGACAGCCCGTTACCGAGGCCGTGATTACCGTCCCCGCTTACTTCAACGACTCCCAGCGCCAGGCTACGAAGGAAGCCGGCGAAATCGCCGGACTGACCGTTAAGCGTATCGTCAACGAGCCTACCGCTGCAGCCCTCGCATACGGCCTCGACAAGAGCAACAAGGATCAGAAGATTGCCGTGTTCGACCTCGGCGGCGGCACATTCGATATCTCCATCCTGGAACTGGGCGACGGCGTGTTCGAGGTTAAGTCGACCAACGGCGACACACACCTCGGCGGCGACGACTTCGACCACGTTATTATCGACTGGCTCGCCGACGAGTTCCTGAAGGACGAAGGCGTAGACCTCCGTCAGGACCCGATGGCCCTCCAGCGCCTGAAAGAGGCTGCCGAGAAAGCGAAAATCGAGCTTTCCTCGACCACCTCGACCGAAATCAACCTGCCGTACATCATGCCCGTCAACGGTATTCCCAAACACCTTGTGAAGACCCTGACCCGCGCTAAGTTCGAGCAGCTCGCCGACCGTCTGATCAACGCCACAATCGCTCCCTGCGAACAGGCCCTGAAGGATGCCGGACTGAAGGCTTCCGAGATTGACGAAGTGATTCTCGTCGGCGGTTCTACCCGTATCCCCGCGATCCAGGCAATCGTCGAGAAGTTCTTTGGCAAGGCTCCCTCGAAGGGTGTTAACCCCGACGAAGTAGTGGCCGTTGGTGCGGCTATTCAGGGAGGTGTCCTCTCGGGCGATGTCAAGGACGTGCTCCTGCTCGACGTAGTGCCCCTGTCGGTTGGTATCGAGACCCTCGGCGGCGTTATGACGAAGCTGATTGAGGCCAACACCACCATCCCGACCCGCAAGAGCGAAGTGTTCTCCACCGCGGCCGACAACCAGCCCTCGGTTGAAATCGTAGTCCTCCAGGGCGAGCGCCCCATGGCGAAGGACGACAAGACCCTCGGCAAGTTCCACCTCGACGGAATCGCTCCCGCGCCCCGCGGCATACCTCAGATCGAGGTTACCTTCGAGATTGACGCCAACGGTATCCTGAACGTTTCCGCGAAGGACAAGGCAACCGGCAAGGAGCAGAGCATCCGTATCGAGGCTTCATCCGGCCTTACCGACGCTGAAATCCAGCGTATGAAGGACGAGGCCGCAGCCAACGCCGCCGCCGACGCCAAGGAGAAGGAGCGCATCGACACCCTCAACAAGGCCGACGCCATGATTTTCCAGACCGAGAAGCAGCTCAACGAGCTTGGCGACAAGATTCCCGCCGACAAGAAGAGCGCTATCGAAGCCGCCCTCGGCAAGCTCCGCGACGCCCACAAGGCTCAGGACGCTGCCGCCTGCGAGGCTGCAATCAAGGAAATCGAAGCCGCTTTCGGCGCCGCGCAGCAGGACATCCTCAACGCCCAGGCACAGGCCCAGGCCGGAGCCAACCCCGGTGCCGGCGCCCCCAACCCCGGTGCGGGTTCCGCCCCCGGCTCTGACGACCACGTCACCGACGTCGACTTCGAGGAAGTGAAGTAAACACTTATCGCTATGGACGAAAGAAACACTATAATCGAAGCGATGCGCCAGGCCGGCGAACCGGTAAACGCCTCCAAGGTGGCCGAGCTGACAGGCCTTGACAAGAAAGTTGTCGACAAAGTATTCGCGCAGCTTAAAAAAGACGGTACGATCACCTCTCCCGTCCGCTGCAAATACGTACTCGCATAAGAGATAACTCTTTAAAAAAAGTGTGGGAGCCATCGGTTCCCACACTTTTTTTGTAATTTTGCGACAGAGCGATTGTATTTCGGGGCGGCTATTTCGACGTGGCGGTTGCGGAATCCGTTGTTTTGGCGGAGGAGGGGAGGACGTGGGTCGCGTAGTTGTAGTGGTTGGCGTCGTAGAGGTTTACGAGCTGGGGGAGGCGGCGGAGGAAGTCCTGGTAGTCCTTCTTCGCAGGGTCGCGCCACTGCACTTCGCTGAGGGCAGCCATGCGCGGCAGCATCATGTACTGGGCGTAGGAGGTTGTCGGTATGTACTCGGTCCAGGTGTTGGCCTGGGCGCCGAGGATGTGGGCTGCCTGCTCGGGGGTGAACTCCGCGGGTACAGGCTCATAGTTGTAGACCTTTTCGACAGGTGTCGGGTCGCCCCAGGATGCCGCCAGCGGCTCGGCGTCGCGGTCAGCGCTCTGCACGAAGTCGAAATAGAGATACTGGTAGGGGGTCATGATGGCGTCGTGTCCGGCCTCTGCGGCAGCTCGTCCACCCTCCTCGCCGCGCCACGACATAATGACGGCTCCGGGGGTGAGACCACCTTCCATAATCTCGTCCCAGCCGATTACCTTGCGCCCTTTGGCAGCCAGATGTTCGGCGGCGCGGGTCATGAAGTCGCTCTGGAGTTTCTGTTCGGCTGTGCTGTGCTTGTCGGTCTTAAGGCCGAGCGCCTTGATGCGGGCTTGGCATTTCGCACATTCTTTCCAACGGGTTTTGGGACATTCGTCGCCTCCGAGATGAACGTATTCGCCGGGGAAAAGCTCGACAATTTCGTCGAGAACGTCGTTGACAAACGCGTAGACGCTGTCGTTGCCGGCGCAGAGCACGTCATCGGAGATGCCCCATTTGCGCCATACCTCGTACGGGCCGCCGGTGCAACCGAGTTCGGGATAAGCTGCGAGCGCGGCCTGCATGTGGCCCGGCATGTCGATTTCGGGGATGATGGTGATATGGCGGTCGGCGGCGTAGCGCACGATGTCGCGAACCTGCTCCTTAGTGTAGTAGCCTCCGTGGGGAATCGTGTCGTATTCCTCGGTGCTATAGCCGATGATGGTGTTGGGGCGCATCGAGCCTTTGGCTACCAGTTCGGGGTATTTCTCGATTTCGATACGCCATCCCTGGTCGTCGGTAATATGCCAGTGGAAGCGGTTGATGTTGTGCATCGCCATCATTTCGATCAGCACCTTCACCGAGTCGACGGGGAAGAAGTGGCGGGCGGTGTCGAAATGAGCCCCGCGGTAGGCGAAGCGGGGCGCGTCGGTAATGGCCGCGGCGGGGAAGAGCACTTTCAGGTCGCCGGTCTGCGGAATCGACTTGCGGAGGGTCTGGATGCCGTAGAAAGTGCCGGCGGGGGAGGCTCCGTTGATTGTGATTTTTTCGGAGTTGACGGTCAGCTCGTAGGCTTCCTTGTTTTCGGAGGCGAGGTCGTCGGAGAGCACTATCGCGTGGCCGGTCTCTTTCGCGGTAATCTCAGGTGTGGTCCCTGTGAGCTGGCCAAGGTATTCCGAAAGGAGTTCGGCGTTGCGTGTCATTGCGGAATCGGCCGAGGCCACTACGATTTTAGTCCCGGAGTCAAACATAAAGCCCTGGGCGGCGCTGTCTACCTCGATTTTGTCGGGGAGGGGGATCACGTCGTAGTTGGCAATGACTTCCGTCTTGTTGGAGCAGGAGGTCGCGAGGAGCATAGCGGCTCCGAAAATGGTTGTGATTCTTAGTTTTTTCATTATGGTTATAGAGGTTAGAATAACATACGGGCGCGACAGGGATTGGATTGACGCAAGGGAAGACTTTGGCCGGAGCTGTTGCGTCAGCGGTCTGTTACGCGAAGATAGTGTTTTTATTTCTGATAGACGCGTACCCAGGCGATTTCGTAGGTCGCAGAGGAGAATGCCGGGTCGACGGCGCCCCCTGCGAGCCTCAGACGGCCAGGTTCAGCTTGATGGAATTGTTTTTTTGTGACATTTGTCCCCCGCGGTTTGTCCCGGCTGTCGTATATTCGCGAAATACAGGCCACTACGCCGTACCACATTAACCGGAAAAAGGATTATCGCTATGAAATTAAGGATTCAGGTATTATATATGCTGCCGCTTCTGTTTGCCGCGGCCGCTTGTTCGGAAAAGGGTGAGGATGAACCGAAGCCGAAGGAGCCGGACAGCGTCGTTGTCGCCTCCGCGGAGCTGACCGCCAGGCCGGAAGGGGGCGCGGTAGAGGTAGCGTTCACAGCGAACGCCGACTGGACCGTGACACAGCCGAATACCGCAGAGCACTTCTACGGCCAGATTTGCGACCGCTCCGGTTCCGCCGGCAAGACGAAGTTCAGCTATGTCGCTCTTCCGAACACGACCGGGAAACCTCGCTCCACGACATTGCGGATAACCGCCGGCCGTGCATCGGCCGAGGTTGTCGTCGCGCAACAGCCGGTCGACATTGAGCTCCCCTCGGAGACCGAGGTCAGAGAATACCTGATGCGGCTCTACGACGATGTCAACGGAAAGGAGTGCCGTTTCAACCCGAACTGGGGTTCCGACAAACCGCTGAGCCAGTGGGGCCCCGAGGTAAGGTATGAGAACGGGCTGCTGACGCTAAATCTCGGCGACCGCGGGATGAAGGGGGAAATCAACCTCGCCGGGTGCAAGGCGCTGGTAACGCTCCGCTGCGCCAAAAACCAGATACGCAAAATCGATGTCTCCGACTGCCCGTTGCTTAAAGACATTGACTGCACGAACAACAGTCTTGAGGAAATCAAACTCGACGGGTGCCTCTCGCTCGACCGCCTGACAACCTCTTACAATAATCTGACCTCTCTCGATGTCGGCTGGAGCAAGACCCTTCAATGGCTTAACACCGACAACAACCGGCTGACGGAGCTGGACCTTTCGGAGTGCGTCATGATGCTCAGCGTCGGCTGCCAGGTAAACCGCCTGACCCGAATCAATATGCCTTACCGCCAGCGCCTCAAAGACTTTTTCTGCTACGAGAACGAGCTGCGCTCGCTCGACATCAGCGATTCGCCGCAGATAGAGATTCTCAACTGCGGCGATAACGAGATCGAGTCGCTGAACGTCAAGGGTTGTCCCCGCCTCGACTGGATTTACTGCTACAATAACCGCCTGACCGGGGTAGACACTTCCGGCCAAAAGGAGGTGCTTGAACATTTTTACTGTTTCTCGAACCGCATAGAGTCGCTGGATATGACCGGATACACGAAGCTCTCGGAACTCCACTGCTCCGACAACGGCATGACATCGCTCAATGTGACCGGACTGAAGAACCTGCGCTGGCTCTATTGCTCCTACAACCGCCTGGAAACGCTCGACCTGACCGGCCTTTATCAGTATTTCGAGCGCCTCGACTGCTCGTTCAACCGCCTTCGGGAGGTTGTCGGGCTGACCGACTATCCGTTTATACGCCTCTGGTGCCAGGGGAACCGCATCGGGGGCGAGATTCCCGAGCATTTCGACACATGCCTGGAGTTCGATTATGACCGCCGCTATGAGTACCGCCCCGAGACCGGCACCTACAACGACCTCGGCTACGGCTGGTACTATCCCGGCGAGCCCGCCTCAATGAAGCACGAACGTCTCCCGAAATAACACATCCAACCCAGTGTTCCAATACCAGACATGAATCCCGCCATATGCCGCATGCGGCATATGGCGGGATTCTTGCGATAAGGGTCTTCGGGGGATTATTTCACGAGGATCTTGCGGGCGGAGCCGTCGGCGCGGCGCTCGATGTAGAGGCCGGGGGCGAGGTTGTCGCCGGAAACCTGTGTGCCTCCGATGGTGTAGTAGGTCGATGGGCCGTCGATGGCGCCGTCGGTAGCGATTTCGTCAACCGACGCGATTCCGGCAAGCGGGAGGGCAATTGCGTTGGTAATGTCAGCGTCACGCAGGTTGGCGGGAATCTCCTCGTCGAAATACTTGGTGATATAGACAACCGCGCGCATGTCGGCCGGTTTCCACGACTTGTCGAGGGGAATCTCGAAGTTGACCTTGGCGGCATTGTTCTCCAATGTCACAGGCTGGCCCTTGACCCCGGTATGGTTGAGACGCACGACGTTGTTGTGGATGTAGTTGTTGTTCGTTATGGGGCGTCCTCCGATGCCGGTAAGCGACTGGGAGCTCTGGACATTATCCTCTACGAGCATGACGTGAAGGGCCATCGTCCCGTAAATCGCCGAAGCTTCGGGGAGCGCGTCGACGTTGACCTCCAGGCTGAGCATGCTGTTGTCGGCGTTGCATTTCCCGGTCGCCGAAAGAGTGGCGAAGTTGGGGTAGGCGAGGTTTTGCGCCACCATTCCATCCAAAAGGCCTACGGCGAAGTCTACTCCCATCAGACCTATCATGAACTCGTCGGGATTGTAGGCGATTGTAGGCTCGCCCGGATAGTAGGAGCGGTCGAGAGTGAATACCGGCGAAGAAAAGGCGTAACGCTCGAATAATGCCGCGCTTTCGGGAGTTGCCAAAGGAGTTCCCGGAGAATGGTGCTGGACGAGTATCGCCTTTCCGCCCAAATCGCCGCATTTATTTACCACGTCGTTCATCAAAATAGAGGCCGGGGCGGAGGAGCTGGTGAAGGTTTCAACCAGTACAGCGTTGTGCGGAAGAGATTCCGTGTAAATCGCAATGTCATCTGAGCGGGTATTGTCTTCGTTAGCCGCGATTTCGGTCCCGTTGGCCTGGGAGGGGAATACGCGGAGGGTATGCGCCCCTATGCCTAACCCTTCAGGTTTGGCGAGCGTTTGGTTCCACGTATATGTGCCGCCCGACGGGATATTGGCTGCGAGGTCCACGTATTGAGGCGCATGGTCGTCGAACTGCCAAGCCATACGCAGAGTGCTGATCGCATCGCGGCCGACATTGCGGATGATGGTGAAGATTTCAATCTCCTCATTCGCCTGTTTATATTTGAACCCGGTATCGAAAGTATCGTAATATATCGCATAGGGGTTCATATTGGTAACGTCGATAATGAGCTGGACGCACAACATTCCGATGCCTGTCATTACCTGCAGTTGGTTGTCCTGGAACAGCATGGTGGCCCCGGAAGCGTCCTCGCCGACTGCGGCGAGCCCTCCCTTGTCGGCGGCTACCATTTCGGGAGTCTCTGTATAGTCGAAACCGAAGAAGAGGTCTTTCCCCAACTCGATGGTGAAGCCGTCGCCGTTGAAGTCTATGCGGTTCCACCCTTCGTAGAGGCGCTGCCTCTGCTCGTGTACCAGGGTCATCTGGTCGCCGTCGACGGAGTAGAGGAATGTGCGGGAGCGGCCGAGGTCCATGCCGGCGGCGACGCGCAGCCCGACGATACGGCATCCGGCGTAGGGCTTCAGGTTGCCGGCCATCATATATGCGCCGAGCGGATAGGTCCCGGCTGTGCCGAATGCGCCCTGAGTAACGTCAATATCGTTGGTGACGGTGTATCCGATTACGCGTTCGTTGCTCGCCAGGCCCATGTCGTTGTCCTGGGCGGCGGCGCAGAAAGCCGCCGCTGCCAGGAGCATGAGGGATGTTATTTTGCGAAACATATTGCTTCTTGTCTGTAATGTTTATTTGATGATTTTTGTTGCCTTGTCGCCCTGGCGGAGGATATAGACTCCGGCGGGGGCTGTCGCGGCGTCGACGCGGCAGCCCGAGAGGTCGAAGAGTTCGACGGGAGCGTCAGAGCTGTCGCCGACAACCTGCATGATCCCGGCCTGGGCGGCGATGGTGTAGGTCGCCATATCGGAAGCGCCGTTCTGGTAGACGGCCTTGATGCCTACGGTATGCTCTCCATCCGGCAGGTTCCTCAGCACGAACTCCGGGGTCTCCGACTCGCCGACCTTGGCGCCGTCGAGGTAAATCTCATACTTGACCACGTTTCCGTAGTCGATATATTCACCCTTGCCGTCCTTCGGTCCGACTGTAACGTCGTCGACCTGGGCTATGAACCCGTCGTAGCTCGTGTAACGAACAGCCAGGCGGACTGTCTGCCCGGCATATTCGTCAAGGTCGGAGTAGTAGAGCGACCAGGCTTCGGAGGTCAACTGGTCAACCTGGCTGATTGTCGCGAAGTCGGCGGGGTTGGTGCTCGCCTCGGTCGAGACGCACAGTTCGAGCGATTCGGGATACATCGAGGAATAGCCCTTGGCCTTGAAGCTGAAACGGAAGTTGTCGCGGATATTGATCGCGGGGGTGATCAGCCATTTGTCTGACTTGGCCATCTGCGCTGAGAAGAATATGACTGACTTGTCGCCGGTGATTGCGGCGATAGCCTGGTCGGTCGGGAGCATCGCGGGAACGGTCTTGTAGGGGTTGAACACCATCGGGGCGATAGCGACGGGGTTAGTCCCGCTGCCGGAGCCGGGGAAGGAGACGATGTTGGTCTGCGAGCCGAGGCCGACGGGGTATACGGGGAGCTTGTCGACATCGACGGAAATCCAGTCGCCGAACGAGCCGGTAGCGAAGTCGTCGTAATCCTCGAAGCTGTCGGTGAAGAGGAGTTCCTGGTTCCAGTTGACGGTTACGGAGCCGTCGTCGCCGCGGGTGGAGGTGATGTTGTAGGGGGTAATCACGCGGTCGGCGAGGCGTACGTCGATCGCGGCGTCTGCCGTGACGTTGATTTCGCGACGCACCGCCTCATATGCCCCTTCGGCTATCCCAAGTTCGTATTTACCGTGGGGGAGGTAGGGTATACGGGCTTTGCCGTCGGCGACGGTCAGCGCGATGGTGTTGGTGGTCGCGAGGTCGAGGAGGCTCATTTGAAGCCCTTCGGGCGAGAGCTTGCTGTCGGCGGTCACGTTGAAGGTAATGTCGGCGTACCCCTCTTCGGGAAGGTCTACGTTGACTTCGGTTGTGGCGCTCGAGGTCTGGAGATAGACGGCCTTGACCCCTACGGTATGCTGCCCGGCGGGAACGTCGGTCAGGAGGTAGGAGTAATCCTCGACGGTGGCTTTCTTAACGCCGTCGAGATAGATTTCAAACTTCTCGAAGCGGTTGTCGGGCGACTTGGCGACGCGGCGCGCGCGCTTGGCGGCCGCGGCGGCTTCGGGCTGCGGCTGGCCGACATATACGTCGTCGACCATCAGCATGAACGCTCCGTAGAGTTTAGTGTTGCTGATGTAGCGGATGGCGAACTTCACGGTCTGCCCGGCGTAGCGCGACAGGTCGTAGGCCATGTCGTGCCACCCCTTGTAGTCGACGCTCTCGTAGTTGCCGGTGTCGATTCTGGTGAAGTCGGAGGCCTGCGGGTTGTCGAGCTTGGTCGTGACGTAGACCATGAAGCGTTCGTCGTAGCGGTCGGCTGCCTTGGCCTTGAAGGAGAGGATGTTCTCTGTGCCGACGGTGATGGCGGGGGTAATCAGCCAGTCGTCGTTGGCGTTGCCGGAGTTGGTGCGGATGAAGCCGATGTACTGCTGGCCGCTGTATGGGCGCAGGATCGGGTATTCATACCACCAGGTCGGGGTGACGGTCAGCGGGTTGATAACCTGGGCGTACTGCATGATGCCGCGGTTGGGATACGTGCCTGCGAGGGGGGCGGTTGCCTCGCCGTCGGCGTCTATGCCGGTCCATTCCCCGAAGTTCACGGCGAACGGCTCGTAGCTTTCAAAATCGTCGAAGAACGCGGGCTTCTCGCGGTTCCAGCTCAGGGCGATGTCGCGGCGCCCGGTGAAGGGGTCGCGGGTTGCCTCTGCGGTGAGGGCGAACGGGGCGCGGGTCTTCTCGGTGAGGCTTACGGTAACGGTTTTCTCCGTTTCACCTTCGGCCACGGCAAATGTCTCCTCGACGGTGTTGAAGCCGTTGCGCTCAATGCGGAGGAGGTGGTTGCCGGCGTAGACGTTGAGCGAACATTCGCCGTCGGCGTTCAGTTTCAGGGTGCCGTAGCCGAGGGAGTAGTCGGTCTGGGTAAGTTCTACGGGCTGCCCGGTCAGTATGTCGCCCTCTACCGTGTTTACCTTGACGGTAAGCCGCGTGTCGCGCTGCTGGGCGGCGGCGCCAGCGAAGAACAGCGCGGCCAGCAGGGTGAACAGTATTCTGGTTGTCTTCATCTGTCTTTTTGAGAGGGAAAGTCACCCAGGCTCCCGGCGGGAGGGTGGGTGACTTTCCGGGGTTAATCTTGATTATAAGTTACTTTGCGATAACCTTATTTCAGGATGCTGAAAGCCTTGGAGCCTTCGGCTTTAACAACGTAGAAGCCCTTGGCGAGGTTGTCGAGGGTGCGGGGGCCGATGCCGGAGGCAACGAGCGCGCCGTTGATGTTGTAGACGTCAACTCGGGCGTCCTCGGCGATGCCGGCGGTCTCCTCGGCGTCGACGTTCTCAATGCCGGAGGCGTCGATAGTGAAGCCGCTAAGGGTGAAGTCGTCGAAGAAGGCGAGGTTCGAGGGGCTGTTGGTAGTGTGGCGCATGGCGACGTAGATGCTCTGTCCGGCGTAGCTGGAGAGGTCAACCTCGTAGTGGTTCCAGTTGGAGCCTTCGAGGTAAGGCATCTCGGTAGTGCGCAGAACGGGGGTGAAGTCCTTGGTGTCGGTGTTTCCGGCTGTGCTTACCAGAACCGATACGCAGTGCTTGGCTTCGGGCAGCACGCTGTTGAGGCTCTCCCAGTTGCGGGCGTAGAAGTCAAACTTGGAGTCGGCGGAAGCGACAAGTTTGCGCGAGATAATCCAGTTGTCGGCGTTGACTGCCTGGCCGGAGGAACCTACGAGGGCGTGTTCGCCGGAGATAGGAGCCATCATGCCGTACATGCCGTGCTCCTTGGAGTCGCTCTCAACGGAGAACGCGCAGCGCTGGCCGTCGGCTGAGTAGTAAATCCAGTAGGAGGAGAAGGAGTAGCCTGGAGCCTTGTCGGCGTCAATCATGGTGAACTCCTCGTTCCATACGTAGTCGAGCGGGTTGGGCTCGAAGGAGAAGTAGAAGGTGCCCTGCGGGAGAGCCTCGCCTTCTACGGGGAGGGTAGCGGTGTGGCCCCCTTCAAACTCGACGGTCAGAGCGTCCTCGACCTTGGCAGCGGTCTGGAGGGCGTTGAACTCTACGGAGAAGGTGGTAGCGGAACCTGCGGCGAGCTTGTCACCGGCCTTCAGCGAGGTTGTGAAGTTGGGGGTCGCGAAGGTAGCGCTCTTGACGGTCAGCTCGTTGCTGCCCTGGTTGAAGATGGTCAGGATGTCGCCGGAGCTTGCGCCCTTTTCGAAGTTGACCTTGCCGGCGTTCCAGCCCGAGCGGTTGAACGCGGCGTAGTCACCCTTGGCTTCCTCGATTACGATGTGGGTCACAGAACCCCCTTCGTCCTTGCCGCTGTAGCTCTTGTGAACCCAGCGGAACTGAACCTTCTTACCGGCGTATGCCGAGAGGTCGTGGCGCTCGTTGATCCAGTATTTGTTGTCACCATCGTCGAAGTGTTTTTCGGAGATGGTGCTGAGGGTTGTCCATTCGCCGTCGGCGAAGATTTCAAAGAGCAGTTCGCTGACTCCGTTGTTGGGAACGACGTTGTTCTTCTGAACCTTGCCGGTGGGGTCGACAACGAGCGACGCGGGGTGCTCGTCGCCCCAGATGAAGGAGATGCTCATCGGCTTGTCGGCCGGGAGGTTGACATCGGGGGTGCGCATGTCGTTGGAATCGCCGGCATTAAGCCAGATGGAGCAAGCCACTCCGTAGCTCTTGCCGTCGTTCTCGTACTTCTTGAGGCTGTTGATGCTCCAGGTGCGGTTATAGGCGCTGGAGGGGGTGCTGAACCATCCGAGGGGGATGTCATCGCCGTTGTCGGTGAAGTTCTGCTCGTAGGGGAAGGTGTCGATTGACGCATCTTTCTGAGTAGTGAAAACCCAGGTGGAAACGCCTGTCGCGTCACCCTTGCTGTTGTAAGGAACGACCTTCCACATATAGCGGGTTTCCGCTTCGAGGTCGGGGAGGGAGAAGGTCAGAGCGGCGCCGAGGTCCTGGCCGTTAACCAGTTCGTTGCAGGCAGAAGAGGTGCCTACGAAGAGCTTGTAGCCGGTCGCGAACTGGGCGGGAGCCCAGGAGAGGACTACCCCCTTGGGGTAAACCTCGGTGGTGCCGGGTTTGGGAGTGGGATCGGAAGCTACAGCGGGAACGCCGTCAGAGCCGAACACTTTCGGAAGCACTACGCGGTCGAGGAAGAAGGCCGAGTGATCGAATGCGCCCTCGTCGTCGGACTCGACTGCGGGATAGTACCAGCGGACATAGCTGTTGTCGGAACCTCCCTGGAGCTGGACTGTTTCGGTCAGCATCTGGTTGAGGCCGTTCTGGTAGTCGGAGTTCCAGACTTTCTTCCAGGTGTTACCGCCGTCGTATGAAGCCTGAAGCTCAATGTCATATTCGGGCGCGGTTTCGCCGTCGTAGGAGTTGAAATATGTAAACGATACCGAGCCGCCCTCGAGCAGGTCCAGGCGGGGCGAGCGGAGCCAGGTAGCGCCGAAGTCGCCCGCCTGGTATGCGCAGTGGTCACCCTCGAACGCGTTGGTGTTCCATCCCCAGCCGCTGTTTGCCCATCCGGCGGGCGGGAAGAATGTCTCGAAGGTCTCGAGTGTCGCGCCTTCGGGAAGAACCTGCTTGGAGGCGGTGATGTCGATTGTCACGTCGCCGCCGGTGGTGTGGAGCACTACCTGTCCCGTCGTCGGGGAGGTAAGGGAGGCGGTGTACGCGATGTTGAACATCACGCTCTGGTAGGCCAGCAGGTTGACGTTGGCGGGGTTCAGAGTGGTGGTCACTCCGGCGGGGCAGTCGATACCGGTTATGCGGAGGCCGTCCTTGCCGGCGTTCGTCAGAGTGATGACGTCGGAGTAAATCTTCTCGCCGATATACATCGCGGGGAACGCGAAGCGGTCGAGCGACAGCGAGGCTACCGGCCCGGTCGCGGGAGTGAACTTCTTGACGGAAACGTCGTCGAGGTAAACGATGTTGGAGCTCTCGTTGAACATCTTGTAGACGAAGGCGAGCTTAACCTTCTCACCCTTGAAGTCGCTGAGGTCGACTTTCGCGGTGCGGGGCGCCCAGTCTTCGATGGGGAAGCCGCTGATGCCGCTTTCGCGGAGCATCTTTTCGTTCTGTATGGAGAATATGGTTTCGGCGCCCGCGAGATTGTCACCCTCTACGACGCGTACCTGGATGTCGTAGCGGCTTTTCTCGTTGCAGTTGGCCGGGCTTACCTTGAATGTGAACTGAAGCTGGTATGTGTCGTTGAGGTCGAGTTCCGGGGTTAGGAGGACTTCCTCGCGGGGACCACCTCCGTCCGTCGGGTTGATTGATAGAGGGCCGTCAACCGCGGCGCAGCACGCCCCGGAGATTGTGGGCCCGGATTTAGAGGTGGGATCGGAGTAGTAGTTGTGCCAGGTGTACTTCTGGTTGGTACCCTTGTAACTGTCGACGGTAGTCCATCCGGCTCCGACGGCGACGGGCTTGGGTGAGCTCCCGGTGTTCCCGGTCTCGAACCCTTCGTCGAGAATCGTCTGCGCCTGGGCGCCTGCGGCGAATGTCAGGGCGATGATTGGCAGGTAGTACTTCTTCATTGGTTTAATATTAGGTGATAAATCTAAATGATTTTTAGTGATAAATATAATTATTTATTGCCTGAAAAAATATATTGGCACAATGAGTCTGTATCAATTCGCAAATATACACAAAAATACTTAATATAACACCCTTTTCAGCTTTTTTAGTGATTTATGCTATTCTTTGGTGCAAATAGTGAATAGTGAAAGGTGAAAGGGTGAAAGGGTGAAAGGGGGAGTGTGAAGGAGATACTGGAGGGTGCTATCAGAATGGTCCAGATGGTAGGAGCTTGGAGGTGAGGCCGATGGGAGCAATCTGGAGATTGTGACCGAGGCCGTTATCGGTCTTTGACCGCTTCGCCTTAGCGAAGAATCCTTCAAGCGACGACCCAGATGGGCCATTATGATACACCCTCTTGAAGGAAGCGGTTACTTTACCCGTCTTGGTCGCTATGACGGTATCTCCTTCACTTTTCACCCTTTCACCCTTCACTCCCTACCATAAACAACAAGCCCGCGAGGGATGCTCGCGGGCTTGTCGTTTATGGTAGGTGGGGATTATTTCACAAGGACTTTCTTGCCGTTGACGATGTAGACACCGCCGCGGACGGGGTTCTTGACGCGGATACCCTGGAGGTTGTAAATCTCGGCGTTTTCGTCGAAGTCGGCGGCGACGCCTTCAATCCCGGTGTAGTCGGTCAGGATGTCGAAGTGGAGGTTCTGCAGCTCGCGGCCTTCGCGCTGCTTGACGTAAGCGCGGAACGCGGGAAGCGTCTCGGCTGCGGCATCGTTGTCAACGAAGCTCAGGCCGTGGGTAGCGGCAGCGGTGGTCGCGATGTAGTTGTCGGCGGTCAGGAAGAACATGCCGTCGGTAACTGCCATAGGAGCGTAGGTCGCGGTGAAGTTGACAGCGTAGTGGGCTACCGAGGGGGTGTCGGCGACAACCGCGCGGCCCTTGACCTTGAAGGGGGCGGGAGCCTCGGCGAGTTCCAGCAGGTAGGGAACGCCGGCTTCCATGCCGTCGGTCTTCGCGAAGAAGTGGGCGGTGGCGTCGATTTCGCCGTCAACGCTTACGAACTCGTAAACCTTGGCGTCCTCGCCGAAGATTGCTGCTACCTCGTCGGAAGTAAGGGCAACCGGGAGGGCGATGGCGTTGAAGCCGGGCTTCAGGCCGAGGTTGATCTTAACGAGCGCGCTTTCGATCGCGGTCACGCCGTTGGTCTCGTCGTTGAGGTTAGCTACCTCGTAGAGGGTGAAGTCAGTGGTCTTCGACTCGGGGAACTCTACGGCGTCGGCGTAGTCCTCCTTGCCGTCCTTGGTGACGATTACGTCGTAGGTGCGGCTCGACTGGATCACGTTAACGTTGTAAGCGCCGGTAGCGTCGGTGGTGCCTTCGTACTGGATGTTGTCGCCGTCGGTGCTGACGAGCGTAACGGTAGCGCCTTCTGCGGCGTTACCCTCGGTGTCGGTAACGTTACCCGAAATCGAAATCGGGGTTACGGCAAGGCTGATGTGCAGAACCGGGAGGGCCTGTTCGTTTATGGCAGACCATGCGCCGGTGAACACGTCCTTAGTGCCGTCGTTTTTGTGCGCGAAGATGTTCTTCTTGGTTTGCGAAGACTCTATCGCGAACATGCTGTTGCCGGCATCGGAAGACCAGCTCGAACGGACAAACAGGCGGAGCGACTTGCCGGCTTCGTAAACTTGCGGTTCGGGGAAGTTGATTACCAGCATCTCTACTAAGTCGCCGTCGCCGCCTACATTGGGCCATTCGTAGGCCGCCTGGTCGACAACCTGGGTCATACCGGAGTAGTCAAAAGCATCGGAAGAGGTGGGACGAGTCAGCTCGGTGTCGTCGGTCCACTGGTAATATAACTTGAAGTCAGAAGAATATCCGGATTTCTTCATATAGCCCTTCATCGCGATTTTGACGATTTTCTCGCCGCCGTTGAGACCGAGCTCGGCAGGGGTGTAAAGGGCTACTGATTCGCTGTTCTTGTAATAGAGGTTGAGCGGGATATTGTTGCTGGTACCGCTCGGAGTTCCGACAACGATTTCGCTCGACAGGGTTTCTTCTGCGAAGGTAACGTCCTGAGGCTCGGTGGCAAGCACGAAATCGCCAGCCTTGAATTCAAGGTAAACAGGGAATGTGCCGACCTTGGGCGAGCGGAACGGGATGTCGAAGGATGTTGTCGGAGCGTTGGCCTTGTTGACAGTAGGAATCTCCTTGTAACCTTCAATAGTCTGCGGCTCGCCGTTTACATAGGCAGTGAGGGTGAACGTGCCTTCTGCCTCTGGCTTGATGCCGAAGTTGCGGAACGAAATTGTAGCGGTTTCCAGGGTGTTCTGAACGCCGTTCGCGGGAATCAGCGAACCCGCAATCTGCAAATCATGGCTGAAGGGTGCCAGGCTGAGACCGTAAAGGTCATTGATGTAGGCGCGCTCGCGCATCTCGAAACCGATAAAGAAGTCCCCGGCTTCGGGAAGAGCAACGGTATAGGTCGTGAAGCTTTCAGTAAGTTGCGGCTTGGTTTCGTCAGAGTAGTCGTATTCGGCAAGAAGAGTACGCTGGGTGTCATCAGACAGTGCTTCGCGAGTTGCCGCATAGTATACGCGCAGTATCGACTTGTTCCAGGTATTAGGTAGCCATTTAGCGTCAAACGCGAGAGTCTCCCCGGCGGTTGCGATATGCATCTTCGGAGTAATGAACATATTGTCGGAGGTCGAAGCACTGTAGACACATACATCCGGTGCGGAGTAGGATCCCGTGTTTGTCAGGCTGACATTCGACTGCGCGATGGAGCCGGCGGGGAATACGCCGCTGGAGGTGCCGTCGTCAAACGTGACGTACCACTTGTTCGGGTCGAGCATTATGGCCTTGACGGGGAGTGTGAAAGTCGCGTCGGCGCCGGTCGCGTCAACATAGACGATTTCGAGGTTCCCTTCGTAGGTACCGGCCGCATCGGCTGTCAGCACGATGTCGACTGCCTGGCGCTCTTTGGAGGCCACGGTGGCAGCCCCGGCGGGCTGGGCTTCGGCTCCTTCCTCTGCCGCGGGGAAGAGGGCCGCGAATCCGGCGGGAACTGTTATGCTCTTGACGGTCAGCGGAGCGGTACCCCAGTTGTGGATTTCAAACTGCTGGGTCAGACCGGAGGTATTTGTCTTGCCGAAGTCAATCGCGGTCTTGCGGTTTTCAGGCTTGCTGTATGGCCCGGAGTAAGTCCCTTTGTCAAAGAATACGAACTCGGGCTGGTGCTCGATCACAATCTCCTTGACAGGGGACTGGAAAGAAGCAGTGCCGTCGGTGAAGGTCAGCTTGAAGTATGTGCTGAGGGTGGTGGTGGCAGTGACCTCGGGAGTCCACTTGGCGTTGAACTGCGTCTCGCGGGTGGCGGAGGTGTAAAGACCGACAGTGTTCACGTTGGCCTTGACCTCTCCGTTGACGTAGTATTCAACGGTGTAATCAGACGGGTCGGCCTCGGACAGCGGGATGATGGTAAGGGTCGCAGTCTGCTCGTTGCCAGACTGGGCGATCTCTTTCTGGTTTACATTTTTAATATACACGTCATGGGGCACATCGACTTTTTCGAGACCTACCACATTGTCGAGGCGCATGCCGAAGATGGCAAAACCAACGTAGTAATCGCCAGCCTCGGCAAAGGTGATGCTCTCTTTGTGCCATGCGGAGTCGCCCATATCGGAAGGAGTGTAGGTGGCGACAGGCTCGCCCCAGTTCTCGCGGTCAGTCGAGATATACACCTTCATAGAATAAGTGCTGTTCGTGCCGTCGCGGGCTACGTCGAATGTCAAGGTATCCCCTGCCTGGGCACGTAGCTTCGGGGTGATGAACTTGTTGTTCTCCGTCTGATAGCCGCTGGTGGTGTACGATTTTAGGTATATGTCGTAAACTCCGTTGCTGTACCTATAATCGCTTCTGATGCCTCCTTCGGCCACGGAGCCAAGGGGATACTGTACGCTCTGGCCGGTATCTGCCGAGTCGAAGGTGGTAGACCAGGTGTTGGCGCCGAGAACTGTGCCGGAGAGAGCGAGTGTGTAGGTCGCTTCCTCAAGTTTTTTGTCGAGGTAGATAATCTTAATGTCGCCGGAGTAGCTGCCGGGGGTGGTAGCGGGAAGGGTGACAGTTACTGCTTTCCTCGTTTTCCTGGGAACGCTGAACTCGCCCTCTACAAGCGCGCCCTCCGTCTCTCCTTCAGCGGGGAACTCGCGTACAACGCAGGTGAAACCTTCGGGAACGGTTATACTCTTGATGGTCAGAGGGGCTGCACCATCGTTGAAGATTTCAAACTCCTTGGAGGTGTCCTCGGTCACCATGCCGAGATTAATCGCGCTCGCCAGGGAGTTGGTGTCCCTTGAACCGGCCTCGCGGAACAGGAGTTTCGGCTCATATGCCCGGTAGTGTGACTGGGCGCGGGTCAGGACGCTTCCCATCATGTTCTCGCGTACATTCATATTGATGTAGCGGTAGGAGCTGGGCCATTCTGTCGCCGGCACAAGCGCTTCTACGACGAACGGCTCAGAGGTCGCGCCGACAGCGAGGTCTTGGGTGATATTGGTAGTGCCGTAAACCGTATTGGTAGAACCGTTGATGATGGAGACGGAATAGTTCTCGTCGCCTACGGCTAAGTCAACCTCGCCGTCGTTCTTTACGGTCACGGTATACTGCACCAGCACCTTCCCAGGCTCCGTTCCTTCGGGAGTCACGGTGTAGGGCTGCTGGTACCAGTAGATGGTGCCGGTTGCTCCGTTGCCGACATAATCGACGGCTTCGGCTACGGGAACCGCGGAGACGACCTGGAGGCTCTTTTCCAGCTCGCGTTCTGCGGAGGCGGCGGTGAAATCGTCAATCGCAGCCTCGCTGATGCGGAATCCGATGCGCTGGGATGTCTCCAATGGAGTCGTCAGGGACACTGTGTTCCACGTTGATCTCGATAGCTCAGTGCTGTCAAAACGTTGCAGGCGAGTTCCTAAACTGCCGTCCTCGTTGACTGTGTAGACCTCGATGTAGCCGTAACTGCCGATTAGTTTCCCGGCGAACGATATTTCACCGCTTACCATCGGGGTGACAATGATGTCCTTGACTGCGTACCAGTCATACTCGGAGTCTTGGAGTTCCTGTTTGCTGCAGCGGAGGCATCCGGTTCCGTCGACGCCTCCTGTACTATCATAATAGTACGACACGTACTCGTTGTCAACGCCTTCGACTATGTGCCGCCAGTTGGGGGCCACGCGGAAAGCATGGTCAACGGTCGCGATCGGCGTGTTGAAGTCGAGCGTGTAGGGGCTTTCGGTATAAGCCAGCGCCTGTTGCGGGAGCGCCGCAGCCAAACCGAGCGCCGCCAGCAGGAGTTTTGCTTTTTTCATACGCAAGATTTGATTGATTAGCAGAGCTTCGGGTAAATCTTTCCCGTCAAGATGAAAAAATTTGCGACTCAGCTCTTTGGTTATAAATTTGGATTGATTAAAACTGCATATTATGCTTCGAGGCGGCATAAATATTCCATTGTTTCGCATAAAACGACTATAACTCCTCGAATTTTGCAAAGATATAAATATTTTCGCAAATTCCAACACTTACCCTCCCTAATTTTTTCTCCTTTAACCTCCTGACTTCGCCACTCAAAAAAGCGCAATTTCATAATTGCCTAATGGTTAGA
>CAJUFH010000044.1 GCA_910585755.1 uncultured Muribaculaceae bacterium | reverse complement strand
CGCGGCTCTCTTGTCTTTATTGTGATTTATAAGTTCTTATAAGAATTATAAGTTTTATAAGAATTATAACGATTAAAGGACAACTTTGCGCGAGGTAGCGCCGCGGCGTTCGATGTAGACGCCGGGAGCGGCGGAAGCGCGGTCGACGCGGATGCCCTGAAGGTTGTAAAGCTCCGCGGCGCCGACGGAAGAATCGCAGTCAACCGCGACGTTTGAAATGGCCGAAAGTCGGTCTGTCTCCAGCTTTACGCAATCCCACATAACGCCGCCGTTGCTCTTTATGCCGGACATCGTAAGGGCGATTTTGTTCTGCTCGCCCGGCTTCAGCACGGAAGCGGGTACGACTACCTGCTTGACGCTGTGGCGCCCTCCGAGCTTGCCGGAACGATATATCGCCGCATCGTTGTAGAACGACCAGTTGGCCTGGCTCTTGCCGTTGACGGAAACGCCGACTTTCGGAGAGTTGGAAGCGCCGGCAACGGATGCCGTAAGGACCACATCCTCATCAAAACCATCCTCCAGGTCGAAATAGATATTCCAGGAGCCGTTCTTTGTCTGGGCGTAATACCAGTTTTTCTCGGGGGTGCTCGTCCCGATGGTGTAATTCAGCGTGGCGGGTACCTGGTCCCAGTCGCCGTAGGCGCGGGGCATATCCGACATTTTGAAGCCGTCGGAGAGGCGGTCGGCCTCGCCGATCTGCCAGAGAAGCGTCAGCCGGTTGTCGGGAGTCCAGTTAACGTCGCCGAGTTCGGTCACGGCCTCCTCCCCTACTACTACTCCGTCGTACTTCATTTCGTCGGTAATGCTTCCCTTGGTCGCATAAGCATACAGCGAATAGCTTCCGGGGCGCACGTTGGGAATCTCGAAGTTCCCCTCAGCGTCGGCGTTGGCCCAGAACATATACTGCCGCCCCTTGCGCATCAGCTCGGTGTTCTCGCTGTCGGCAAGGACCATCTTCATGCCGTCGGGCGAAAGTCCGGAGGGGAGCACCAGCCGACCCTTTACGTTCGAACGCTCAGTCGGGTACAGGTCGTTTTTAAACCATTTGAAAGGCCATTCGGCACGGGCCTGGAGAGCGCGGTCGCGGGCGTCGGCGATCATTTCTTCCCGGGTGCCGGAGTTGACATAAATCATAAACGGGCCGTAAAGATGCTCCTCTCCCTCTTTGAACGCCTGGGCGTAAGCCCCGAAGTGCTCGCCCTGAAGCATCTGAATGGTGATTGGGGATTTGCTGGTTGCGTGGACAGTCAGCTCCTGGCGCATCGGGCCGCCGTTGAGCCATTCGTAGGACACGGGGATGTTCCAGACACCGATTTTAGAAGTATTGTTCATCAGTCCGTGGAACAGGTCGCAGTCGATGAACTGCCCCCAGTTGTATTTCGTATAGATGGAGCCGTCAGCCATTCGGTAAGTCGCGTCCTGAATGGTGTTCTCGGCCTTTTCCGCGGTCGACATTTCGGAATTGGTCGGAATCTTGCCGTTCATTACCTCGTCGACGTAGCCGTCAACGAAGCCGCCGGCCAGGCGCGTGCAAACCCTCGCCTCGCGGATGCTGACGGAAGAGGAGCTTTCTGTACCACGCATTATTATATACGTATATAAAGCCCGTTCCCCGCGTCGCATTATGAAACCCTGCGACATAATCGGATGACTCGTCGTGTTGGTATACAGCACTTCGGCGTAATCATCGTTCTGGGCTATGATTTCAACCTTGTCAGGACTCATCGCCTTATTCGCGGAAGCAGTGTAGTCAAAGTAAATACCATTACTTCCCAAGATATTGACCTTGGAAGAGGTGGGTTTGAGGAAACTGATGCGCCCGTTAGCTCCGATAATAAGCCTTATCAAGCCGTTGGACATTGTTGTCTGTTTATCTGCCATCGTCACATTGACAGGGGAACTTTCCTCGGCAAAAGCGCCGAAAGCGAGGGTTCCTGCCAGGGCAGATAGTAAAATTCTGTTCATTAAGAGGATAGATTTGAGGTTGTAAAGATTTCGTTATTAAGGAGGGGGAGGAATGAGAGGTTATTTGTCGCCATAGACCCGCGAAAGCACCCATTCAAGCGCCACGTCGATATTCTCCTTGAAGTTATAATGGGAGTTGGTATAGGTGTTATATACCGTTTTCGGGGCCTTGACCTCGTTCAGCATCGCGCTGACGGAGGTCGGGGAACAGGTATTGTCGTTATAGCCGAAGAGATAGAAACCGGGCTGCGTCAGGGTGCGGGCGAAGTTCACGACGTCGTAGTAAGGGAGCGTCGCGAGCACGGCCTGGCGGTCAGAGTCGGCCACCTCGACATTCCGGAAGTATTTGGGCCACCCTCCGGCGCGGTCGTGGACGAACCCCTCCAGGTCGCAAAGCGCGGGATACGAAGGGCAGACGAGCGTCACTTTCGGATTGAGCGCCGCACTCACTATCGAAAGCGCGCCCCCCTGCGAGCCGTCGAGACACACGATGTTCTCGCCGTCCCAGTCGGGCTGCTCGCTAAGAAAGTCTATGCACCGCGAACAACCGGCGTACACCTGCCGGTAATAGCAACTGTCGCGGGAGGTAATTCCGCGCCCCCAGAAGCCGTAAACATCGTCGTGGATATCCTTGAAATAAGCGTCGGACAGTTCGGGCGAGAGGCCGTGGATGTCCGTGCTGAACACAATGAAGCCCTTCTTGGCGTACTCCGTGCGGGGCCAGCGCTTGTACGGCCCGGCGCCGGGAGGGCAGAACATCGCCGGATGCTTCTTACCGTCGTTCGGCTTGGAGAGATACCCGTAGAAATAGCGGTTCCCATCCCCGACCGTCAGCCGCACGAGGTATGTGCTTATCGAATCGTTGGAAAGATGCTTGAGATAAGTAACCCGCGGGTCGAGAGGCACGGCGGCGGCTTTCTCCAGCTCTGCGGCCCAGAACTGTTTGAAGTCGCGGGGCATCTTGGTGAAAGTCTTAATTTTATGCGGGTCAAAGGCCACCTTTACCACATTCTTTACCGTCTTGCGGCCGACTTTGAACGTCAGGTTGCACTCGCGGAACCCGGGGACGCGCATCGTCCCCATATCAATAGTCGCGACCCCGTCGCGGAATACGACCGTGTCGGTCAGCTCCGGGACAAACATCTCGTCGGCGCAGGCATAGGCCACCTTCACTCCGTCGACAGGAATCCCGCCGCCATAGGCTTCGATACGGATTACGGGGCTTTCGCCGACCTTGTAGACGCGGCCCGGGCGGTCTACCGTGACAATATGCTGGAGATAGTCCTCTTTGGGGGCGGAAAACTGGGCACCGGCGGCGAAAGAGCACAAAGCCGCCACAGCGCAGGCAAACAAGTTTCTCATTTCTTTAAGGTTAGCGGATAGATCAGGTTTGTATTCGCGAAGATAGCGATTTTTCCGCTAAGAACCTCGCTGCCGGGCCTGTTTTAGGGTGACTCGAAGAGCGGGGACTACGCCGCGGGACCTCCCGTCCATCCCCCTCCAAGCACCTTGTAGAGGTTAATCAGGCCGAGATAGCGGTCCCTTACCGCGTTGACCAGGGAGGTCTGCGCGTCGAAATACCGGCGCTGCGCGTCAAGCACATCGATATATGCCAGATTACCCCCGCGGTAGTTCGTCAGGGCCAGATCGGCATAGCGGCGCGCCGCGTCGCGGAGATTCGTGCGAAGCTCGACTGTCTGGCACATCCGCCGGTAGGCCGACACAGCGTCAGAAACCTCGCTGAACGCCGTGATGACATCCTGCTCATATTCAAGACGCGCCTGGTCGTAAGCGGCAATCGCAGCCTTGTAGCGGCGCTTGCGTTTCCCGAAATCGAAAACCGACCCGGCGATGGAGCCGAGGGTGTAGGTGTAAGGCGACTTGAAGAAATCGGCAAGCTCCTTGGCCTCGATACCACCCTGGAAGGAGATACGCAGCGACGGGAAACGGTTGGCGTAGGCCACACCGACACCGGCCATCGCGGCTTTGAGCCGCTGCTCCGAAGCGCGTAAGTCGGGGCGGCGCTCCAGCAGTTCCGACGGAATCCCGACAGGCACGTCGAGGTTCAGCCCGTCGTCAGGGTCAAGCGCCCCCACCGAATATTCCTTGCCAGGCAGTTCGCCGAGCAGTACCCCGAGAGCATTATTAGTGACGGTCAGCCGGTGTTCGAGTCCCGGCACAAGGGCGGCCGTGGTCGCGTGCTCCACCAGCGCCTGTTGGTAGACCACCTCGCTTACCGCGCCATATTCGAAGCGCAACTTGGCGTAACGCACGTTCTCCTGTCGGGTTACAAGCGTTCGGCGCACAATCGCCAGCTCGCTCTGCAGCGCCTTCAACTGATAATACAGAGAAGCCACGTTGGCGACAAGCGACATCTGCATGGCGCGCTTGTCCTCCTCCGTCGCCAGCCATTGGGCCTCGGCCTGGCGACGATTCTGAATACCGCTTCCCCAGAGATTGAACTCCCAGGCCACCGTGGCTTTCAGATCGAAATAGTTCTTAACGGTTGCCTCAGGAACGTCGCCGTAATGCTCCGTCTCTCGCGTCGGCTGCAGGTTTGCCGAAAGTTCCGGGAGGAGCTGCGCCTTGGCCACCCCCAGCAGCTCCCTGGCCTCCTCGACGCGAGCGGCAGCCCGGAGAAGGTCGCGGTTGTTGGTCAGCGCCTTGTCAATCAGCGAGCAGAGGGCGGTATCGGTATAGAACTCCCACCATCCCTTGTCGGCCACGCAGAGCGAATCGGCGTATCCGGCGGCGAGCGTCATAGGCATACTGACTCTCGGCCTGGCGAGGTCGCGGGTTCCGGAACATCCGGCTCCCATAAGCGCCACCGCGGCAAACGCCGCTATGATAATCCTGTCTCTAACCTTCATGATTACGCTTGTTTTTAAGATTCTTAATGGCTCCGACAACTCTTCCGGCCATACGGCGCGGTTTCTCAAGCCGCGGTTTCGCCAGCCTGGAGACCTGGACGAAGAAGAAGGGTACGTAGACAATACCTATCGTTATCGCGACCAGCATACCGAAGAATACCCCGGTACCTATGTCGCGGCGAGCGGCAGAACCGGGACCCGACGCGAATACCAGCGGGAGCAGCCCGAGCATAAAGGCGAGGGAGGTCATCACTATCGGGCGGAAGCGCATCGACGCCGCTTTCAGCGCTGCCTGAGCCGCCGTCATCCCATGCTCGACACCCTCCTTGGCAAACTCGACAATCAATATCGCGTTTTTAGCCACCAGGCCGACCAGCATCACCAATCCGATCTGGAAATAAATATTGTTCTCCAGGCCGCAAACCCATATTCCGAGATACGCGCCTACTCCGGCCACCGGCAGGGAAAGGATTACCGCAAGAGGCACCGTCCAGCTCTCGTAGAGCGCCGCCAGGAAGAGGAACACGAAAAGGAACGCCAGCCCGAGCACAATCGCCGTATTGCCGCTTTCGTGTTTCTGCTGATATGAGAGACCGCTCCATTCTATACCGATATTCGAGGGAAGCTTTTCATAGACAATCTCCTCCAGATCCGCCATAGCCTGCCCGGTAGAATACCCCTTCGCGGCCTCGCCGGAAACAGTAGCCGAATTGAACATGTTGAAGCGCGATATTGTGCCCGGGCCTGTCGTGTACCTGGTGGTTCCGAGGGTCGTCACCGGCACCATCGCGCCCTGGGCCCCGCGCACGAAAAAGAGGTTCAGGTTATCCCGGCTCGCCCTGTAAGGGGCCTCCGCCTGGAGATACACGCGGTAAATGCGGTTGAACATGTTGAAGTCGTTGACATAGATGGAGCCGGTAAAGGCCTTCATCGTCGAAAACACGTCGCTAAGAGGTATTCCGAGCGTCTGCGCCTTGTCGCGGTTTACGTCGAAATACAACTGCGGAATGTCGGCCTGCATCGAGGTCGAGAGGTCGCTGACCGAAGGGGTCATGGCGGCGTAGCGCCTCAACGTGTCGACCGCCGCCTGCAAATCGGCATAGGTAGCGTCGCCGCGCGCCTCGAGCACCATCTCAAAACCGCCCGAAGACCCCAGACCGGGAATAATCGCGGGGGTAAAGATATAGACGTTGCTCTCGGGATAGGGGGAAAGCATTCTGCGCACCCGCTGGCGCACGTTGTCAATCGAGCCGCTGTCGGTCCGCTCGTCAGACGGCTTCAATATCACGGTCAGTTGGGAATGGGCCTGGTTGGTCCCGACACGCGGGGAGGAGCCGGTAACGTTAAGTACATACTCGACATCGGCGTCGGCCATTATGGCCTCCATGGCGCGTTCGGTCACGGCGCGCGTGCGCTCGATTGTCGCTCCCTCGGGAAGTTCAAGCTCCACGGTGAAATAACCCTGGTCTTCCTGCGACATAAAGCTCTGCGGCATAAGGCGGTTCATAGCCCATATGGCGACAATTGCCAGGCCGAATCCGACATACATCCGGGGAGAATGGGAAAGCGACTTGCGTATCAGACGGCAGTATATCGTGCTCCCCTTTGCCAGCCAATAGTTTATCAGGCGGAACGGCTTCCACTTCCTGCGACGGGAAGGGGGAGTCAGAAGCGCGGCACACATGACCGGGGAGAGTGTCAGCGCCACAATGGTCGATATGATTACGGAAACCGCGATCGTAATGGTGAACTGGCGGTAGAGCTGTCCCGTGATACCCGGGAGGAAGCTCACCGGCACAAACACCGCGCATAGCACCAGCGACATGGCGATAAGAGCCGAGCCCAGGCCGTCCATCGCCTTGCGCGTGGCCTCATGGGGGCCGACATGCTCGTTATGCATTATGCGGTCGACATTCTCGACCACGACAATCGCGTCGTCGACAACTATGCCGATCGCGAGAATAAGGCCGAGAAGCGTCAGCATATTCAGTGAGAAGCCGAAAACCAGCATCACCCCGAAAGTGCCGATAAGCGAAATCGGGACAGCGATAATAGGGATCAGAGTCGCGCGCCAGTTCTGCAACGACAGGAACACAACGAGAATCACCAGCAGCAGCGCCTCGAAGAACGTGCGGTAGACATGGTGGATTGATTCCGATATGTACGTCGTCATATCGAAGGGAATCGAATAGGAAATCCCTTCCGGGAAGCCGCGGCTGATTGTCCCCATCTCCTTCCGCACCCGTTCAGCGACCTCCATCGCGTTGGCGCCAGGAAGCATCGTAATATTCAGCACCGCCGCATTACCGAGATTGATTCCGCTCTCGGTGTTGTAGCTCTGCGCGTCGAGAGTGACGGTGGCGACATCGCGCAGACGGACAAGGGACCCGTTCGGGTTGGCCCTTATCACGATATCCTCAAATTCGGCCACGGACGACAGACGGCCGCGGGCGATGATAGGCACCGTCACATCAACCCCCTCCATCGGAGCCTGTCCGAGCACTCCGGCGGCCGACTCGCGGTTCTGGTCGCGCAGGGCGTTCTGCAGGTCCTTGACCGTCAGCCCGAGGTCGGCCAGCTTATCGGGCTGCACGCGTATCTGCATCGCGTAGTAACGCCCTCCGACGCTGCTGACGCGCCCCACGCCGGGTATACGCCGCAACAGGTCCACAACGTTGAGTGTCGTATAGTTGCTGAGATAGACCTCGTCGAATTTGGGGTCGTCGCTCATCACCGTTATAGTCATAAGGCGCGTGGAGGTCTCCTTCTCAACCGAGATGCCGTTTTGCACGACTTCGGCCGGAAGCCGGCTCTCGGCCGCCTTGACGCGGTTCTGGATATCGACGGCCGCTATTTCCGGATCGGTATCTATATCAAACGTAACCAAAGCGTTAAAATATCCCGAATTAGATGAGGTCGAGCTCATGTATATCATCCCCGGCGTTCCGTTTAGCTCCTGCTCGATAGGGGTCGCGACCGCCTGGGTGACAGTTGACGCGTCCGCTCCCGGATATGAGGCGGAGACACGGACCACCGGGGGCACAATCCGCGGATACTGGTCAACAGGGAGCAACGCCAGACCGATGCAGCCGAGAATCACCACCACGATTGAAATCACGATGGAGAACACCGGATGATCCAGGAAAAAATTCTTTTTCATATTCTTAATCGGCGTTAGTCGGGTTATCTTTTTCCAAATCGTTGAGGCTCACTACTACCGGGTTAACCTTCATGCCGGGAACCAGCTTGTGGTACCCTTCGACCACTATGGCCTCTCCCGGAGCCAGGCCTCGCTCGACAATCACGCCGTTGGGTACTTCCGGCCCCGTCTCGATAAAACGTTTCTCAACAACGCGGTCGCGGCGCATGACATATACGAACGACCCCCCTTTCTCAACCACCAAGGCGCGCGACGGCACGATGACGGCCTTTTCGCGGACATCAAGCAGAACCTTTACCTTCGTGAACTCGCCGGGAAGAAGGGAATGGTCGGGGTTCGGCATTTCGGCGCGTACAGAGAACGTGCCGGTCTGTGGATCAACCTGCGGGTCGGCGAAATCGACATTCCCCTTATAGGGATAGACCGAGCCGTCGGCCAGCGTGACGGTAACATAGGCGTTCACCTTGCTCTTACCGTCGGCGCCTCCGAGGCTGACGTTGCGGCTCTTTCCGCGGAGATAGTCCAGCGCCGTCATCGAAAAATCTACTCTGACGGAATCACTTTTGACTACGGTGGCCAGCAGCGACTTGTTGCTCGGCCCGACAAGGGTTCCGATGTCAGCCGAACGCTCCGATATATAACCCGAGATGGGGGATTTCACTGATGTATAGCCCAGCGTGATTTCCGCCTGGGCGACATCCGCCTCAGCCACCGCCACGTCGGCGTTTGCGCTTTCGTAGGCGGCCTCGGCGTTATCAAGGTCAAGCTGCGAAGCGGCGTTTTGCTCGAAAAGGGGCCTGATACGGCCTAAGTCGCGTTCAGCCTTCTTCGCGACTGCACGCGCCTTGTTGAGCTGCGCCTTCGCCTTTTCAAGACGCGCCCGGTAGATTGTCGGGTCTATCACGAAAAGGGTCTGCCCCTTCTCGATATAGGCTCCCTCCGTGAAAAGCATCTTCTGCAAATATCCCTCGACCCTCGCCCGCACTTCGACAAACTGCTGGGCGCGGATTCGTCCTACATATTCGCCATAGATATTGACGTCGCGCTCGGGAACAGCTACGACCTCCACCGTCGGGGGCGTGGCCGGAACCGGCTCTTTGTGAAAGACAATCGGAAGCACGATGGCTGCCGCCACGAGTGCTACCACGCCAAGCGTGGCTGCCAGGCGGCGTGGAGTCGAAAAAAAATAGCCCAAGTTTAATATTTTCATAAAGCGATGAATTTGACCTTGCGGTAAGACCGCGAAAATACAGACTCGTCCCGCAACCCGCAAGCATATGTCAACAGACGTGCCTATTTTATCAATAAACGGCCTCAGACAATGCGGAGAAGCGTATTGAGGGAAGCTGGTGTTTACCCAAAAGAACATTCTTCCGAGGGTTTTTGTTGTCGGTTTAGTGGAATAAAGAGCATCAAAGACCAGTTTTTTTGTTACCTTTGTCCCGCAAAAGATTCTAACCCATATAGGGCCCAACGTTAAGGAGTATGAATAGGAAACTTCAAAAATACGCCTCCTGTGCCGTAGTCGCAGCCACAATGGCGCTCTCAACCGCCTGCGGCAACAAACACGCCGCAGCGGATTCCGCGACAAGCAATCTGACTGTCAAAGAGATAACCTGGGAAGACTCAATAGCCGTCAACAACTGCACCGCTAAAAGCGAGGTCTCCGTCGCGTATCCGACTGACGGCAACCAGGCGTTGCTTGACAGCACCCGCCTCTGGATTGCCCAGACCCTGTTGACGACCATCCCCGTCGATACAGCCGCTGTCGATACTACATTTGCCCCCGGGGCGCTTGCCGACGGCGAGAAGCTCATAGCCGACGCGGGTAAGCGCTTCCTGACGGAAGCCGACAATGACTTCAGGAGCTTCGACAGCGCCGACGGATTCAGCTTCAACTACGGCTACCAGGCTGAAATCGACAAAGGATTCTCGACCGACTCGGTAGTCACCTTCAACTCCTCGACATATATCTACACCGGGGGAGCGCATGGTGCCACACTCGTCAACAGCGCTACATTCCGCATCTCCGACGGAGCCGTTCTGGGCTACGAAATTTTCAACCCCAACGCCCTGCCCGAACTCACTCAAATGGTAAAGGACGCTCTTTCAAAGCAGTATTTCGAGGGTGACGACGACTTCAAGATGGAGGACGCACTGATAATCGACCCGCAGGACTTCCGCCTCCCCTCCAATCCCCCCTACTTCACCGACAAAGGCGTGACTTTCATCTACCAGCAGTACGAGATTGCCTGCTACGCCGCAGGCCTCCCCACCTGCACCATCCCCTACGCCGACATCGCCCCCCTCCTCCTCCCCGCCTACCGCCCCCTCCTCCCCTGATTCAACCAAACCCATAACAATCAAGCGCAAAAACGCCTCGCCACAAACGTTGTGGCGAGGCGTTTTTGCTGAGTGATCCGGCCGCGATTCGAACGCGGGACCGACTGCTTAGAAGGCAGTTGCTCTATCCAACTGAGCTACCGGACCAAAGGTATGTCGCAAAAACATCCGTGGGAGGGCGGACTGATTTGCGGATGCAAAGTTACCGTTTTTCGGGCAACTTTGCAATTCATAGCGCTATTTTTTGATTCCTGACTATCGCCGGAGGCTTGCTGGAATGGTTATCCGGCTGAAGCTGGCAATGGTTATCGGCGGAGGTTGGCAATGGTTATCGGCGGAGGTTGTCGGGAAGCTCGGCGAGGTGGCGCTTCATAAGGGAGCGGGTGTTGTCGCTGACGGGCACGAGCGGCAGGCGGAGGGTCGCCCCGGTAAGCCCCATGATGTTTAACAGCGACTTGATGCCGGAGGGGTTGCCGTCCAGGAAGATGTCGCGGTAGAGGGGCTGCATCGGGCGGTCGATGGCGGCAGCCTTGTCGAAATTATGGCTGACCGCCTGGCGCGTCATCTCGGAGAACGAGCCGGGAAGGGCGTTGCCGATTACGGAAATCACCCCCTCCGCCCCCATTGCGGCGAGCGGCAGGCAGAGAGCGTCGTCGCCGCTTATGACGCGGAACCCCCGCGGCTTGCGTTCGATAATCTCGCGTATCTGGCCGATACGGCCCGACGCTTCCTTTATGCCGATAACCTTGCCGGGAAATTCTTCGGCAAGACGGAGGGTCGTGGCGGCCTCCATATTCGTACCTGTGCGCGAAGGCACGTTATACAGTATCACCGGCAGAGGAGAGGCTTCCGCGACAGCCTTGAAATGGCGGTAAATCCCCTCTTGCGACGGGCGGTTATAGAACGGCACGACGGACAGAATCGCCCCGTACCCCTCGAAATCGGTAGCGCGGAGTGACCGGCAGAGCGCGTCGGTCGCGTTGGAACTCATTCCGAGGACCAGCGGCACCCGTCCAGCGACATGCGCAGCGACGAAACGGGCGACCTCGTGCCGCTCCTCCTCCGTGAGCGTCGCGGCTTCCCCGGTAGTGCCGAGAACCACGATATACTCCACTCCTCCGGCAATCTGGTAATCCAGCAGTCGGGCCAGGGATTCATAATCGACACTGTAATCTTCCTTGAAGGGAGTCACGAGGGCTACGCCGGTTCCTTTTATATCCATCGTCAGTAAGGCGGTTAATTCGGGGTAATACAACTATGCGCGAAGTTACAAATAAAATAATAAAAATAGCGCGCTCAAAAAATCAATATTCACCAAACTAAAACGCGCAGAAATACGTTATATGGACAGTAACGCGGTTAAGACCGCGGTCATCACAAACCAGAACAACTAAAACCCAACTCAATATGAACGACTTTCAGGAAATAATCAAATCACCGGTTCCTACCCTCGTTGACTTCTTCGCCGTATGGTGCGGCCCGTGCAAAATGCAGTCCCCGATTCTGGAGCAAGTCAAGGAAAAAGTAGGCGACAAGGGAACAATCGTGAAAATCGACATTGACAAAAACGCCGAACTGGCGGCTCGTTTCCGCGTGCAGTCCGTCCCGACGCTCATCCTTTTCAAAAACGGCGAACCAATCTGGCGCACTGTAGGCGTCCAGCAGGCCGACTTCCTGGTTGCCAAAATCATGGAACACGCCGAATAACCCTCCCCTGCCTATATCTGGCACTTACATACATCAAACGCAACTCGAGCAATGCCGCGCCGGACAATACTCTATCCGGCCGGTATTGCTATGTCGCGTTTTTTCAGTAACTTTGCCCGCTGAAAAATCATAAGAATCCCTATGTTCAACTTCTTCAGGAGAAAGCCGGCCGAACCGGTCGAACTGTTCTTCCATACCGACATACACTGCCATCTTGTGCCCGGCATTGACGACGGCCAGAAGGAGGCTGTTCCCGCGGCCGAGCTCGTCGCCCGCGAATACGGATGGGGCATCAGGCGCATTATAACCACCCCCCACGTTACCCAGGACACGTTCGAGAACACCCCGGAGATAATCAGCAATGCGTTCGAGAAGCTGCGCGCCGCGGTCGAGTCGAACGGCACGGATATCGAGCTGCTCCACTCCGCCGAATACCGCCTCGACGGCTTCTTCCAGCAACAGCTCGAGGCCGGGAACCTTACCCCGATGCCCAACAGATACCTGCTGGTCGAAAACTCCTTCATCCAGGAAGCGTGGCATCTCGACGAGCTCCTCTTCGACCTCAAAATCCGCGGATTCCGCCCGATTCTCGCCCACCCCGAGAGATATTCGTACTATTTCTCGAAACGCGACCGCTACGAGCAGCTCCACAACGCCGGAACCCTCTTCCAGGTCAACCTCCTCAGCCTCGCCGGCCACTACGGCAAGGATGTCAAGCATACCGCGGAATACCTGATTGATAACCATATGGTCGACTTCCTCGGCTCCGACATGCACAATCTTACCCACTGCGAGGCAATCGAGGCCTACATCGGCTCCAAGGACTACCGCCGCCATGCCGCCCTCCTCGCCCCCCGGATTCTGAACGATACGGCCTTCCTCCCCGAAAACAAATAAGTACTAACAATATAGAAAGCGCTGTGTCAAAAATTATGACACAGCGCTTTTCGTACCCGGATGGGAGGGGATTAATAGTTATGGTCGGTTGAGCGCATTTCGGCATCGGTAACGGGGGGATTCGTCATCTTGTGCCATACATATGCGATATAACCTATGACAACGGGGAGCAGGAGCGTAACCCAGGCCATTACGGTAAGGGTAAACTCAGTCGAAGAGCTGTTGGCGATTGTCAGCGAACAGTCGGGGTTTGAGGTCGAGGGAAGATAGGCGGTATTGTTATATCCGCTGATGCAGAAAAGGCAGGTTACAACCACGACAACCCCTATCCCGGCCCACCAGAACGCGGCACCGCGGAATTTCGGGTCAAGTGCGCCGCGGAGTACGCCGTAAAGCACAGCGAGAACTCCGATAAGGAACAGCGCGCCAATCCACCACATTTCAATCAGGTTGAAGAGGTACTTGTACGGAATCTGCTCGAAATGGCCCGTCGTCTCGTCAAGGCTGTAACCGTTGGCGGTGAACAGGACTCCGAGGAACGCCAAGAACAGGAACACGAAAACCACGCCGTTGACAAGGATACGCTTGCGGCAGAGCTTGCAGAACTCCTCTTCCTTCGGGTCGCTGACATTGCGGTACAGGAATAGCACGCCGAGGGTGCGGGCCAGGAAATATACCGCGAAACCGAGCACTAACGGGCGCCAGGAGAATACCTGCTCCAGGCCGTGGCTGTCGTTCCATACGGAAATCACCGGGGAACCGGCGTCAAGGATGCTCTGGCGCGAGATAAAGAACTCGGCGCCGAAAAACTGCATCCCGACGGCCACGCCCAACAGCACACACCCGACGAAACCGTTTATCCAAAGGAACATGTCGTAGGTACGCTGTCCGAACAAATTGGCCGGTTTCGACCGGAACTCGTAGCTGACCGCCTGGAGGATAAAGCTGAACAGAATCAGCATCCAGAGCCAGTAAGCCCCTCCGAAACTCGTCGAGTAATACAACGGGAACGACGCGAAGAAAGCTCCGCCGAATGTGACGAGCGTGGTGAACGTTAGTTCCCATTTACGGCCGAGCACATTGACGTAGAGCCGCTTGCGCTCCTCGTTTTCCGCCGACCATATCATTGTCTGTCCTCCCTGAACGAAGAGAAGGAACACCAGCAGCCCGCCAAGCAGCGATATGACGAACCACCAATAAATCTGTAATGCTTCCATAAATTCTATGTCACAGGGGGTTAATGTTTGTCGTCGGCAAGGATGTCGCGCTTCGACGCCTTCTTGATTTCTTTGCAGAGGATTGAAATCTCAGCGGCAAGCAGGCCGGCGAACACTATCGCGAACAGCCAGAAAGTGAGCTGCACCGAACCGGCAGAAATGGAGCTGACAGCCGCACGGGTCGGGAGAAGCCCCTCAATTACCCACGGCTGGCGACCTACTTCGGCCACTACCCATCCGGCCTCGGAAGCGAGCCATACCAGGGGAATGGTGAGGATGCCGAAGAATAGCACCCATCGGTTTTCAAGATGTTCCGGCTTGCGATAGCTCAGGAACAGCATCACGAGGAAGAACAGCAGGAAATAACCGCCGCAAATCACCATCACTCGGAATGCGTAGAAGGTTATCGCTACCGGGGGCACAGCCTCGTCGGGGGTCGAGAGATATCCGTAGCCGAAATACTGGAAATCGGCCTTCAGGCGCGACTCCGCGTCGGCCATAGCCGCCGTGTCGCCGGCCTTGGAAGCCGCGTCGTAGTCGCGAAGCGCCTGCTGGGCGGCCATGCCGCGCTCGATGCGCTCGTAATAGCTGACGGTGCGCACCGTGTCGCCGTTCGCGTCAAGCTCGATTCCGTCGATAAGGTCGTTTATGCCGGGAACAAAGGCGTTCAGGTCGTGCTTTGCCAGAAGGGAAAGCCCTTTGGGTATCTCGATTTCAAAAAGCATCGGGTTCCGGCCGTCGGCCCGCTCTTTCGACGGGTCGAGGATACCGAAACCGACAAGCCCCTGCCCGTTGGAACCGTTGTAAAGCCCCTCCATCGCCGCGAGCTTCATCGGCTGCACCTTAGAGACCTCGACAGCGGAGCCGTCGCCAGTCCACATCGTCAGGATGATGCCTACCAGTCCTACCCACGATGCAATCTTCATCGAATCCTTGGCGAACACGACATTGCTCTTGCGGAACAGGAACCAGGAGCTGACCCCGACAACGAAGCCCGCGCCGAGAACCCATCCGCTCAGGACGGTATGAAAAAACTTGTTGATAGCGACCGGCGAAAGCGCGACATCCGAGAAGGAAACCATTACATTGCGCATCTGAGCCGGGTCAAACTCCATTCCCGCAGGATACTGCATCCAGGCGTTGGCCACCAGAATCCAGAAAGCCGACAGGCAGATACCGATAGCGGTGAGCCAGGTCGACGCGAGATGGAAACCTGGGCTGACGCGTTTCCAGCCGAAGAACATCACCGCGATAAAGGTCGATTCAAGGAAGAACGCGGCGATACCCTCGATCGCGAGTGGAGCGCCGAATATATCCCCGACGAACCAGGAATAGTTGGACCAGTTCGTTCCGAACTCGAACTCCAGGATAATCCCGGTTGCCACTCCGCAGGCAAAATTGATGCCGAAGAGCAGCATCCAGAACTTCGCCAGACGCTTCCAGCGCTCCTTTTTCGTTTTGTAATAAATCGTCTCCATGATTCCGACAATCAGGGACAACCCGATTGACAGGGGCACGAAGAGCCAGTGGACTATGGCCGTCAGGGCGAATTGCCATCGCGACCAGTCTACGGTGCTTAGTAAGTCATCCATTGTTATTTAAGTAGTTTTTATGGTGTAAAGGTAAAAAGAAAGGCCCCCCGCTTTGGGGGCGGGGAGCCTCGGTTTCTGTATTAGGCGGTAGCTTATTCAAATTCGATGAGTACCTGGTCGGTGCCGACAGTCTCGTCAGGCTTGACGAAGACGCGCTTCACCGTAAGGTCGCGCTCGGCCTCGAGGTCGTTCTCCATCTTCATGGCCTCGTAAACCATCATGAGCTGGCCCTTCTTGACCTTGTCGCCGGCCTTGACGCGAATCTCAACGATACGGCCACCCATCGGTGCGCGGAACACCTCCCCGGTAATCGGCTCATCGGCGGCCGCGGGTGCTTCCGCTGCCTTTTCCTCCTTGACGGGCGCGGCGGGAGCCTTCTCGGCATATTCCTCCTTGCGGCGGTTGGTGAGAAAGGTTTTGGCAACGTTGGGAAGAAGTTCGAGCAGCAGCTCTTCCTCCTTGTTGGAAGCGAGTTTCACTCCGCCGAGTTCGGCTACGGTCGGGTTCTCGGGTTTCTTGTATTTGGAGACATCGTAGGGCTTTTCTACAGGCGAGCCGGTCAGTTTCTCGCGGAAAGCGGGATCCACAGGAACGGGAGTGTGTCCGTACTCACCCTTGACGAGCGATACGAACTGGTTGTTGGCCTGCGAGTAATCGGGATTGCCCTTGCGGCGGTCAAGAGCGAGAAGCACTGCCTGGGAGCCTACAATCTGGCTGGTCGGGGTTACCAGGGGAACCAGGCCGGCGTCGCGGCGAACCTTCGGGATGAGCTTCATGGCGTCCTCAAGAAGGTCGGATGCCTGGAGGGCCTTGAGCTGGGCGACCATGTTGGAGTACATGCCGCCGGGGACTTCCGCCTCCTTGACGAGCAGGTTGGGTTTCGGGAAACCGAAATATGCCTCGATGGCGTGGCAGGCTTCGAGAAGTTCCTCCTCGTTGCCGGCCTTTCCAGCGGCGATTGCCTTGTCGAACAGAGCGTCGATTTCGGCGGGGAGTTTGTCGGTGAGGGGATCGAACTCGTTGGGGAACTTGTCCTTGTTGAGGTCGAAGTCGGCCATGCGCTTGCGCACGTCCTTGAGCTGCTTGCGGATTTCGCCGACCTTCTCCATATTACACTCGACTTCAACGCCGAGCTTCTGGCAGAAGATGTAGACCAGCTCGATAGCGGGAGCGGCAGAGCCTTCGCCGAACCACCAGATGTTGGTGTCGAGGATGTCGACCCCGTTCATGATTGCCATAAGGGAGGAAGCGAGGCCGTAGCCGGGGGTGCAGTGGGTGTGGAAGTCCACCGGAACCTTCACTGCTGCCTTGAGCTTCGAGATAATCGAAGCGGCGCGCATCGGGTTGACCAGGCCGGCCATGTCTTTCAGAGTGATAATCTTCGCTCCGAGGCGTTCCATTTCCTTTGCCTTTTCGACGAAGTACTCGTCGGTGAAGATTTTCTTCGGGGCGACGGGCTCTTCCTTCTTGCCGAACAGGCGGCCGAAGAATCCCTGCTTGCGGGGAGCTTCGGCGGGTTCGTCCTTGGGGTCTACGGTATAGCAGACAGCGGCATCGGCAATGCCGCCGAGTTCGTTGATGAGGCGGATCGACTCCTTGACATTGTCGATGTCGTTGAGGGCGTCGAAGATGCGCATCACGTTGAGGCCGTTTTTGATAGCCTCCTTATAGAAGCCCTCCAGAACGCTGTCGGGATAAGGCACATAGCCGAAGAGGTTGCGGCCGCGGGAAAGGGCCGAAAGGAGCGAGCGGCCGTCGATGGCCTTTGAAATCTTGCGCAGGCGCTCCCAGGGAGATTCGTCGAGGTAGCGCATCACAGAGTCGGGAACGGCTCCGCCCCAGACCTCCATGATGTAGAAGCCCGCGTCCTTGTAAAGGGGAAGCAGCGGATCTATGTCCGACTGTTTCAGGCGGGTTGCGAAGAGCGACTGCTGACCGTCGCGCAGGGTAAGGTCCCTGATTCTTAACTTCTTCTCCATATCTGATAATTTGTTAGATGTGAATAATGTCTGAAAAACGTGTATTGAGCGATGTGATACTACAAGCTATCAGGTTGCAAACTTAGCATTTTTTTTTGACATTCCAAAGAACTGATCGCGTACAAAATCGCGAAAAAGCCCGTTTTTTTCATCAATTTTTAATCGCACGCCACCGGCGCATGGTGATGGTGGGCATGGCACTCGCTCAAAGTGCGGTCCACTATGAAATGGCGCGTCGTAATCCCCGCCAGGACGCTCATCTGGTGTGAGACGATTATGACCGTCGTGTCTTTCGGCAGCGACGAGATTATGTCATACGTGCGTTGCTCAAAACGGCTGTCGAGATAGCTCAGCGGCTCGTCGAACACCAGGACTTCCGGCCGGGAAATCAGCGCGCGCCCCATCATCGCCCGCTGCAACTGCCCTCCGGAGAGCGCCCCAATCGGATGGTCGGCATGGCTTGTAAGCTCCATCAGTTCAAGCGCCTCCTCTATCCGGCGGTCGCGCTCGCTCCGCGGCATCCCCTCCGACGAAAGCAGCCCCGAGGAAATAACCTCGCGGGTCGTAATCGGGAAACGGGCGTCAATGGAATTTTTCTGCGGCAGGTAGCCGAACTTCAGCCGCCGGGCGACCGCGCCGTCAGCGCCGAAATACTCAACACTCCCCGTATCGGGGCGCTGGAGTCCGAGGATTATTCTAAGCAGGGTGGTCTTACCTCCCCCGTTCGGCCCGGTAATCGCCATAAGGTCGCCGCGGCGCGCCTCCAAGTTGATACCCGAGAGAATCACTCGCTCGTCGCGCGACAGGCTTATGTCGCGCAGCCTGATTACAGGCTCGTTTGACGGATTAACGCAAGGCATCGGCTACTTTCTTTATTTCAGCCTCCCAATCGGAAGCCATCAGGTTTATTGTGACTTTCGGGGTACCTGCCGGAAGCGGAAGGGTCTCCGCTGCCCGGGGATCCTCCTCGGCCTGGAGAAAATACACTTTCGGCGACGCGGCAAGAGCGGCGTCGAGCCGTTCCCTGGCGCCGACAGCCGAATGTTCCTTCCCCTCGAAACCTACCGCGATCTGCCGCAGCCCGTAATCGCGGGCGAAATAGCTGAGCGACGGATGCCAGACGAGGAACACCGGGTTGTCGGCCCCCGCGAGCCGCGCCGAAAAGGCTTTGTCGAGAGAGTCAAGACGGTTGTCAAGAAGGGCGTGCCTGGCGTTGAAATATTCAGCCGCCGCGGGCCGGGCAGCCGCCATCGCTTCGGCGAGGGTCCGGGCCATGACGCGGAGGTTCCTTACCGACACCCATATGTGGGGGTCCGGCTCGCCGTCGCCGTGCGTCCCCTTAATCAGCTCTATTCCGCCGCTGAGGGGCACGAACCGCGCCCCGCCGTTCTCCCTGACGGTCGAGGCGATTTTATCCTCGAACGGCAGCAGCCCGGTCGCCGCGAATAGGGAAGCACCCTCGAGGTCGCGAAGTTTGCCTATCTGTGGCTCGAAGCTCTCCGCGTCGCTGCCGGGAGGGAGCAGCACCTGCACCTCCGCGCTGTCCCCCCCGATTTCCCGGGCGAGATATGCGACAGGCGCTATACTCGCCGTAACCTTCATAAGTCCGCCCCCGTCCCGCGGTTGCTTTCCCGCACATGACGACAGCAACAACCCGGCGAGCGCGCACAATATAATACTACTTTTCAATTTCATATGCCGCTATTGGTTATATACTATGGTATGGAGCACCCGGGCCATGCTGACAGGATCTTCAGGCCGCTCCGACACCATAAGCATCATAGGAACATCTGGAAGCCCGTCAACATAGGGAGGCTGGAAATACGGCACATCCTCAAGCGCTGTCAGCCCGTTGCGCGTATAGAAGCCGACTCTCCTTGACGCCTCCTCGGATGCCTCAGGCAGCTCGACCTCCAGCAAAAGCGGCTTGACCGGAAGCCCGATCGACCGCAACCCCTCTTCCGAAGTCAGGCGCTTTATGACTTCCGCTCCGAAACCGCCCCCGCGCCGCTCGGCATTGATGGCGAAATGTTCAACATATATATTCCCCGGGAGGTTCCATATAGTCACAAATCCGACATTTTCGCTTTTATGTTGTAAAACATAAAAATTGAAAAACGGGTCACCCCCGTCGATGCGCCGGCGGATGTCGCCCCATGGCCGACGCTCCTCCTCAGGGAAGGATTCCGCATACAACCCGCTGATTTGCAACGGTATATCTGCAGAATTGGCAATTTTTATCAAGTCAATATTGTACATTCTTTTCTCTTCTTTGATGCAAATTTAATAATTTCCGACGAATCGCGATTGGTTTGTAATTCGTTTCGGTAGTGCAATGTAACAAAAATTATTTTCATTATTAGAATCTTTTTCTTAACTTTGTGCTCACCATCAGGGAATATTAAAGTAAAATTCAATCATTATGTCACGTTCACAAATTGATAACCTCGACACCAAAATTCTCCAGATGCTCGTCGACAACGGTCGCAAGCCGTTTCTGGAAATCGCTCGCGAATGTGGAGTAAGCGGCGCCGCGATCCACCAGCGCATCGCGAAATTGCAGGCAACAAACATCCTTGAAGGCTCCCGCGCCCTGATCAAGCCCTCAACCCTGGGCTACGACACCTGCGCCTTCATCGGTGTGTTCCTCAAGGAGCCTGACAAATTCGACCAGGTGCTCGAACGCCTCAAAGAGGTTCCCGAAGTCGTTGAATGTCACTACACCACGGGCCAGTACGACATGCTCGTGAAGGTTTACGCACGCGACAACGAACACCTTCTCCACCTCATCCACGAAAAACTCCAGCCGATGGGACTCCTCCGCACCGAAACCCTCGTTTCTTTCCGCGAAGTGTTCTCCCGCGCACTCCCCGTCGCTCCCCAGCACTAACCGCCTTACTCCTCTCCTACGCCAATGGCGCGCCGTCATCACCTCCCGACGGCGCGCCATTGCGTTTATATAGCTGCATCTTAATGATTTTGCGCCCGAATGGAAGGGCGCTGTCAGAATGGTTCAGATGGTAGGAGCTTGGATGTGAGGTCGATGGGAGCAATCTGTAGATTGTGACCGAGACCGAACCCTTCAAGCGACGACTCAGATGAGCCATTATGACACGCCCTTATCATTTTTTTGGAATTTTCTTTGTTGCAGTTGTTGTAAATTATATTTACCTTTGCGGCCAGGAAGCCCACCCCGTTCGGGACTGCCCGGCGGCTCAGGCGACCCGCTCTAACTACGACACAAACATTTCTTATGATATTTACATTCCGAATAGTTTCCGACGAGGTCGACAACTTCAAGCGCGAAATCAAAATCGACGCTGACGCTACTTTTCTCGACCTGAAAAACGCCATATGCGACGCTGTCGGATATGACAAAAACGAAATGTGTTCTTTCTTTCTCTGCGACGACCGTTGGGAAAAAGAGAAGGAAATAACCCTCGAGGACATGGGTTCCGACTCTTCCGAGGAGGTCTACCTGATGGAGGATTCCGTCCTGGCTGACTTCATCGACGACGAGGGACAGAGACTGATGTTTACCTTCGACTACCTGACCGACCGCTCCTTCTTCATCGAAATGAAGGAACTGAAAACCGGCCAGAACCTCCTCGACCCGGTATGCACCCTCTCGCTCGGAAAGGCTCCTTCACAGCACGTCGACTTGGAGGAGTTCGAGGCAAAGACCGACGCCAAAGCAGCCGCCGCTGCCGCTGCGGCCGCCGAAGACCTCGGCGAGGAGTTCTACGGCTCCGACGACTATAACTCCGACGAGTTCGACCTCGAAGGCTTCGACGAGCTTTCGATGGACGACAATATTTAAAGATTGTCCAAATACGAACCTCCCAGGTGGCGAAAAAAGAACAGGCGCTGAAAACCAACGCCGCGAGACTGCTTGACAGGGCGAAAATCCCTTACAGGCTGATTCCTTACGAGTTCGACGAGAACGACCTCGCAGCCCAGCATGTCGCCGACGCTCTCGGGGAGGATATCCGGAAGGTGTTCAAAACCCTCGTGCTCCACGGCGACCCCTCCGGCCAGAAAGGCCAGGGCGCGGGGGCCAACAAGGGAACATATTTCGTATGCGTCGTGCCCGGAAACGCTGAAGTAGACCTGAAAAAGGCCGCCGCGGCTGCCGGAATGAAGAAAGCCGACCTGATTCCGATGAAGGAACTGCTCCCCCTTACCGGATATATCCGCGGCGGGTGCTCCCCGATCGGGATGAAGAAACCCCTCCCTACCTATTTCCATACTTCCGCCACCGATTTCAGCGAGATATATGTGAGCGCCGGAGTCCGCGGGCTCCAGCTCGAGATCTCTCCGTCGGCCCTCATCGGCTTCGTCGGTGCAACCGTTGCCGACCTCGTAAAAGAAGACGCTGGGGAATGAACACTTTCGGTTCGACGCTTCGCCTGACCACCTTCGGCGAGTCCCACGGGGCCGCGATGGGAGGTATTCTCGACGGACTGCCCCCCGGTATCGGGATTTCGCTGCGCGAGGTCGACAGCCAGATGGCTCGCCGCCGCCCCGGCTATTCCGGGATGACTTCCCAGCGCCGCGAACCCGACCGCGTGGAGTTCCTTTCAGGACTGATGGGATTGGATAACGGCGCTCTTGTCCCCCTTTCCGATACAACCGACAAAGCCCTGACCCTCGGGACCCCGGTAGGGTTCATCATCAGAAACACCGACCGGCGCTCCGCCGACTATGACGCTTTAAAGGATATATACCGCCCATCCCATGCCGACTTCGCCTGGGAGCGCCGTTTCGACGGCATCCGCGACTGGCGCGGAGGGGGTCGTTCCTCCGGCCGCGAGACGGTCTGCAGGGTTGCCGCCGGGGCTATCGCCCGACAGGTTTTAGAGCAGACGGGGGTATCGATTCGCGCCGTCCTGACCGCCGTCGGCACGGCAACCGATCCGGCATTGTTCGCTGCCGAAATCTCCCGCGCCGCCGAAGAGAACGACAGCGTAGGGGGGATCGTCGAATGTCGGATACAGGGGTTTCCCGCAGGGATCGGAGACCCGGTATTTGGAAAACTGCAACAGCGTCTCGCCGCCGCTATGCTCTCTATCGGTGCGGTAAAGGGCTTCGAATACGGCGACGGCTTCGCCATAGCCGCGATGCGCGGCTCCGAGGCAGCCGACCGCATGCGCGCCGAAAATGGACGGCTAAAATTCTCCTCCAACCATTCCGGCGGAATCCAGGGGGGCATCTCCAACGGCGAGGAGATAGTTTTCAGAGTTGCGTTCAAGCCGACCCCTACTGTCGGCTGGCCGCTGGAAACGGTTAACCGGAATCTTGAAAACGTGACGTTGCGCGCTTCCGGGCGCCATGACCCGTGCGTCGCCCTGCGCGCTCTCCCCGTCGTCGAGGCGATGGCGGCCCTCGCGCTCCTCGACGCAGCCTTAGGTGACGGTATGAAGTTCGCACCGTCGAAACGCTAACGGCCCCCGACAGATTATGCCATATTACCGCGACTATTCCTCGCTGCTCGCCGAACTGTTTCCGGGGCGCAAGATGCAGAAACTGACAATCAACGGCGGTTTCTCATGCCCCAACCGCGACGGCACCATCGGCCGCGGCGGATGCGCCTACTGCGATAACCGTAGTTTCTCCCCCGCCCTCTCCTCTCCGGGCAACGTCGCAGCTCAGTTAGAAGCCGCAAAACGTTTTTTCGCCCGCAAATACCCCCAAATGAGGTATCTCGCCTATTTCCAAAGCTATACGAGCACCCACGGCGACCCGGAAAGGCTTCTCGCGCTATACAGGGAAGCCCTTGCGGTAGAGGGGGTTGACGGGCTGATTATCGGTACGCGTCCAGATTGCGTGCCGCAGCCGCTGCTTCAACAAATCGCCCGGCTCAATACGACCGTTCTTATGGAATACGGGGCGGAGTCAAGCCACAACTCCACCCTCGAACGCGTCAACCGCTGCCACACCTGGGAACAGACCGTCGACGCCGTGCGCCGTTCCGCCGCGCTCGGACTCCATGTAGGGCTGCATTTTATTATGGGGCTCCCGGGAGATACGCGGGAAATGATGCTCGAGACCGTGCGCCGGGCGTGCGACCTCCCCGTCAGCTCCCTGAAATTCCATCAGTTGCAGCTTATCAAGGGAACGCCACTCGCTACGGCGCCCCCCGACGACCTCCGCCTTTTCTCGGTTGAGGAATACCTCGACCTCTGCGCCGAAATTGTCGCAATAGTCAACAGCCGCGCTCCGCGGATCGCGATCGAGCGTTTCACCTCATCGGCTCCGGCGGAAATGCTCGTGGCGCCCCGCTGGGGACTGAAAAACTACCAGTTCACTAACCTTTTGCGGAACCGTCTCGCGGCTGCGCAACGCTCCTGACGCGGCGCCGCTTCCCAGCGTTTGTCAGAACCATCCCACCGACAATCACCGCCATGGCGACCACCTGAATCCATTTCAGCCGGTCAAGCCCCATGATTACAGCCGACAGCGTCGCGAAAACAGGCAGCAGGTACTGATACAGCGACACAAGCTCCGACCCGATTTTCTTTATCGCCGGTTGCACGAGGAAATAGGCTATAAAGGTCGGACACAGGAGAATAAACCCTATTTCAAGCCACGGAGCGGCCTCGCTGGTGCGAAGTATCGCCTCCTTGTCCATGCCCGGTATGAGGAACAGCGCGGGAACCGCCGCGAACAGGAACACCCACCGCAGCATGTTCACAGGCCGGTAGGTCTGCGTCTGCTTTACGAGTATAACGAGATAGAAGGCGTAGCAGAGCGTTGACGCGACGGCCAACAGGTCACCCAACAGGTTGTCACTCCCGTTCTTCCCAGCCCCGCCGGCGACAATGACGATAACCGCCCCGGCCATCGAAACCGCGACTCCGAGATACTCCAACAGCGACGGCCGTTGCTTGAGAAACACAACCCCTATCAGAATCACGAAAACGGGAGGCAGCGTCATTATAATAGATATGTCAATCGGGTTGCCGTAGCGCAGCGACGTGACAAACAGATAGATAAACAGAAACAGCCCCACGGCACCGCCCAGTAAGAGCCTCTGCCAGTCGTGGCGCGCGATCGGACGGCATTTGAGAAACAGCGACGCCAGCCACATCAGCAGGCATCCCCCGACAAGCCGCACGACGATAATCCCGTCGGCAGTCATCCATTCCGGTATCAGCGCCTTCGTGAACGAGACGTTGACACCCCAAAAAATCGTGGCAATCAGGATACACGCGTTCCCTATCAGCGCCGCGCCCCCTCCTTGCCTTCCGTTACCTGTTCCCATAATAAATAGTATTTTATTCTAAAAACGCTTATGGGAGAGAATTGGTTGCGCCCTGCCGGTCACGCCGTCCACCTGCCGACTAACAGCCCCATCAGTTAACCGGCGTTCACAAATTTAAGTCAATTTCACTTAAATCCGACCCCGCCTGATTAAATATGATTAAGATGCCGACGACCCTGTTCGTAACGTTAAACTTTTGATGTAATTTAGCATCAAAATCACGAATTAACCAACCGTAAATAGCGGCTACTGAGCCGCGACTTTTTCATCACTAATTCAAAAAACCGACATGAAACTCTACGGCAAAATAACTCTTCTCGCTTGCGGCGTCGCGGTCGTAAGCTCGGCGTTGACGGCCCTGGCCGTTGAGAAGATAGGACAGGCGGCAAACGACGAAGCCGCCGCGACATTCACTTCCGCCAACGGCCTCCACCGCGCCGGAGGCCTCTATACCGTCGCGCAGCGCCCCGGAGAAGCACCCTCCGACTTCACCCACGCCGCGGAAAGCACAATCAACGGCGTTGTCAGCATCAAAAGCTACGCTTCGACCCGAGGGCAGCAGGCATACGGCGGTAGCCAGGGATACATCGACCCCTTTGAATTTTTCTTCGGCACCCCGCGGCGTCAGCAGCCCCGTCAGCAGCCCCGCGACGGCGGTAACGGAAACCAGGAACAGCCCCGCGGCCTCGGTTCCGGCGTTATTCTCAGCGAAGACGGATATATCGTTACCAACAACCACGTCATCGACGGCGCCGACCGCCTCGAAGTGACCCTCAACGACAACAGCATCTACAACGCGACTGTCGTCGGCACAGACCCCGCGACCGACGTCGCCCTTATCAAAATCGACGCTTCACGCCTCCCCGTGATTCCCATCGGCGACAGCGACGCGCTCCGCGTGGGCGAATGGGTACTCGCCGTCGGCAACCCCTTCGGCTTCACCTCGACCGTCACTACCGGCATCGTCAGCGCCAAGGCCCGCAGCGTTGCACAGGCAGCCCGCGGCCGCTCAATGGGCATCGAGAGCTACATCCAGACCGACGCGGCCGTCAACCCCGGTAATTCAGGGGGCGCGCTCGTGAATATCAACGGCGAACTCGTCGGCATCAATACCGCCATTTATTCCGAAACCGGCAACTACGTCGGCTACTCGTTCGCCATCCCGACCTCGATCGTGACCAAGGTCGTGACCGACATCAAGCAGTTCGGCACCGTTCAGCGAGCCGTCCTCGGAGTATCGTTCGTCGAACTCACCCCCCAGCTCGCAAAAGAGAAAGGGATCACCGCGACCAACGACGGCATCCTCGTCATGGAGGTAGTGGACCGCAGCGGAGCTATGGAAGCCGGAATCCGCGAAGGCGACGTCATCATCGCGATTAACGGCGCTCCGACCCACAACACCGCGCAGCTCCAGGGCGAAATCAGCAAATACCGCCCCGGCGACGAAACCGAAGTCACCTACATCCGCGACAACAAGAAGCACAACGCGAAAGTCACCTTCCGCAACAGCCAGGGGAGCACCAAGCTTGCCAAGCAGAACGACTTCACCGCCCTCGGATGCGCCCTGGCCGAACTGCCCGCCGAACGCCTCCGCGAGCTGCGCCTCTCCGGCGGAGTCCAGGTCAAGGGCCTTACAAACGGCAAATTCAAGGAAGCCGGCATCCGCGAAGGCTTCATCATCGTAGACATCAACAACGCCCGCGTCCGCACCCCCTCCGACGTCGAGGAAGTCTACAAAGCCATCATGAACTCCTCCGACACCGACAAAGTCATGTTCATCACCGGCATCTACCCCACCGGCCGCAAAGTCTACTACGCCGTCGACCTCACCGACCCCGACTAATCCCCCCCTCCTCCCTCTGCTCGCCCCTCCCCTCGCCCCCACCGGCAAGAGGAGGGGCTCCCTTTTCCCTTCCC
>CAJUFH010000043.1 GCA_910585755.1 uncultured Muribaculaceae bacterium | reverse complement strand
ATGCAAATTTAACACTTTCCACAAAATTTATGCACCGGGATTTCGGCTTGACCCATTATTTCCGCTGTCGCGAATATACCAAGAGCCGCAACCTGCTGACCGCGCTTGTCGCGGATATTGATCCGGAAACTTCGGCCCATGCGATCGCGTGCCATATTCTCGCGAGCATAGCGAACGCGAGGGGCGACCGCAACGAGTACCTTTATTATCTGGCTAAATCGGCAATGACTGACCTTCGCCGCGCCACGATGGAGGTCGTGTCGTTGCAGGAACTTGGAGGCGTGCTTTTCGAGATGGGGCAGTCAGGTCGTGCCCACGATTACCTGATGGCCGCGATGAAGAACGCCGTCGAGAGCCGGGCGTCGGTGCGCATGATGCAGACAACGGAGCTTCTGAACGTTGTCGAAAGCGACCATCTTGCCCAGATTGAGCGTTGGCGTATGTCGACCAATGTCATTATGGCGATACTCGTGCTGACGCTCCTGGCGCTGGTGGTGACGATTTTCTATCTGCGACGCCAGCTAAAACGCGTACAGGCGCTCCGGGCCAGCCTGCAGGAAGCGGGGCGCACAAAGGATGTCTACCTCAGCCGTTTCATGGCTCTATCCTCCATATATATGGATAAGCTGAAGCAATTCTGCAAGCTGGCGAACCGCAAGATTACGGCGGGGCAGACCGACGAGCTTCTTAAAATGGTGAAGTCGCCGAAATTCATCGACGAGCAGAGCCGCGAGTTTTATTCCGTTTTCGACGACGCTTTCCTGCATCTGTATCCCGATTTCGTTGAGGAAATCAACAGCCTCCTGCGCTCCGACCAGCAGATTGTCCTCGCCGAAGGGGAGCTGATGAACTCTGACCTCCGTATCCTCGCTTTCATGCGTCTCGGAATAGACGACGCAAACCGCGTGGCGCAGATTCTGAATTTCAGCGTCAATACCGTCTATGCCTACCGCAACCGCCTGCGCAACAGGGCAATCAACCGCGAATCATTCGAGGCTGACATTCTGCGAATCGGGAACTTATAAGGGTTTACTTCGCAACCATGCGGGGCGCGGGTGAGGGGTTGATCGGTTTGTTGCGGAGCGATTTGATATAGTTGATGAGGTCGTTGTAGACAATCGCGTCTGAGGTGGCGACGACTTTTCCGCGGGTGAGCGGGGCCATGTAGTCGCCTCCGTTGGCGAGGTAGTCGATGGTCGCTACATTGTATGTCGCTTCCGGATCAATCTGTTTGCCGTTGAGGAGGACTGAGGCGCATCGGCGGGTAGTCGGGTCGAAGGTCGCGGAAACTTCGGAACTTACGCCGTCGCCTCCGCGGGAGGCCATGACGTCGAAAGCCTCCAGGAGGTCTTTCCCCTTGATTTCGAGAACAAGCACCCTGTTGGCGAAAGGCTGCATCGAAATTATTTCACCCTGCGTGATGGTTCCTTTGGGGAGGGAGCGGCGGAGGCTTCCTTTGTTCATAAGGGCGAGGTCGACAGGCTTGCCGAGGAGCTGGGCGCCCCGGTCGCGGCAGAAGTCAGATACGAAGTTGAGCAGGGCGGGTTCCGTGTTGTCAAGAGCCTTTGCCGTGCGGCCGATTTTGACACCCATCAGTTCGTCAACCCCTTTGCGGTAAGGTGCAAGAAGAGCCTCGATTGCGGGGTCCGAGGTACGGTCGAGGCGGCTGTCGATTGTGTGCTGCCGATATGCGGGGAGCGCCGAACCGATGCTGTCAAGATTGACGATGACTTCCGTTACCTTTGTCCCGCTCTTGCCGTTCTGCGTGACGAGAACCGGCTTCCCGGCCGCGTTCATAATCCATTCGTTGCCGCTGCCCGGTACAACCGTAGTATGGGAATGGCCTCCGAGGATTATGTCGATATTCTCCGACGATTTGGCTATGTCCTCGTCGGAGGGGTTCGGCATATCGGCGTAGCCGAGGTGGGAAAGAGCCACTACGAGGTCGACCCCTTCGAGGTTTTTCAGTACCCAGGCTGTCGAATTGGCGGCCTTTATGACGTCGAGATAGCGAACCCCGTCATAGTTCCCTTCCGCGATCATACCCTTAGGGTCGAGGTTAAGCCCGATGAAGGCCACCTTTTTACCTCCGAAGTCATAAATTTTATAAGGAGCGAAAAGCGAGTCGAGGTCGGCTCGTTGCGAGAAATCGTAGTTTGTCGAGAGCCAGCGTGCGTCGCTGAGGGCCACATTGCGGGCCAGCGAGTCAACGCCGTTGTCAAAATCGTGGTTTCCGAGAATCGCCAGGTCATAGCCGAGGGCGTTCATCGCCGCCATTTCAGCCCGGCCTCCGTAGAGAGTGAAGAAGAGCGTGCCCTGCACGGCATCCCCCGCGTCGGTTACAAGCACGTTGTCGTGTTCTGATTTGATACTGTCAATCAGTACCTTCCGGCGCTGTATCCCTCCCAGTCCCTTGTCTGTGGGGTCAAGCTGGCTGTGGGTGTCGTTGGTCTGTATTATAACCAGTTCCTCGGCCCACATCAGCGGGGCGAGCATCGCGGCGGCAACGAGGCCGAATATAGATTTTCTCATTTTAAGTTTTCAGATTATACGCGAAGGTACTATTTTCCAACATAACTCCGCCTTTTCGCCTGTTTTAATTGTTAACTTTTTGTGAACTATAACGCCGGGATGTGTCGCAAGTTGGCTCAATGTCGGTTTTTTTATACTTTTGCAGAAAATATTACCAAGGTTAATGACACAGAAATATAAGGGCCTGACGCAGGCCGAAGTACTCGCCAGTCGTGAAAAAAACGGAGCCAATGTGCTGACTCCGCCTGCCAAGGCCCCGCTTTGGAAGCTGTTTTTGGAGAAATTTTCCGATCCTCTGATTATTATCCTGCTTGTCGCCGGGGTTCTCTCGGTTGGTATCTCGTTTTATGAGTATTACGGTCTCAGCCAGGGTATGACCGTGTTTTTCGAGCCGATCGGTATCTTTATGGCTATCCTGCTGGCAACCGGGCTGGCGTTCGTGTTCGAGCTGAAGGCCGGCCGCGAGTTCGACCTGCTTAACCGGGTCAACGACGACGAGCCGGTGCAGGTAATCCGCGACGGAGCGCCCGTCCAGGTGCCGCGCCGCGACGTAGTTGTTGGGGACATCGTCATACTGAACACCGGCGAGGAGATTCCTGCCGACGGCGCCCTGCTGGAGGCTGTGCGGCTCAACGTCGACGAGTCGACGCTTACCGGCGAGCCTGTATGCGCCAAGACAACCGATCCGGAGCAGTTTGACCCCGACGCCACATTCCCTTCCGACCGCGTAATGCGCGGCACGAAGGTTATGGAGGGGCACGGAATAATGAGGGTGCTCGCCGTCGGCGATGCTACCGAGAACGGCAAGGTATTCGAGGCCGCCCAGATTGACGACAGCGTCAAGACCCCCCTTAACGAACAGCTCGACGGCCTCGGCAAGCTGATTACCCGCATCGCGTACATATTTGCCGCAGCAATCGTCATCGGGCGAATCGTGATGTATTTCGTAAATGTCGATTTCGAGTGGATTTCCTTCCTGGCGTTCCTGCTGCAGACGCTTATGGTAGCCGTTACGCTGGTGGTGGTGTCCGTGCCGGAGGGGCTTCCGATGGCGGTGACGCTTTCGCTGGCGTATTCGATGAGGAGGATGCTGAAAACGAACAATCTCGTCCGCAAGTTGCACGCCTGCGAGACTATGGGAGCCACGACCGTTATCTGCACAGACAAGACCGGGACTCTCACCCAGAACCGCATGCAGGTCTACAAGGCCGACTTTTTCGGCAATCCGTCCGACGACGTGCTCTATGGGGGTATCGCCGTTAATTCAACCGCGCAGCTCGATTTGAGCGGGGAGAAGCCCCAGGTGCTTGGAAATCCGACCGAAGGGGCGCTCCTGCTGTGGCTCGCCGACCGCGGAATAGACTATACCGCTCTCAGGGGCCGCTCGGAGCGCGTGGAGGAGCTTCCTTTCTCAACAGAGCGCAAGTATATGGCGACCGTTGTCAGAGAGGCTGACGGGCGGAGGGTGCTGTATGTCAAAGGTGCGCCGGAGATAGTGTTCGGAATGTGTTCCGACGCGGCTGGTGTTTCCCGCAAGGAGCTTGACGCGAGGTTGCTCGAGTATCAGAACCAGGCGATGCGCACTCTCGGGTTCGCATACCAGGTACTCGAAGACGGGGACGCGACCATTGCCGACAGCAGGGTCGTTGCCGGGCGGCTGACATTCCTCGGAATCGTGGCTATTTCCGACCCGGTGCGCGCCGACGTCCCGGATGCCGTGCGCCAGGTAATCAACGCCGGAATCAAGGTCAAAATCGTTACCGGCGACACTCCCGGAACCGCGAAGGAAATCGGGCGCCAGATCGGCTTGTGGAACGACGACGCGGACTCCGCCCGCGGGATTATCACCGGTACCGAGTTCGCCGCGCTCTCTGACGACGAGCTGGTCGATCGGGTAGGTGACCTGAAAATTATCGCCCGCGCCAGGCCGATGGATAAGAAACGGCTTGTCGAGGCGTTGCAGAAGCGCAACGAGGTTGTCGCCGTTACCGGCGACGGGACGAATGACGCTCCGGCTCTGAAAGCGGCCCACGTCGGGCTTTCGATGGGCGACGGAACCTCCGTGGCGAAAGAGGCATCCGATATAACCATTGTCGACAACTCCTTCGCGTCAATCGGTCGGGCCGTGATGTGGGGTCGCTCGCTTTACCGTAATATCCAGCGTTTCATCCTATTCCAGATGACGGTTAACGTCGCGGCAAGCCTTATTGTGCTGTTCGGTTCCTTTATGGGGATGCAGTCGCCGCTGACCGTTACCCAGATGCTTTGGGTGAACCTGATTATGGACACCTTCGCCGCTATGGCGCTTGCGTCGCTTCCGCCGACGGAGTCTGTAATGTCGGAGAAGCCGCGTCCCCGGACAGCCTTCATAATAAACAAGGCGATGTGGCGTAGTATCGGATGGGTCGGCGGCCTGTTCTTCGTGCTGCTCCTCGGGTTCCTTTACTATCTCGAGCACACCTCCATAACCTCGCTGACGCAAATCGGGAGCGCCCCGATGCACGGCAACACGGGACTTTCCCCTTACGAGCTGTCGGTTTTCTTCACGGTTTTCGTGTTCCTGCAGTTCTGGAATATGTTCAATGCCCGCGCCTTCGCTACGGGTCGGTCGGCGTTCCATTTCAAGGGATGCGGCGAGTTCCTGCTGATCGCGGCTGCCATCCTGTTCGGGCAGATTGCTATTGTGCAGCTCGTAGGCGCGATAAACCCCGATTTCTTCAACGCCGTTCCGCTGGGCTTTACCGACTGGCTTATAATCATCGGCTCGACTTCTATGGTGCTTTGGATCGGCGAGTTTATCAGACTGTTTTCTCGCCGCCGCGCTTAGACATTACATTTTATGGCAGACAAGGCTAAAATACTGGTTGTTGACGACGAGGCAGACATCCGGGAGGGGCTGCGCACCTATCTCGAACTTGAAGGATACGCGGTTGACACGGCCGCGTCTGCCGAAGAGGCTGTGTCGGCCGGGGTTGCCGGTTATGACCTTCTGATTCTCGACATAATGATGGACGGGATGAGCGGCACGGATATGGCCTCGGCCGTAAAGGCGGATCCGCGGACTTCATCTGTTCCGATTATCTTCCTTACGGCGCGGGACTCCGACGATGACATGGTTGCCGGTCTGCGCCTCGGTGCCGATGACTATATATCAAAGCCGTTCTCTTTGCGCAACGTGCAGGCGCGTGTCGAGGCTGTCTTGCGGCGCTCCTCCGCGCCATCCGCGGCTCCGGCGCGGGCAAGAGGTATCGAGATTGACCGCGCGTCGCTGCTCTGCAAAGTCGACGGCAACGAAGTCCGGCTCCCCAGGAAGGAGTTCGAGATTCTCGCGCTCCTTATGGAGAATCCCGAAAGGGTGTTTACCCGCGAGGAGCTTCTAAGCCGCATATGGCCTGAAAAGGTAGTGGTGGTCGACCGTTCCGTTGACGTACACATTACCCGCCTCAGAGGGAAAATCGCACCCTACGGCAAACATATAATAACCCGTTCGGGCTACGGTTATGGCTGGCAGGATTAGGGTTTCGTTCCATACCCGGGTATTCCTGACGGTACTTCTGCTATGCTGGGTGTTCGTCGCGACATTCATGGTGTTCCAGTACCGCCGCGAGAAAGAGTTCAAGGCGCAGTTGCTCGACACCGAGATGCAGATGGTCAACGGGCAGGTGCTGCGCGAGATAGAGGAGGGTGATTCGGTAACATACGACGGCCCTCTTCGACTTACGGTTATAGACCGCGGTGGAAAAGTTATTTTCGACAATAACTCCATGACCCCCTTCCCGGTTACCAACCATAATTCTCGGCCTGAGGTGGTTGCCGCCCGCGCCCATGGGAAGGGTTACGCGGTAGAGCGCCACTCAGAAAGCGACGACATAGACTATTTCTATTCCGCCCGCCTGGGTGAGGACGGGACTGTCGTCAGGACAGCCGCTCCTTACACCCATACTCTCCGCGAGTTTCTGCGGGTCGACGGTTCGCTGATATGGGTTATGTGCCTGATGACGCTCGCAATGAGTTTTATCGCGTATGTCGTTACCCGGAGGTTGTCGCAAAGCATCTCGCGCCTGAGCCGTTTCGCCGCCAAAGCCAGGCGTGGAGAGCCTATTTACAACGACGAGGCGTTTCCCGACGACGAGCTGGGGAGCATCGCCTCCGATATAGTGCGCCTTTATGTTGAGCGTGACAACCGTCACCGCGACGCGCTTCGCGAGCAACAGGAAAAGACGAGGATAAAGAAAGAGCTGACTAACAACATCAACCACGAGCTGAAGACCCCAGCGGCATCGATGCTTGTATGCGCGGAGCTGCTACGGGACCATCCCGAATTGCCCGAGGAGAAACGCCGCGAGCTGCTCGACCGCCTTGCGGCAAATGCCAACCGCCTCGACGCGCTTCTGCGGGATGTCTCGACTATCACCCGGCTCGACGAAGGCGCCAGAGTTATCGAGAAGGAGCCGGTTGACCTTGTAGAGGTAATTGGGGATGTCGCGGCTGAGTGCCGTTTGCGCTCGCCGTTGGAAATCAGAGTGAGTGTGCCGGAATCGCTGGTTGTCAACGGCAACAGGCAACTGCTGGAATCCGTTTTCCGCAACCTTATAGATAACGCCACAGCTTACAGCGGGGGAACCGAAATAAACATAGTGGTCGACCGGAAGGGTAATATCCGCCTGTCGGATAACGGCAGGGGAGTCGCCCCCGAGCATCTGCCCCGGCTTTTCGAGCGGTTCTACCGCGTCGACAAGGGGCGCTCGCGTACCGCCGGCGGAACCGGACTCGGGCTGTCAATCGTGCGCAACGCCGTAATTGCCCACGGAGGCTCGATTTCAGTTTCTAACACTCCCGGCCTGACATTCGAGATAATACTTCCCGTGATTTAACAAAAACGCAATAAAAAGGAAACAGAGTATTAACATATAATTCTGAAATTTGTTTCGCTAATATAAGGCCCGTCTGTCGCTGAAACGCTGACGGAATATTCATCAGATTTGGAATTATATGGACTTTGTTTTCCTTGGAATTGTGATTTTCCTGTTCCTGCTGGCGGTATTTGACCTGTCGGTAGGCGTGAGTAACGACGCCGTGAATTTCCTTAGTTCCGCGGTCGGGTCGCGGGCAGCGTCGTTCAAGAGGATTGTTCTTGTGGCCGCGATTGGGGTGTTTGTCGGCGCGGCAATGTCGAATGGGATGATGGATGTCGCGCGACACGGTATTTTCCGTCCCGAAAATCTCTCGTTCTACGATGTTATCGCCATATTTATGGCTGTCATGGTGACGGATATAATCCTGCTGGATATTTTCAACACCCTCGGAATGCCTACCTCCACGACCGTCTCCCTGGTGTTCGAGCTCCTGGGAGCGACTTTCGTGGTCGCCCTGTTTAAAATCGCTGATCCGGCGAGCACCCTCTCGATGGGGGAGCTGGTAAACACGGAGAAGGCGTTGGCCGTGATAATCGGCATATTCCTGTCGGTCGCGATCGCGTTTGTGTTCGGAACAATCGTGCAGTTCCTCGCCCGTCTGATTTTCACTTTCGAGTACAAAAGCCGCCTGAAATGGAAGGTCGGGCTGTTCGGAGGAATAGCCTGTACGGCGATTGTGTACTTCATGCTTATCAAGGGGATAAAGGACATAAATGTCGTGACTCCAGAGATGAAGGGCTGGATTGCCACACACTCAGCAGAGATTATCGGCATATGCCTGGTGGGATTCACGTTGCTGATGCAGGTACTCCACTGGTGCAAGGTAAACGTGTTCAAGGTCGTGGTGCTTCTCGGTACATTCTCCCTGGCTATGGCGTTTGCCGGGAATGACCTGGTGAACTTTATCGGAGTGCCGCTTACCTCTCTTTCTGCCTTCCAAGACTATACGGCAAACGGCGCGGGGGATGTCCGCGGGTTTATGATGAACAGCCTCAACGGTTCGGCCGACACGCCTTTTTATTTCCTTGTCGGTGCCGGGGTTATAATGGTTGTGTCCCTCGCGACCTCGAGAAAAGCCAGGCAGGTGACGCAGACAACCGTCGGCCTCAGTGCCCAGGCACAGGGGGACGAGATGTTCGGCTCCTCCCGTATCGGCCGCAAGCTCGTCCGTGTTTCGCTCAACGCGATATCCTGGGTAAGCGACCACACGCCCCAGCGAGTGAAGCGATGGGTTGCCAAGCGTATGGATTCGTCGTTCACGCAGCCTGAGGAGGGCGCGGCTTTCGACCTTGTCCGCGGGTCAGTCAATCTGATGCTGGCCGCTATGCTTATCGCCTTTGGAACCTCGATGAAGCTCCCCCTGTCGACCACGTTCGTGACCTTTATGGTGGCGATGGGTACTTCGCTTGCCGACCGGGCATGGGGCCGCGAGAGCGCCGTGTTCCGCATAACGGGTGTGATTTCAGTCATAGGCGGATGGTTCGTTACCGCCGGAGTGGCGTTTATCGGGGCCGGTATCGTAGTCTGCCTGATGCATATGGGCGGCGTCCCGGTGATGATTGCCGGAGGTTTGATTGCTCTGTTCCTCCTGCTTCGCAGCAATATAAAGTTCCGCAAAAAGCAGTCAGAAGTTAAGGCCGACACCCTCTTTCAGACGATTATCAACACCGAGAACCGCGACGAGGTATGGCCTCTGCTGAAAATCTATATCAACGAGAAGCAGAAGATGTTCCTCGATTTCGCCGCTGCTACTTTTGCCGATGTCACCAACGGGTTTATGGAGGACAATGTCAAGCTGTTGTCCAGAGCCGAGAAAGGGCTGGTAAAGGAGAAGGACGTGCTGAAATCGCAGCGCCGCAAGCTCACTCTCTGCCTACGCCGCGCGGATCCTGAGACGGCGATGGAGAAGAGTACCTGGTTCCATCTGAGCAACAATATGGCGATGTCGATGAGCTATAACCTGCGCCGTATCAACGAGGCGTGCAAGGAGCATGTCGACAACAACTTCCGACCCTTGCCGCAGCCGTTCCGCGACTCTTTCGCCGCGACACGCGATAAAATCCGCCGGCTTCTGCTTGACTCGGCAGCCGCGATCGAGGAGAGCAACCCAGAAACAATTGACAGTCTGCGCCGACGCTGCGAGGCGATGAAGGGAAGTCTGACTGACAGCGCTCGGAATGTCTACGAGTACATCCAGAACGGCAACCGCGACGACCTCGCCGTCGACTATGTCTATCTGAACCTTTTGCAGGAGAGCCAGGAGTTCGTAACGTCGCTCCGCAAGCTGCTCCGCGCCTCCGGCAAGCTCAACCTCGCACCGTCCCATTACCGCAGCTTCACCCACGCATCTTAGAGGAGCCTATGATGGTGTATCAAAATTCCGATACGCCCTTTATTTGTACCCGGATGGGAGGGTGCTATCAGAACGGTCCAGATGGTAGGAGCTTGGAGGTGAGGCCGATGGGAGCAATCTGAAGATTGTGACCGAGGCCGAGCCTTCAAGCGACGACCCAGATGGGCCGTTATGATACACCCTCATTAGTCTTTGTCGGTGAAGAAGAGTGGAATATTGCAGAGGAACACGTCCGGGGCCGAGAGGAGGGGGCGGCGTTCGAGCAGGTCGGCGAGGCGTATGTCGCCGATGATATAGCGGTAGTCGGGCGAGGTGTACGTCTCGCGGATTTCCCGGAAGGGGAGGATGGCGGGGATGTCGGTGTCGGCGTAACGGACATAAACGCGCAGCAACACGTCGGTGGTGTATTCCGGGCGTCCGCGGAAACGGGTTTTCTTATACTCGTAGCGGTAGTCGTAGCGGCGCGCCATTATGTCGCTCAGCAGCGACGAAGCGGTAGGAAGTCCTCCGGCACCTTTTCCGAACATGAACTGGCGGTCGTAACATTCGCCGCGGATGACAACGCCGTTATACTCGTCGTCGACGGAGTAGATGTACTTGCTCTTGTCTACGAACTCGGGCATCACGAACATTGTGAAACGGTCGTCGGCAACCTTCGCTACCTGTGCGACCAGCTTGATTTTGAAGCGTTTCTCGCGGGCATAGCGTATGTCGCTCTCGTGGATTGTCGAGATGCCGTAAGTAAAGATTTCTTCCGGGGCGACGTAGACACCGAGTGCGTGCATCGTTATGATTATCAGCTTGTAAAGCGAGTCGCGGCCCTCGATGTCGTTCGAGGGGTCGCTCTCGGCGAAGCCGAGTTCCTGCGCCCGGCGGAGCGCGGCTGCGTATTCCTCGCCGTGGTCGAACACCCGGGAAAGGATGTAGTTGGAGGAGCCGTTTAGAATCCCCTTGACCTCAAGCAGAAGGTCGTTGTCGTAGTATTCCTCGAGGTTGCGTATGACGGGTATCGAGCCGCAGGATGACGCGTCGTAAAGGAGCGCGGCTCCTGTCCGCCGTTGCAGCTCCACCAGTTCGGGTAGATGGCGCGCGATCATCGCCTTGTTACCGCTGACAACGGTCTTTCCGCGGCGCAGCGCCTCGCTGACGATATGCCAGGCGGCCTCCGCGTTGTCGATTACCTCTACAATGAGGCTTATTTCGGGGTCATCCAGGAGGTCATCCGGATTTTCGGTAAAGAGGGCCGGATCGGCCTCGACAGCGCGCGGTTTCGACTTGTCGCGGACAGCGATGCGGCGTATTTCGGCATGCGCGTTGCGGGCGCGGCCGATTACGGTATACAGGCTCTGTCCGACGGTTCCGAAGCCGAACAGGCCGATTTGTATCTTGTCGTTATTCATTGATAAACGGGGTTAGAATGTTGTTTAGCTGGCGGTGTTCCGTAAGGAATCCGTCGTGTCCGAGCGGGGAGGCGATTTCGCGGTACTCGCAGTTCGGGAGCGAAGCCGCAAGGGCGCGCATCTCGGCGGGGGTGAAGACTATGTCAGTGGTAAGCCCTATGAGAATCGAGGGCATCGTCAGGCGGGAGAGTGCCGCTTCGAGTCCGCCGCGGCCGCGGCCTATGTCGTGGGTGTCGAACGCGTCGAGAATAGCGACATAGGAGTAAGCGTTATAACGTCGGCAGAGTTTCTCCCCCTGGTGGAGCTGGTATGTGCAGGCCCGCTTGAGCGAGCCGGGAGGAGTGTCGGGGGCATCCTGCTGCGTGGCGTTGTACCCCTCCGGGCCGCGGTAGGAGAGGAGGCCGATTGCGCGGGCAGCGGCCATTCCGGCCATCCCCGCGTCGGGTCGCGGCTCCCCGTAGGTCGGGTCGGCGAATATCGCCATGCGCTGGGTTTGGTCTATCGCGATGGTCCAGGGGGATGCCTTCGCGTCGGTCGCGATGAGTATCAGCTTCTTAAAACGCTTCGGCTCTTCCGCGGCCCATTCAAGGGCCTGGAAGCCGCCGACGGAGCTTCCGACGAGAGCGTGGACGCGGTCTATGCCGAGAGCGTCGGCAAGCAGCCTGTGGGCCCGCGCCATGTCGCGGATTGTCAGTTTTGGGAAATCGGCATAGTATGGCTTCCCGGTAGCGGGGTTTACACTCAGCGGGCCGGTAGTGCCGTAGTGGGAGCCGAGTATGTTGGCGCACACGATGAAGTAGCGCTCCGGGTCGAGGAACGCTCCCGCCTCGACCGTGTGGGGCCACCAGTCGGCGACATCGCTGTTGGCCGTCAGCGCGTGGCATACCCATACGGCGTTGCTACCATCCTCGTTCAGCCGGCCATAGGTATGGTAGGCTATTGTAAGGCCGCGCAGCTCTCCGCCCAGTTCAAGCTGGAACGGCGCGGGATGGTGGTAGTATCTGATACTCATTTCTTTGAAGCTTCGATTGCCTGTTGGAAGTCATCTATTATATCCTCCACATCCTCCAGCCCGAGGGATATGCGGAGAAGCGTCGGGGTAACCCCGGCTGCCGCGAGGTCGGATTCCGACAACTGTTTGTGGGTGGTCGAGGCGGGATGGGTCACAACCGTTATCGAGTCGCCGATCATTGTCATATGGGCGGCGAGTTTCAGCGCCTCGACGAATTTCACAGTCGTTTCCAGCGAACCTTCCAGTTCGGCGGTCAGCACGGCGGATGAGCCGAAACGGAAGTATTTTTGCGCCTTCTCGTAGCCGGGATGGTCGGGAAAACCGACGAAGCTGACCTTGCGCACGTCGGGATTGCCGCGCAGCCATTCCGCCAGGCGCCGCGTCGATTCGACCTGGTGCTTTACCCGGAGGGAAAGTGTCTCAAGCCCTAAGAGCATCAGGTAGCTGTCAAACGCTGAAGGGGACGCGCCGAAGTCGCGCAGACCGTCGACGCGGCATTTCACGATAAACGCCGCGTTGCCGAAGCGCTCCCGCAGGTTCAGTCCGTGGTACCCTTCCGACGGGCCGTCGATACCGGGAAACTTGCCATTGCCCCAGTCGAATTTTCCGCTGTCCACAATGATGCCACCCATCGCGGTTCCATGCCCGTTAATCCATTTTGTCGCGGAGTCGACCACTATGTCCGCGCCCCAGTCGAACGGGTTGCAGAGGTAGCCGCCAGCTCCGAAAGTATTGTCGATAATCAGCGGAACCCCGGCTGCATGGGCGACTTTCGCGAGACCTTCGATGTCGGCGACCCCGCAGGTCGGGTTACCCATACTCTCGGCGAACAGACAGCGCGTGCGGTCGTCAACAAGCGCCGCGTATTCCGCCGGGTCCTCCGATGAGGCGATGCGCACCTCGATGCCGAGGCGGCGCAGCGAATGGCGGAAAAGATTGTAGGTCCCGCCGTAAAGGAGGGGAGAGGCCACGATATTGTCTCCGGCGGCTGCCAGGGCGGTGACGGCAATCAGTATGCCTGACATGCCTGAAGCAACGGCGAGCGCTCCCACGCCTCCGTAAAGAGCCGCCACGCGCTCCTCGTAAGCCGAGGTGGTCGGGTTCTGAAGGCGGGTATAGATGTTCCCCGGCTCCGACAGATCGAAGAGGTTTGCCGCGTAGTCGCACGATTTGAAGCGGTAAGCAGCAGTAGGATAGATGGCGACACCGCGGGAACCGGTGGCTTCGTCGGGGCGGAGCCCGGCGTGAATCTGGCGTGTTGCGAAACGAAGATTTTTCATTTTATGATGGTGTTTGATGTTTTTGTTTTCAGAATGGCGGTTGTGTTCGGCAATGTGCCGGATGGTTTCGCCAAACAAAAACACCGGCTCCCAGTCCTGGGAGCCGGTGTTATGTCGTTGCAGGTATATGCGAGAACTCACCCCCGGCTCCGTCGGCAGCGCATCATCATACCCATCATCATCGCCTCCATGGCAGCCGCCATAGAGTTCCGCGTGATGCTGTTATATAATGTGACGCTCATTTTGGAGTTGTTTAGGGGTTTCAATGCTGCGTTTAACATTTCTTGTCAAACGCCCGCATCTTCTGCCGCAAAGTTAGTTCTTTTAATCCAAACAGCCAAATCGGTTGAAATGTTTTTTCGGATGCGGAATGGACGCCGGGGTCAGAGGCGGCCGGTGACGCGCAGGTAGTCAACGCAGTAGATGCGGAGCTGGGTGGAGGCTTCGATCAGGTCGGAGGAGGTGGAATGCCATTGGCTCTGGGCATCGAGGAGGTCCGTCAGGGAGGAGAGGCCGAGTTCATAGGCCTGGGTTATGTTGGCGAGGTTGGTATCGGCCTGGGTCATTGCGAGACGGGCGGCGTCGAGAAGCTGCGAGCCGGAATTGACGTTGTCAATAGCCTGTCTCACTTCCAGAGACATCAGCTTGAGGCGGTCTTCCCGGATAATTTCGGCGCTTTCGGCCTCTATTTTGGCGTGCTTGACTTTCTTTATGCCCTCGCCCCAGTGCCACAGGGGCACGCGGAGGGAGACCATTATGTTCCAGATATTGTCGTTTGTCGTGGAGTTGTAGGGATAATAGTTGCCGTCAGGGCCCATCTGCATGCTGCTCATGCGGATATTTCCGTAGGCGGTCCATCCGGCCATCAGCGCCACGGTCGGGAGATAGTCGGCGCGGGTTACGTTGACCTGCTGGCGTTTGGCGTCAATGTCGAGCTGGAGGAGGGCGGCTTCTGGGCGGTCGAGTATCGAATAGTCGCCGAGGTTGGAGGGGAGCTCGATTTCAACCTCCTCGTCAGCCGGGGTTATTTCAGTCTCGGTATCCACTCCTATGGTATGGCAGAGGTTCATGCGGCTGAGGTTCGCGCCGTTTTCAACCTGGCCGAGCTGGTAGAGCACCTGCGCACGCCGGGCCTCGATACGCTGGAGGTCGTTGCGGGTTACCATCCCCGCCTCGAGAGAAGCCTTGGTAAGGTTGTAGGCCGAATCAATCTGGGTGACGTAGCTGTGCATCATCCTGACCTTGGCGAGCACCGCGACATAGGTCCAGTAGGAGTTCTGTGCGTCGGCGCTGACTTCCGCACGGGTCATCCGGCGCTGCTGTTCGGCGGCTTTCACCCCGATTCCGGCGAGTTTGTTTGAGGCGATGATTTTGCCGCCGGCGAAAATCGGCTGGGTCACGTTGATTCCGGCAAGCCACATAGCCTTCATGTTCAGCGTCATCCCCATTGTCTCCATATCCGGCAGAAGGCTGTTGAGCATAGCCGATCCGGCGAAGTTGGGGAGGTAGGCGGTCCGGGCCACTCCCCGTTGCAGTTTCGCCTGTTCCAGGGAGTTTTCCGCCACTTTGAGGTCGGCGCTGCTTTCCAGGGCCATGGCGACGCATTGTTTTGAGTCGAGGGTTATGGCCTGGGCGGAGAGACCCGCGGCCAGGGCTATGGCGAGTGACAGTAATTTATTCATCGGGCTTTTTCACTTTGAACAGGAGCGAATAGAACAGGGGAAGGAGAAGGAGGGTCACAATCGTGCCAACAAACAGGCCGCCGATTACGACAACCGCGAGCGAGCCGTACATCGGGTCGGAAATCAGGGGAATCATGCCGACAATTGTAGTGAAGGAGGCGAGCATCACCGGGCGCACGCGGCTCAAGGTCGCGTTTATGACGGCGTGGAAGAGGTGTTGCCCCTCCTCAGTGTTGAGGCGAGTTATTTCGTCGACGAGCACTATGGCGTTTTTCACCATCATACCTATCAGACCCATGAAGCCGAGGATGGCGATGAAGGTAAACGGCGTGTCGGTCAACAGCAGCAGGGGCACGATACCGCACAGGACGAACGGGAAGCTGACGAGCACCACGAAGAGCTTCTTCCAGTTGTTGAACAGGCAGAGCAGGACCACGAACACAATCAGCAGTATCGTGGGCATAAACCCTATGAGCTTCTCGATAGCTTCGCCGCTCAGTTCGCTTTCCCCGACGAAACGGGTCTCGTAGCCTTCGGGAATCTGAATCCGGTCAAGATGGTCCTTGAGCCAGGCCTCGACTTTCGCCGGAGTTGCGTCGGGGTTCAGCGGGTCTGGATCACATTCGGCCTCGATCACGCGCCGTCCGTTCAGGCGGGTTATGTACATTTCGCTCCAACCGAGGGTAGCAGAGTCGGTTACGGCGGAGAGCATCGTCGAGCGGAACAGGTTTTTGCGCAGGTCGTCGGCAGAGGTCGCGCCGGTCGCAAGGCCCGCGAGTTTCGACTGGTCGACGCTGATATTGGCGGTAGACCAGACGGGAATGTTGGCGAGGTCAGTCACGCGGGTCCCGTCGGAGCGGCGCATGGTGACGTAGACCGGTACCTGCTTGTCGCCGTCGGCTACCACGCCGACAGCCATTCCGTCTCCCGCGGCCTGAAGGGCGTTGGCCACGTCGGAGCGGTTGACTCCGGCCCGCTGGGCGTCGGCTTGGGAGTAGTTGAATGTAATCTGTCGGCCGCGGGGCATCCAGTTGTTCTGCACAGAGTAAGGATCGACCAGCGGACACTCGCGCATAAGGTTCTCGGCCTCGGCGCTCAGGCGGCGCAGGACGGCGGGATCCGGTCCGGCGAACTCAATCTCCACCGTATGCGACGAGGTGATTGAGAAGTTGTATTTGCGGGTTCGGATATAGGCGTCGGGCGCTATGTCGCGGAGATGTTCGCGAAGCTCGTTCTGCACGCGCTGCATGGTCTTGAAGTCGGCGCAGTCGACAATCATTTCGGCATAGTTGTCCCCTCCGGCAGGCATCGGGCGCACGAGCGTGTAACGGGCGGGCGCGCCCCCGGTGCTTACTACGACCCGTTCAACGCCGGGGAAAACCTTGGCGCTGTCGGCCAGGGCGAGAATCCTGTCGGCTACCGCCTCGGGATGGGCCTCCGGCTGGAAATAGCACTCGACGACGAACTGCTTGTAGTCAAAATCGGGAAAGAAAACCTGTCGTACACGCGTCATTCCGGCAACAGCGCCCAACAGAATGGCGAGGGCGCAGGTAAGAGAGACGGCTTTATGGCCGATCAGCCAGCGCAGCAGTTTTTCAACCACGCGGTTGAACACGTTGGGCTTTGGAGCCGATTTCTCAATCTCGGGGACAGCCTTCTTGGGATTTTTGTCGCCAAGCCACGCTGCGGCGCATACTGGCACCTGTATCAACGCCAGAATCCAGCTAACCAGCAGGCTGACGCAGATTACGAGGAACAGGTCGCCGGCGAACTCCCCGACAGAGCCGGGAGTCAGGTAAATCGGTAGGAAGGTGCATGCGGCGATTACTGTCGCCCCGAGGAGTGGAAGCGCGGTGTTGCGGCCGATACGGTAGAGATAGGTTTCGGGGCGTAGTCCGCGCTGCTTGTCGACGAGGATGCCGTCCATGATTACCACGGCGTTGTCAACCAACATTCCCATCGCTACGATGAACGCTCCGAGGGAGATGCGCTGGAGGGTCGTCCCGAGGTTGGCGAGAATCGGGAAGGAGAGCGCGACGGTCAGTATCAGCCCGAAGCCGATGATTACGCCTGAGCGCCATCCCATCGAGAACATCAGCACTATAATGACAATCAGCACCGACTCCAGCAGGTTGAGCATGAAGCCCTCAACAGCGTCGCTTACCTTGTCGGGCTGGTAGAATACCTTTTGCAGTACCATTCCGGCAGGCATCGAGCGCATTACTTCCGCTACTTTCGAGTCAACCTCCTTGCCGACATCGGGCACAATGGCGGAGCTTTCAAGCGTGACGGCGAGAGTCAGCGCGGGTTCGCTGTTAACGAAAATCTGGTTGCGTTTCGGCGTTCCCTGCGTACGGGTGATTTTGGCAATGTCCGCGAGCCGCACCTTCTTCCCTTCGGGGGTGTCGATCAGCAGGTTGGAAAGGTCTTTTTCGGTGACCACGGCCTCGCTGACGTTAATCGCGACGCGGTCTCCGGCGTTGCTGAACGCTCCGGCGTCGACGGTCTTGGCTGCCGACTGCAACGCCATCATTACCTGCGTCGGCATCAGTCCGTTGCGTGAAAGCTGCTCGGGGGTGAACTCCACCGTCAGGACCTCGGACGGCACTCCGCCGATATTCACGCGGCGCACGCCCGGTATTGTCAGCAGTTCCCGGCGCAGCAGCTTGGCGTAGCGCTCCATTTCGGGATAGTCGTAGCCGTCCCCCGTAAGGGTGAAAAGGAGGCCGTATACATCGACCATGTCGTCGACGACAATCGGCTCCATACACCCCTGGGGAAGGGTCATGGCGACGTCGGAAGTCTTGCGCCGTATGAGGTCGAAGCGCTGTTCAAGCTCCTCGACGGGTAGCTCCATCACGAACTCGACGTTGATAAGCGCCTGTCCCGGGCGGCACTCTGTCTTGATTTTCTTGATATCAGGCAGGGTGCGGAGCGCGTCCTCTACCGGCTGGGCGGCCTCGATTTCAACCTGGTGCGCGTCTGCGCCGGGGTAAATGAGAACCACAGACGCCTGTTTCACCGCTATCGCTGGGTCTTCGAGCTTCGGCATGCGGAGGTAGCTCAGCACGCCCAGCATCAGTATGCCGGCCATCAGCGCCCAGAACAGCGTCCGGCGCTGCATGAAGAATTTCGTAATCCTGTCCATCAGAGCAAGTTTCCGGCGTTAGTTGTTGATGCTGGAGCAATCACGTTGACTTTTTCTCCGTCGCGGAGGTGGTGGACTCCGGCGCGCACGATGCTTTGCGATGCGTCAAGCCCGGAGGTGACTGTCAGCGTGCCGTCGGCGTTCCCGGTGCCGGTGATGGTGACCGGCGTGGCAGTGATTGTCGAATCGGCAGGGTTGTAGACGAACACGGCGGCTTTTCCTCCGTTGTCGAATACGGCGGAGGAGGGGACCGCTACTCCTCCGTTGCCGTTGCCTCCGGTTGCGATTGCCACGGCAACGTTCATTCCGGGGGTAAGGGTAGCGCCGTTTCCGGCTACGTTGAGCTTGAGCTGGTAGAGCTGGTTGTTGTCGGCGCGGGGAGTGAGGCTGAGCATCTGCAACGGGAACGAGCGGCCCGGCAACTGCGGGGAGCGCCCCGTGAATCCGGCGAACTCGCCGCGGCGGAGGTATTCGCTTACAGGAAGGTCAACGACCACTTCAAGATGGGTGTTATCCATAAGGTCTATGACGGGGGTACCGGCGTCTACCATCTCCCCGCGCTCGAAGTTGACGCTCGTCACCACACCGTCGGTCGGCGCGGTCAGGCGGCAATATTCGATTTTTTTCTCGTTGAGGGCAAGCTGGTATGCGAGCTGCTTGGCTCCGGCGGTGGCCTTCTCGAAGTCGTTGTCGCTAAGGCCGCCGGATGCGTGGAGCTTCGCGTGACGCGCGGTTTCGGCCGCGATCTGGGTGTTCTGTATGCGTAGCTGGTTTACACCCAGGACATAATCGGCCGAATCAAGCACGGCGAGAAGCTGCCCGCGGCGCACGCGGTCACCCTCCTTTACAAAAATTTTCTCGATTTGCCCGGCGGTCTTGAAGGCTGCGGAAACCGATTTGGCCTCCTCGACCCGGCCGGCGAAATCTCTGACGGAAGCCCCGTCGGCGTTTCGCGGCTCAACCAGGAACACGTTATGCACAACCGCCTCTTTTTCCCTGTCGGCGCTCCCCTTGCAGGAAACCATCCCGACAACAACCGCCGCCACCGCGGCCCACATAGCAATTCTCTTCATAGTAGCTTGGTCTATATATCGGAACCTAATCCGATTGAAAACGCGAAGTTACGCAGAATCCCCCGCTTATTTTCTCCCATTAGTCGAAAAACCTCCCCATTTGCACCAAAACCCCGCCAAAATCCTCCAAAATCCATCCCAAGCGATTAATAGACCCCGACCTGTCGCAAGGTTTTATAAGTCAGTCAGTGAGTCCTCTCAGTGTGCCTCGGCTCAATTCTTCCTTGTAGATTTCATATATGTAGGCGGCGCTTTCAATGTACATATCGGTCTTTCGCTCACATAACTTATCGAATGTCTCCGAATTATGGAACGCCACAAGAGCCTCTTCCAATCCAATCCCCTCGTCGCGCATAATCCATTCAACTACTTTGGCGGTTATGTATTCGACCAAAAAATCAAACGAGTGTTTCACGGATGTCATAAGATGGTAAGATAATTAAGAGATTTCTCGGTAGCGAAGAAATACTGTGAGTTCAAATTTTTGTAAACGAGACCCGATACGACGGCGTCGAGGTCGATAATCTCCATATCATAAAGTCCGAAAAGGCGCGCCATATTGTCATCTGCCACCGGCCCGATTACAATATCATAATCGTGCCTGAACTCGACATCGCTAACCTTTCGATTTGCCATGACAAACAGCGCCCACTCTTTATCCGGCTGTTCAAAGACCTTTATGTTGAGGCCGTCGGCTGTTGCCCTTTCGAGGTTAAACTCGAAGACGGTCACAAAAGGATCCCCGCCGAAACGGTCTGCTATCCGCCTCGACCAGTAGACGGCTTGCTCGCTTAGATGCGTAGTATAGAAACCCTTGCCAAAATCTTTGAACGGCTTCCCTTTGGCGAGGTCAATACTATGAATGGGCTGGTTGGAACCGTGGTATAGTCTCATATTATGGCTCCTCCGTTTTTACGGCAAATCGCCCCCATATCATCGACACATTCCGATATTGATAACTGGTGCTCCGCCTCGTAGTTGTCAATTGAAAAAGCGAGCCCTTTGTATCGTGACAGATAATTGCACGCCTCCCGTTTGGTCAGATTGTGTTTTCTTGCAAAACTACCGAGGCTCATGACTATAAAGTGGATTGCGCTGCCCGATACGGGAGCCTTGGGCGTGAGCTTTACAGTAGTTTTTACGCCCAATGCGTCAGACAGCTTGTTGATAGTCGCGAATGTAATCGCCCTACCATTCTCGATTTTCGAAATCTCAGATTTAGTAACGCCGACCTTCTCGCCCAGTTGTTGCTGGGTTAGTCCGAGCGCTTGCCTCTTCTTTTTGAACAGCAATCCGATTTCGTTTACCAAATTATCCATAACGTTGCCGCTTATATTGCCCAAAGTTACGCAAAGTTTCTAATATTGGCAACAATCAAATCAGGATAATGGTTGTTTGGGAGCTGTTTGAGGGATTTTTTTGTCAGGAGGGGGAGAGGAGGGTGGGGAGGGCGGGGGCGTATTGGCGGCCGACGGGGAGGGTGGCGCCGGAGGTGAGACGGATTTCCTGGCGGGTGTAGCTGGCTACCTTCGAGCGGGAAACGATGAAGGAGCGGTGGATACGGGGAAAGTCGGCGGCGGGAAGCATTTCGGAGAGCTGTTTGAGGAGGACGCGGGTCACGGTGCAGCCCCCCGACTGGCGGTAGATTCGCGAATATCGTTCCACGGCCTCGACATAAAGAATATCGTCGAGGGGGATGGTGACGTTGGAATAGTCCTGCTTTACGACGATGCTTCCCTCGCGGCGGGGATGCGGAGCGGGAGCGTGGGCGTTTATGCGGCGCACGGCCTTGGAAATCGCTATCTCGAAGCGGTTGTAGGCGAACGGCTTGTGGAGGTAGTCGACCGCGTCGAGGTTAAACCCCTCGATCGCGTAGTGGAGATAGGCGGTGGTGAAAATCAGGCATACCTCCGGCGGGATTTTCGATGCGAGCGAGAGGCCGCTGGTATCCCCCATCTCTATGTCGAGAAAGAGTATGTCGGGGCGTGAAGTGGCTACGGCAGCCATACCCTCCTCGGGATCGGAGAATGTCCGCAGCTCGATTCCTCCCCGGCGTTCGCAGAATTTCGCTATCACGTCGAGGGCGAGCGGTTCGTCGTCAATTGCCACGCATCGTATAATATTCTCCATTTCAGAAACAGTTTCTTAGTCAAGTTCGATTGTCATGCAGAGGTCGAAAATGTTGTCACGTTCGGTCGTTGCGAACGTGTGGCGTCCGGGATAAATACCTTCGAGCCGCGCCCGGCAGTTGTCGATGCCTTTCGGCAGCTCGGTGCGGAGCTGGTCGGCGTGCTTCATAATGCTGTTGCGGGTACGGAATTCGAGATGTCCGTCGGTCAGCTTCAGGGAAATAATGATCTCGCAGTCGCGTGTCGCCGACGTGCCGTATTTGAAGGCGTTCTCCACGAAAGTGAGCATCAGCATCGGGGGAAGCTCCCGTGCCGGGTCGTCGATGTCGCACTGCCAGACGACTTTCGTGCGGTCATTCAGGCGTATCCGTTGCAGGTCGATGTAGTTGCCGATATAGGCCGCTTCCTCTCCGATCGCGACGGTCTCGCTTTCGATAGTGACGTAGGTGTATTTCAGTATGTCCGTGAACTTTATGAACGCGTCCTCAGCCTTTTGCGAGGTGCCGATTACGAGGCTGTACAGCGTGTTGAGAGTGTTGAACAGGAAATGCGGGCTGATTTGTGCCTTGAACATTGCCAGCTCCGCACGGTCGCGCTGCGCCTGGATTTCGCGGGTACGGATAAGTTGCGCGTAGAGTTCCGTGACAATAGATGTGACGATAGAGTAGGCGAGCACCAGGGAAAACATCAGCCAAAGCGAGAGGGCGACCTCGTGGTCGCGGACGCTGGTCTGGTATTCCGTCATCGAAGGGGTTATGAAATCGACCTGCGGAAGAGGGTAGAGCGTCAGTAGGTAATTGGCGGCGATAAAGGAGGCCGTTATCGCCGCAATCCGCCTATAGTCCTTGTTAATCAGCAGCTTCGGCAGGTTTAGTTTCTTCAATACGAAGTAACAGGCGTAGAGAAACGCCACGACGACTATGAAAAACAGAGGCCAGGTCGAGGCCCAGGCGCGGGCGGGCCCCAGCAGTACCATCAAAGGCATTAATACGACGCAGAAACAGAGGTCGATCAGCCGCCCGGTCGTGTACTCGATATTTTTCATGCTACAAAGTTACGGTTTCCCTCCGGCTCCGGCAAACTCGGCGGCAAGCGTACATTGACAATAAGAGGCGTTATGTTGACAGATTAACTGAATGTCGCGAAAAATGTTTAATTTCGCGGGTATGAAGATGCTTGCCAACATATCGTTCGCCGCCTTGGTGCTGTTGTCGGCCTGCGGGTCCCCCGCGAGCGACAGTGCCGCGAAACAGTCGCTTATGGACGCCTCGAAGCAGGAACTTGCCACCGCGATTGAGGAGCGAGACCGACTCCTGGCTCTCGTCAGGGAGATTTCTTCCGGGATGGAGGAGATAAAGCGCGTCGAGAACGTGGTGGCAATCAACGGGAGGCAGCCCGATTTGGGCGCTTCGGACAACAGGCGGGTGAAGGCCGATGTAGCCGCCATACGGGCTACCCTCCGCCTGCGCCGTGAAAGGCTCGCCGAGCTGGAAAAGAGCCTCAGCGAATCGGCGCTGTATACCGAAGAGCTGAAATCCACAATCGAGGCATTCCGCCGCCAGAACGAAGAGCAGTATCGCGAGATTGACCGCCTTAGTCGCGTTCTCGCTGAGGCCGACAGGCGCATCGGGTCGCTAAGCGACAGCCTGGCGTCGCTGAACAGCACCGTAGAGGAGGTGAATCAGGAACTGGATTCGGCATATGCCGAGTCGGACCGCCTCGCCAACGAGCTAAACACCTGTTATTATGTCGCCGCGAGCCGTTCGGAACTGAAACGCCACCGAGTTATCGAGACCGGCTTCCTCCGTCGCACCAAACTCCTCCCCGGAGATTTCGACAAGGGATTCTTCTCAATCCGCGACAAGCGCGGCCTGACGGGAATCCCCCTTTACTCCTCCAAGGCGAAAATCCACACCAACCATCCCGCCGGCTCCTACGAACTGGCCGACCGCGACGGCTCCAAAGTGCTCCTAATCACCAACCCCTCCCTCTTCTGGTCCCTGACCAACTACCTCGTCATCGAAATCGACTAAAAACCCAAATTGGAAATAAGTCAGATTCTGCCAGCAGAGGGTCAGATTCTGGACGCTATTTGCAGCCCGATACGTTCGACTATTCCGGTTACCAGTGCGTTACCCATCAGGAACGCCCTCCGCATATCCGAAGCGCCAGCCGTATGGTTGTCAGGAAACATATTCAGCCTCTCGAGTTCAACGGGGACAAGTCTGCGATAACGGCCTGACGAGGTCATTACGACATGCTTGAACCGCGATGGCGCTGCGCCCCCTTCACCAGTGATGATTGTGCGCGATGGTTTGTCCGTGCTGTCGGGGAAAGCCATAGCCCCTTCGGAATAGTTGTATTCAAACCCTGTGGCCTTATTGACTCTTTTTTCCGATTTGCCCCCTTTGGCGTACTCCCATTTCGCAACCTCGCTTTCAGGGATGTAAAACTCGGAAGGTACTCCCGAATCCGAGACAAGGACTTCCCCGAGAGTGACACCCGGTCCTTGGTAGTCAGGTTTCATATCGGTAGTGTAGACATGCCGGTCTGTCATAATTCCCGCATTCTTGAAAGGTGATAACCGTTTCCCTTTGTTAAAAGATGCGGAAACTTCGGCGAGGTCTCCTTCAATGTCAAATTCCCAGATTTTATCGTCAGGATTTTTAGCCGGAAACGCCTTAGCCATAATCCCTTCCGAGGTTATCCAGTCAACAGCGCCACGCATATCGGACGCTATCGGGGTATCCTTTCGGAAGGCAAAAATGTAAGTCCGGCGACGACGCTGCGGCATACCGTATTCTGCCGCGTTAATCACCCTCCATTCTACTATGTAGCCCAAATCGGAAAGGGAGGCAAGGATTATTGCGAAATCGCGGCCGCGCTGAACGGCGGGAGAACCGAGCAAACGGTCTACGTTTTCCAGCATCAGATATTTGGGCTGTGTCTTATGATCACGAAGGATACGGTGTATCTGCCACCAAAGCACACCTTTTTTCCCCTCTATGCCGCCCGAATTTTTCAATGTGGTGGCTACGGAATAGTCCTGACACGGAAACCCTCCTACAAGCATATCCGCATCAGGTATATCATTGACGCTTACGGTGTTTATGTCTTCGTTGGAATGGCCGGCGTCGCCGAACTGGCGGCAGTATATTACCGAGGCATCCTGCCGTTTGGTCGACGGCTCCCACTGGTTGTTCCAAACCGTTTTGAACCGTTCGGAAGCTCTTTCCAGTCCTATTCTGAATCCTCCGACACCGGCGAAGAGTTCGATTACCCGGATGTCACCGGCCTCGGCGCTTACCTTCTCGCTGGCTAAAAGCGACGGAGTTTTGCAGCTCCGGCTATATGCCGCCAGCGGCTCGCAAAGCTCCATTTTGCTATCTGTAAAATCCTTATATTCTTTTTGCATCGTCAATAATCTTCTTTACATATTCCGGGTTAAACCAATAGCAGTACTTGTTGGCGGTGCCGCCGTTGGGGTTGTGCGTCTTGTCGGCGCCTTTCCCTGCTTTCGGCCTGACATGGAATGATTTGCGGTCGGAAATATTCCAAAAGGAGTCGGCCGTGATTTTGTTAGCCATAACTCCCGCTCTTATATTCTCCCAATATTCTCTCGCAAGTTCGAGGTCATCGGCCGGCATAGTCCAAAAGAACACTTTGCTTATCGCATAGGCTTGCTCTGTCTCGTCGCGGTTCTTGATGTTATTGTGGACTGTGATTGTTCTTCCCGCTATGGGTTCAAGGACCACGAAAAAGAATCTGTTTGTAAATAGTTCGTACAACTCTGAATCAGTCCATTCCGCATTGTCAAAAACCTCTTGATAATCAATGTTCTTGAAAGACATCGCTTCGCAAGGCATCCCTTTGTCGTTGATGCGGATGGTCTTCATCTCAATGCCTGACTTGACAAACTCGTCAGCCTTGGATAGACGTTTGCTAACGTTGTTCGAGGCAATCAACCCGGCAACATCCGCGTATTTGTTTTTCGACTGGTAAGGCTTGATCCCGAGCATCGAACAGATTTCGAGGTAGTCTTTCCCGATAAAAGGAGTGAAACGGTCTCCTATAATTGACTCGAAGTTCTTTCCTTCCAGTTCCTGTCGGCTGACAAGTTCAAATTCCGGCTTTTCCGGCCTTGTATAGTTGGAATAATGGCTTTGCCCTGATTCGACTACATGGTTAAGAATGTAACGCATGTAATTCGGCTTGAGGCTGAATGCTCGTTTGAGTGCTTTGGCTTCGGAGAAAGGCTGGGACTGCGGCGAGTCTCCTTTCTGTCCCTTCCTGCATGCTCCAAGATAGATTGTGTCTCCTTCGGAAAGCAGATGGGCTTCTCCTCTGCGAACTTTGTAGGCTATCGTGTCATAATCCTTTTTAATAAGCAGCAGGTCCTTGTCGGGAAGCTGCCACAGCACTCTGAAAAGGAATTGATAGTCGTATTTTTCAATGCCGCTGACATGGAGATAAAACAGCAGAAGCATCAGACGGCATTTTTCAATAAGATGGGAGTGCTTGAAATCAGTTTGCGCGAGATCGAAATAGTCAATCATCGTGCAAACCAGGCGCTCTTTAATTTTTAATGAACCATCTGACTTGGATTTTAACAGAGGCGTACACTTTAATTCGAGACCCGCTTCCTTGAAATCAGCTTCGGGATTGCTGTTTACGTCATATCCGAAATACAGCTCTTCGACCATTTGTCCGAGTCCCCCTTTCCCTTTTCGCTTATGGTTGACAGCCTTCTCTCCTAATAGAGAATGGAGAGACTTGCCGATCAGGAACCGGCTGAAGTCATATATCGACTCGGGATTGGTTTTGTCGAATGTTTCGTTTTCGAAAGATATGTCGGCCATAAGTCGGAAAGTATTACCGCAAAGGTAGCAAATTTTTGCGACAGATCCGATATGTTGATTTCGAGGTGACAATTTGTGGCCTTCAGATTTTCGCTTGACCGAAATCCGAATCTCGTCCAGAACACAGGCTGGTAATGAAGCGCCGCATCGCGGGGAGCGCCTCGCGGGTAAGCTCGAAGTAGCGCCACTGCGCGCGAGCCCTGACGAGGTTGTGCTCCGGGTAGGCCGTCTTGTAATAGGTGTCGCCGTTCAGATAGTCGGTCAGGAACCGCACTGCCTGCATATAGGGGAACAGCGTTACAGCGTAGGGGAGGTGGTCGCATTCAACAGGTGTTAGGAAATTCCTCGTCGCGCTGATATATCCTTGGGCGAACGCTTTAAAAATTTCCATGTCGAAGCCGATTTTATCCAGGTCAGGCTCATCCTCCGGGGCGGTGTTCGCCGCCGTGCGCATGAAGTCGCCGAAATCGCTGAACACGAACGACGGCATAACAGTGTCGAGGTCGATTACGCACAGCGGTTCCCCCGACGGGTCAAAAAGCATGTTGGAGACCTTCGTGTCGCAGTGGCACACCCGTTTGGGCAGCTTTCCTTCGCGATGGAGCCGTTCGGCCAGGCACATCTCATCCGCCAGTTTCTCGATTTCGGCAACAAGCCCGCTGACCTCCGTCAACCTTCCGGCTGCGTCAGCCTTTACCGCGTCGCGTAGCTGCCGCAATCGCAGCTCCATATTATGAAAGTCGGGAATCGTTTCCGCGAGAGTTTCCGGGAGGTCGGTCAGCATAGCCTGGAAATTCCCGAACGCCTCTCCGGCATGTCGGGCGGACTCCGGCGTTACCTCCGAGCGCGTTTCTGACTGACTGATAAAGTCGGATACACGCCAATAGCAGCCATCCTCCTCGATGAAAGTCTTGCCATTGTCAGCCGTGCGGAATCTGAGAACCCGGCGGTCAATATCCTCCGCACCCGCTTCCGTCAGCTTTTGACGGATATGGGCGGTTACAAGCTCGATATTTCGCTGGAGGTTCTCCACATCGCGGAATACCTGGTGGTTAATCCGCTGGAGCACATACCCCGGCTCTACGAAATATGTGTCGTTAATCAGGCCCTCGCCAAGCGGGCGGATTTCTCCTGCCGGGGTGTCGAGGTTGAAGCGCGCGATGATTCTTTTGAGTTTTTGGTTATCCGTCATGGCTGATTCAGGCAATTGTCATTGTTATATTATTCCGCAAAGATCATTAGTGTCCACTAAAAAATCATAATAGCACTTTGAAATTATTGAAATTC
>CAJUFH010000042.1 GCA_910585755.1 uncultured Muribaculaceae bacterium | reverse complement strand
TTCGGGGGTCAAATCAACCTGGCCCCAGGGGTCATCCGCGCCTGGGTTTTCCAGAGGGCAACATTACAAAATATGATGCCGCCAGGAAGGTATTTGTAGACGAAAGCAAACGCCTTGCACAAGCTACGACTTTATGCCGAAGCGTACTCACTCCTGCCGAGAAATTTGAGGAAGCATACTTTGAAGCGGTGCGCACATTGTTGGTCCGCCTGACTTCTAACAAAAAAATCACTCGCAAAATCATTGATGAGCGAATCACGAATTTGCTTAAAGTTGCAGTCAAGGCAGACGGTATAGTTGAAATACTCAACACCAAAGGCACTGAATTCAATCTGTTTGATGAAAAATTCCTCAAAGAGATTGCCGAGATGAAAGAGAAGAATCTCGCACTGGAACTGCTCAAAAGGCTTCTTGAACAGCATATCCGCAAACACGCCAAAAAGAATGTGACGCAGGCCGAAAAGTTCAGCGAGATGCTCGATGCCCGACTTGCCGAATATTTGCGTGGCTTAATCAGCAACGAGGAGGTGATACAGGAACTGCTCACAATGGCTCAGGAGCTTAAAGCTCATGCCGAGCAAGCCTCGGAATTGGGATTGACCGAAGAGGAACAGGCTTTCTACGATGCGCTTACCCGGCCTCAGGCAGTCAAAGATTTCTATGAGAACGACACCCTCGTAGCGATGGCAAAGGAACTGACAGAAACTTTACGCAGTAGCAAGACCATCGACTGGCGCCAGAAAGAATCAGCCCGCGCCAATATGCGCCGCATGGTTAAGCGACTCCTAAAGAAATACAAATACCCGCCTGAGGAACAAGAAAAAGCACTTGTAATAGTCATTAAACAGTGTGAACTATACGCCGATAGCGACGAGAATGCGGAATAACACAATGAGATCCAAAGGTATTATGTACTCAATATAAAATCACCACGGGCAATGCCCTGGGGTAACTATAATAATGGCCTCCGGCCAAACCCATTAGGGATAATAGAGGATACCACAGCTCCTTCAGCAGCGCGGAAAAACAGCGGAAAAAAATCGCGGGGTGATTTGCATATTTAAACGATAAGCGCTAAATTTGCGTTATAGAAACAAAGAGACCTCCGAGAGAGGGGGCCGCGAAGCCGCCGCAGGCGAGCTTCCGTTCCCAACGAAATACGCCACACCAAAGTTGATTGGGAAACTCATCAAACATATATGAAATGCCGAGACAATCGTACAGTACAATGGCGGGCCCCATCCCTCTTCGTAGGGAGCATCCCGCGGGATGCCAGGCGGATTACAAAGGACTGGACGATCTCAAATCCTGTCATTCGGAGTTTCATCGCATCCTTTGATGTGGCACCTACAGGCGAGGCCGGATACCATCGGGTATCCGGCCTCGTTCTTTGAGGGAGATGTCATAACGGCCTGATTTTCGGCCTTATGTATCTGATGAAGGGACGCAGCGTGCCGCGTCAGGCTTGGAAATCAAGCAATAACTTGGTCGCATTGTAAACGCGGCACGCCGCATCCCTACATAAATCCGGTTCGGCTACAACATCTTATGTTATAGTGGCTGATATCAGGGGGCTTCGACCCTATATGTCCGAATCAATCGGGAGGGGATTAGCGTTTGAGGTATTTGTAGACTTCGGTGCCGGAGGGGGTGGTGAGGGCCACGAGGTAGACACCGGGAGCGAGGCGGCCGGTGAGGTCAGCGAGACAGTCGCCGCTGCCCTGCGCCAGCACGACGCCGGTATGGGCATCGACAATCATGCAGCCGAGGATTTCCCGGCCGTCGGCAGCCGGACGGTCAAGCCCGCTGTCGGCAAGCGTCTTATAGGCAGCCAACACATCCTCGGCCGACATGGCGCGGGGCGTGATTACGAACTCGTCGAGAAGGCCCTCGTAAGGACGGGAGGTCTCATCGCTTATCCCGAGACGCAGAGGCTCGTTGTTGTCGGCAATCGCGCCGGTGGCCACATTGGCGGTGCGGGCGACTTCAGCTCCGTCGATATAAAGAAGCGTCATTTTCTGCCCGGCGTCGCGCACGCAGGCAACGTGGTGCCATTTGCCGTCGAAGGCGCTGTTGGCGTTAGCGAGCTTGCAGTCGGTCTTTGTAACGTTGTCGTCAATCGAGAAGCAGAGGTAGCCGTTGCGGCGCTCGAGGCCGATCCAGTGGCCGGTGGTGCCGGTTCCTGCATTGGCGGAGTGGCTGCCCTTGAAGAAGATATACGCATCGTCGTCAGTAGAGTTAATCCACATATGTGCGGTGAAGCTCTGCTCTCCGAGCTGAATCGCGTCATACGCTTCCTGGGTATAGCAGGAACCCTGGCCGAAGGAAGCTGCTCCACCCTTTACTCCGGCAACCGCTCCAGGAGTCGATTCCCCGGCGACGGCGTTTCCGAACACGAGGTTGGGGGTTGTCGCTCCTACCTCGTCGAGAGGGAAGTATGCGAGATCCTTACCTGTCGTCGCGAAACGTTCGGCGACTTTCTCGGCAGGCATCGCTCCCTCGTAGAGGGTTATTTCATCGAGAGCGCCGTTGAAAGTGTTGTCGAAGTTGACATTGACGTTTCCGATTACGAAAGCCTCGTCGTTGTCGGCGATAGCGCCGGTATTGTCGGCACCGGTGGCTACCCGCTCGCCGTCGACATAGATGTAGAGCTGACCGTTAAAGTGGTCGCGCACCATAACCATATGGTGCCACTCGTTATCCATCCACTTGTCAGCCTCCTTGACGTAAGCCTGGCTTTTGGTAACGTCGTCGTCAATGGCAAAGTAGAGAACAGCATTTTTAAGCTCGATGCCCATCCAATGGCCGGAAGCGCCGGTGTCGGCGTTGCGGGTGTGCGAACCTTTGTGTAGGATATAGGCGGCATCGTCGGCCGACTTCATCCAGAACTCGAGGGTGAAGTCGCGGTCGCCGAGCTGTATGGCCGGGTAAGACTGCTGCACATAGTAGGCGGTGCCGTCGAGGTTCAGCGCCCCACCCTTCTTTCCTTCAAACGCGGCGGGAACACTCCCCGCTGCAAGGGTGGCCGCACCGCTTACATGGTTTTTAAGTTCCGCCCCTACCTCGTCGCAGGAATAATAAGCCAGCGGGGTGAGCTTTACCGACCGGGCGACCTTCACCTTGATTACCATCGAGGCGTTCTTGTCCTCGACAGCCCCGGTAGTCGCGAGGGTTATCTCATAATCCCCGGCCTCGGCGGGGGTGCCGCTGAGAGTGCCCGTAAGAGTTGCCTCGTCGAAAGTCCAGGAGAGCCCTTCGGGTACGCCGGTAGCAGTGATTCCGGTCGCGCGGAGCGCCTTGACAACAACCGGCTCTATCGCCGCGCCGAAGTCGACAAGCTGCGCCGAAGCACCCTCACTCAGCATCAGGGCGGCTCGGGTCTCGAAGCGGTCCTCGGGAGAATAGCTCAGATGTGGCGGCTGGTTATAGGCCGTGTTCTGCCAGGCAATCGCCATGCGGTACTGGTGGTCCTGCATCAGGCAGTCGAGCTTGTAGTCGGTAGGAATCGCGGTGGTGAAAATCAGCAGGTCGCTGTTAGTCGAGCCATCGTGGAGAATCACCTCCTCGCGCCAGTCGCCGAAAAGGTCGGCGGAAAGGTTCGGGGTAGCCTTCGTGCCGTTGCAGGAGGCAGCGTTGCTCCACTTGCTGAAATCCATCAGAGTGTTGATTTTCGAGAAGTCGGGTTCAGGCTTGGTTACCCAGGTCCCGTCGAGCAGCTCGTCAAGCAGGTCGCCGTCCCAGTAGACTCGGAAGTTGATAGCCGGACGGTTGTTGGCGATCGCCTTGCCGTAGCTGTAGACCGAAGCGTCGCTGGCCGCCCAGTACTCGTAGCCGGGGAAATTCGGGGACACGTTCGCGGCGATCCCGCGGCCTATGTCCTTGCCGCTCTGCGGCTTCATGAATATGATTTCGCCGGTACGGGCGTCGCGCATCTCGGTATCGAAGGGATAGGACGCGGCTTTTGATTCATGAGGCATGAACACCTGAAGCCCCTCGCGGTCGGGGAGCATCTTCGCCAGGTGGAGAGCGTCGCCGTGCCCATCGTTGCCGCCCGGATTTGTGCGGTAGAGGAGCTTGCCGTCGTCGTCGAGAGCGCCGGCGCCATAGATAATCTCATCCTTGCCGTCGAAGTCGACATCGCCGACGGTAAGGGCATGGGCACCTTCGCCCCACAGTCCCTTGTCCTTGACCTTGGACTCGTGGAACCACACTTCCTTCAGCTCCCCGTCGCGGTAGTTCACCGCCCAGACGAAAGCGCAGCGGTAGTAACCGCGGGCGAAAATCGCCGAGGGGCGTTCCCCGTCAAGATAAGCCACTCCCGCCAGATAGCGGTCAGAACGGTTGCAGTAGTTGTCGCCCCAAGTGCCGGTGTCCACATAATCATAGGCCGGCTTGTAGGGGATGGTGCTGAGGGCCTCGCCCGTCTTGCCACTGAACACGGTCAGGTATTCCGAGCCGCCGCGGACGTGGCCGAAAATCTTCGAGGGATTGTCCTCGTACATCCGGTAGTCGTCGGTCTCCTTGTCGTCGCCGAGGAGCACCCAGTTCCCCTTGCCGTCCTTGGTTCCGGGAGCGGTCTTGCACATCATCTCGGCAGAGCCGTCGCCATCGAAGTCATAGACCATGAACTGCGTGTAATGGTTGCCGGAACGGATATTGTGGCCCAGGTTCACGCGCCACAGGCGCGTGCCGTCGAGCTTGTAGCAATCGATAATCGTCGGGCCGGTAAAACCCTTTGAGGCGCTGTCCTTGGCATCGGTCGGCATCCATTTGACAAACAGCTCGTAGACACCGTCGCCGTCGACATCCCCGACAGACACGTCGTCGGGCGTGTATTCGTATGAGCTGCCATTCCCTACCGGGCCAACCGTCCCGCCTCGCGGACGGTCGAGATGGACCTTGAAGTAGGGGGTCTCCCAGGCGGCGCAGGTGCCGGAATCGAATACCTTCCCTCCGGCGACAGCGCGCACCTCGTAGGTAGCTCCAGCGGTTCCGGCCGCGTCGGTAAAGTTAGTAACGCGCGAAACCGGGGCGTCATTGATTTTGACCCCGTCGCGATAAATGTCAAAGGTAGTTGACGCGTCGTCAGTGACGAGGGAACGCCACGAAACGAAAACGCCGTCGCCGCTCTTCAAGGCCACGACACCTCGGTTGAGGTACTCGGCCTGCGGGGCACCAAAAGCGGAAAGCCCCATCGCGGAAACAAGCGCCGCACTTAGCAAACACTTTTTCATACGGTGAATTATAGGATATCAGATTAGGTATTAACTACCGCGAAATTAGCGAATTTCCACAAAAAAAGAGGCTCCGGGAAGCCTCTTTTTCTTATTTTGCCGTTTATTACGCGGGGATTACATGTTCATGCCGCCGTCGACCTGGATAACCTGGCCGGTAACGTAGCTCGACATATCGGAAGCGAGGAACGTAGCGACATTGGCGATATCGTCGACCGTTCCGCCGCGGCGCAGGGGGATTTTCTGAATCCAGTCCTTGCGGATTTCCTCGGGGAGGGCGGCGGTCATCGCGGTGTCGATGAAACCGGGGGCGATGGCGTTGGCGCGGATGTTGCGCGAGCCTACCTCCTGGGCGATACTCTTGGCGAGGGCGATCATGCCGGCCTTGGAGGCGGCATAGTTCGACTGGCCGGCGTTGCCGTGAACGCCAACGACGGATGCCATATTGATAATCGAGCCGTGCTTCTGGCGGAGCATAATGGGGAGCACGGCGTGGATGAAGTTGAAGGCGCCTTTGAGGTTAACGGCGATAACGGCGTCCCACTGGGCCTCGGTCATACGCATCATAAGGCCGTCCTTCGTGATACCGGCGTTGTTCACCAGGATGTCGATTGAGCCGAAATCCTTGTGGATTTCCTTCACGACCTCTTCGGTCTGGGCGAAATCGGCGGCGTTGGAAGCGTAGCCTTTGGCCTTAACGCCGAGAGCGGCGATTTCTTCTTCGGTCTTTTTGCCGTTCTCGTCGATTACGAGGTCGGTGAACGCTATGTTGGCCCCTTCGGCGGCAAAGCGCAGGGCGATTTCCTTACCGATGCCGCGGGCGGCGCCGGTTATGAGGGCAGTCTTTCCTTCGAGAAGTTTCATAGGGTTTATGTTATGAAATTGATGTTGAATGTTCTTTATTGTCGGGGAGATGATGGTTGCTGCCGGAGCGCCTCGATGACGAACTCGATAGTCTGGTCCTGGACGCGCTGGCGGTCGAGGCCGAGGTTCTCGAGAGCCTGCTGGGTCAGCGGGCTTTCGATTCCGAGGAGGAGTACGACGGCCGCGCTCTCGGCCCTGCGGGCCTGTTCGCGGCTGAACTCGCCGGAGGCGACCCCTTCGTGGAGAATCTCGCGGAGAATCTGCATCTCCTTCCTGGCGGCGAGACGCTTGGTCTTGCCGGAGCGGCGGAAATCGAGCTTCAGCAGGTCGGGAATCGACTCTGGGAGCTGCCATCCGACCTGGCCTGCGACAATGTCGGCACGGGTGTGCAGAAGTTCGGAAAGGCGCTCGGCGGCCGAAGCGTCGTTGCTGATAATGCTCCGCTCGCGGCTTACGAGCTGTTCGCTCTCGCGCTCGATAACGGCCTGGTGAATCTCCTTCTTATTTTTAAAATATGTGTAGATGGTGCGCCTTCCCTTGTCGGAAGCATTGGCGATGTCGAGCATAGTCGTGTTCTCCACCCCCTTGCGGGCGAAGAGCTGTCGGGCGACCTCGATAAGCTTCTCTCGGGTTTTGCTTCCCATAATCTACGTTGAAAAATTTGTGCGAAGTTAGTAAAAAAAGTTCATACCCGCATAGTTTTATGGGGAAAAGGGGTGTTTTGGCGAATTTTAGGCGCGTTCTCTTGGCCGTCGGCAGCTATTTTGCTAATTTCGTTGTTCAAAAAACATGGGCAAAGAAAAAACATATTCAGCCATACCGTACAGCGGACGACGAGGAGCCGGCATACGGCGCGGCCTGCTCGCCGCGGGGCTGCTTGTGGCCGCCTTCGCGGCGACGGCTCAGGGGCTTTCCTTCCGGGGCCGCGAGGCGGCGCAGGTAGGGATCGTGGTGCGCGACCTCTCGACCGGCCGCGAGACGGTCAGCGTCAACCCCGAGACAGCCCTAACCCCCGCCTCGATTACGAAATGCGTCACCGCGGCATCGGTTTTCGCCGCCGGACTCGTCGACAACAGTTTCGAGACCCCGGCCTTCATCTCAGGCTCGATTGACGGCGACGTACTCAACGGCTCCGTTGTAATCGCGGGGAAAGGGGACCCGACTACTTCCCTACCCTCCTTCCCCCGGGGCACGGGCCTGACCGACAGCATCGCCTCCGCGCTATGCCGGCTCGGCGTCCGCAAGGTAACCGGCTCGATATTTCCCGACTGCTCATGGGTCCCCTCGCAAGGGCCGAACTCCCGCTGGGAAATCGGTGACGCGGAATGGAGCTACGGCGCGGGGCTGTACGCCATCAACTATAACGGCAACACCCGCGGCACCGACAAGGCTCTGCCCGATCCGCCGGAGGCTTTCGCCGCGGAGGTCGAAAGCGAGCTGGGACGGCGCGGGATAACGGTCGAATGGGGCGAGGAAGAGCCCCCGCTGGCCGACAGCCTGCTCCCCCTCGCCGCGCATAAGTCGGCCTGTTTCGACGAGATTCTCTCGCGCATGATGGTCAAAAGCGACAATCTTTTCGCGGAAGCAATGCTGCGGGCGCTCGCTCCAGGCGGCTCGCTGAAAGCCTCCCTGACGAGGGAGAAAGAGCTGCTCGGCGGTCTCGGCCTCGACACTTCGAGCGTCGGGCTGTTCGACGGGAGCGGCCTGTCGCGCAACGACCGCTTCTCCGCGAGGTTCCTGTCACTCCTGCTCGCCAAAATGGCTGGGCGCCCCGATGCGGCGAGATACGCGGCGCTGTTCCCTCTCGCCGGAAGGGACGGCACGGTCAAGAAACTCCTCCGCGGCACTCGGCTCGAAGGGAAGCTGGCCCTTAAAAGCGGCAGCATGATGGGTGTGCTCTGCTACGCCGGATATAAGATTGACAACGACGGCACCCCGACCCACGCCGTGGTGGTAATGGTCAACGGGTATTTCTGCCCGTCGGCCGAAGTACGCAAAGCTATCCAGAACTTTCTCTTAAATACTTTCTCCTAAACAACGACAAAGCTATGGTTTTGACAGAAATGATAAACCTCGCGGCAGAGATTGCCGAGCAACTGCTCGTCGCGAAGGACAACGACAGCGAAGGGTTGCTGCCGAAAACGAAACTCGACATCATACGCCTCGCGGAGCTGGCCGCGACAATGCCCGACATCACGGAAGAGGCTCCCGCCGAGGAGATCCCCGAACCGGAGCCTGAGGCGTCCCCGGAACCCGAACCGGAACCCATACCCGTGCCTTCGGTCGACCTTGAACCCTCAGTCGAACCTGAACCAGAGCCGGTAGCCGAGCCAGAACCTGAAGCGGAAGCAGACGCTCCGGGACTTGTGGCCGCCGAACTGCGCCGCATGTTCTCGCTCAACGACCTTTTCCTGTTCAGGCGCGAGCTGTTCCAAGGGTCGCAGGTGCTTTTCGACCGGGCGCTGGAGGATGTCGGCAGATGCTCGTCAGCCTCCCAGGCCCGCGAGATACTCATAAACAACTACGCGATAGACCCCAAACGCCCTGAGGCGAAAGAGTTCCTGGCTGTCATAAGCGGTCTTTTTGAAATCTAACAGCAAGAATATGAGCGGAAAACTTTTCGTTGTGCCGACCCCTGTCGGAAACCTCGGCGACATGGCGCCCCGCGCGGTCGAGACGCTTCGCCAGGCCTCGCTGATTCTGGCGGAGGACACGCGCACCTCCTCGGTCGTGACACGCCATTTCGGTATCACGACCCCGATGCAGTCGTACCACAAATTCAACGAGCACACCGCGACCACTCCCTTCCTCGAAAAGCTGAAAGCGGGAGAAACCATAGCGCTCGTATCCGACGCGGGAACCCCCGCCATTTCCGATCCCGGCTTCCTGCTCGTCAGGGCCTGCCGGGAAAACGACATCGAGGTCGAAACCCTCCCCGGGCCGACTGCCTTCGTCCCCGCCCTGGTAAATTCCGGACTCCCCTGCGACCGCTTCACCTTCGAGGGGTTCCTCCCCCCCAAGAAAGGAAGGGCGTCCCGCCTGGGCGAACTGGCAGAAGAGACGCGCACCTTTATCATCTACGAGTCGCCGCTGCGACTGGCCCGCACCCTCGCCGAACTGGCGGCGGCCTGCGGCCCGGAACGCCCCGCATCGGTATCCCGCGAAATCTCCAAGCTCCATAACACAACCCACAACGGCACCCTGGGGGAACTCGCCGAATATTTTTCCGCGAACAATCCGAAAGGGGAAATCGTTATTGTTGTGTCGGGCAAAACGGAGAAGTCCGCCGGACCGAGAGTCCACAAAAACAAATACCGCGCCGACGACGCGGACAACGAATAACAGCTAATTCAGAACATTTCAACTATTTATTTATGAAAAAGCTAACCTACACCCTGCTTGCCGCACTCGCCATAGGCGCTACCGCGTGCGACTCCAAAAAGAACACCTATGAGGGAGCCGGCCACGCGCCGACAGCATCGGACTCGCTTCAAGTCGCCCTGGCAAACCAGGACTCGCTTCTGAACCTCGTCAGCGATATTTCCGAGGGGATGGCCCAAATCAAGCAGCTCGAGAATATCCTCGCCTCCACCGGCGACCTCACCACCGAATCCAAAGACCGCCGACAGCAGATCCGCGACGACATGATGGCTATCCAGCAGACACTCCAGCAGCGCCGCGAGCGTCTGGCAGAACTTGAGAAGAGATTAAACGCCTCCGACAGTAACAACAAGACTCTCCAGCGCACCATCGAAACCCTCAAAAAGCAGATTGCCGACCAGGAAGGCACTATCGAAGGTCTCCGCGGCGAACTCGCCCAGGCCAACATCAATATCGAACGCCTCACAGCGACCACCGACTCGCTCAACACCGCCGTCAAGGACGTAACCGAGGCTAAGGACATGGCCCAGGAAGAGGCTGTTAAGCTTACCAACGAGCTGAACACCTGCTACTACGTCGTCGGCTCCAACAAGGAACTCAAAGAGGCGAAGATTATCGAGGGCGGATTCCTCCGCAAGACAAAAGTCCTTCCCGAGGACTTCCAGGTAAACGCCTTCCTGAAAGCTGACAAACGCACTCTGACAACCATCCCCCTGCACTCGAAGAAAGGCAAGGTGATGACCCAGCAGCCAAAGAACTCTTACCAGATTGACGAAGACGCGTCCGGCCAGAAGATTCTGAAAATCACAGATCCCGCCGCGTTCTGGAACAAGTCGAACTACCTGGTTATCCAGATCGACTAATCTCAAGCGTACTAAGAATAACGTCCCCGCCATCCTCTGCCTTGCGGCTCGGGTAGCGGGGACGGTCTTTTGTTGTCTCGGTGGAAATGGGTAACTTCGCGCTCTGAAAAACAAAAACGCATGAGCACGATAGCACAGAAACTGAAAACCATCGCGGGAGAAGCCACCTTCCCGGTACTTATGGCGCTATGCGCCGTACACTGTTTCAATGACCTTCTTCAATCCGTGGTCTCAGCGGTCTATCCGATGCTGAAAGAGGACCTCTCGCTGTCGTTCGGGGAAATAGGCCTCATAACGCTTGTCTACCAGATCGCTGCCTCAGTGTTCCAGCCCCTCGTCGGGCTCGCGTTCGACCGCCGGCCATTCGTATGGAGCCTTCCGATGGGTATGGTGTTCACGACCCTGGGCATACTGCTTTTCGCCTACGCGGCATCACTGCCAATGGTGCTCGTCGCCGTGTTTCTCGTTGGTGTCGGCTCATCCACCCTACATCCCGAAGCCTCGCGCATAACCTCCCTCGCGAGCCACGGGCGCCGCGGCCTCGCCCAGTCGATTTTCCAGGTCGGCGGCAACTTCGGCACGTCAATCGGCCCCTTGCTTGTGGCACTGATCGTGGCTCCCAACGGCCGCGGTTACGTGGCTTGGTTTCTGATTGTCTCGGCCATGGCGTTCTACGCGATGCGACGCATATGCCGGTGGTACTCCGGCTACCTGAAAGCCAACGGTACCGGAGCGAGGGGCGATGTAGGTCATAGGAAGCTCCCCCTCTCCCCTAAGCGCACTGTGTTCGTCATATGCGTGCTGATGGTGCTGATTTTCTCGAAATACATCTATATGGCGTGCCTCACCAACTATTACACGTTCTACCTGATAGAACGGTTCGGCGTGACCATCAGGATGTCGCAGATTTTCCTGTTCGTTTTCCTCGTGGCTACCGCGGCGGGAACCCTCGTCGGAGGCCCGATTGGCGACCGCTACGGCCGCAAACCCGTCATCTGGGCCTCGATTCTCGGGACTGCTCCGTTCAGCCTCCTTATGCCCCACTGCGGCCTGGCGCTGACGGTCGCGCTCAGCTTCTGCGTCGGATTCATGCTCTCCTCGGCGTTCCCGGCCATACTGCTGTATTCGCAGGAGCTGCTTCCTAACAAGCTCGGGCTCGTTTCAGGGCTGTTCTTCGGCTTCGCGTTCGGGGTAGCGGGAGTAGCGTCGGCCATACTGGGAGAGTTCGCCGACACATACGGCATCGACGCGGTCTACAATTTCTGCGCATATACCCCGCTTCTCGGCCTCGTGGCCGCCCTTCTGCCGAACCTCAAGAAACTCCCCGGAGAGGAAACGTTGTAATTGTTCCCGGCGCTGTTGCACAATTATGGGATTTTTTGGCGGCCTCGGCGGTAAGCCGTAACTTTGTTGTATGAAACTGAGTTACGCTTGCATCGCGGCGGCGCTTACCGCCGCCATTTCGCTGGGAAGCTGTCGCTCCGATTCGGGGCGCGAAGAGCTTGCCCACAACCACGGCCACGACCACGAAGCCGAGAATCACGACCACGAAGCTGAAGAGCCGGGGCACAGTCACGAATCCGCAGATACCCACGAAGGGGAAATCGAGCTTTCTCCTGAAAAGGGTGAACGCTTCGGAGTACGCGTCGCTACGGCTGAAAAGGCTCCCTTCGCCGAGGTAATAGTGGTTTCGGGGCAGATTCTACCCTCCCCCTCCGAAACATCAGTTGTCGCGGCAAAGTCGGCCGGAATCGTGCGGCTTGCCGGAGGAATCGCCCCCGGTGCGAAAGTCGCGAAAGGGCAGACTGTCGCTACCGTCTCGGCGAAAGGGATGGCCGGAGGTGACGCTAACGAAAGCGCCCGAGTGGCCCTCGAAGCCGCCAAGCGGGAACTGGACCGCTTAACGCCCCTCCACGCCGAGGGAATCGTCTCCACCCGCGACTACAACGCCGCCCGGCAGCGCTACGACGAGGCCCGGGTGGCAGCGGGGAGCGGCGCATCGGGAGCCGGAAGCGCGGCCACGGCAGTCAGCTCCGGGACTATAACCAAGCTGCTCGTCGGGCAGGGACAGTTTGTCGAAGCCGGGCAGCCTGTCGCCGAAATCTCAGGCTCGGGAAGAATGACCCTGCGGGCCGACCTCCCGGAGGGGAAGGCTTCGGCGGCCGCCAATATCAGCGGCGCGTCATTCCGCCCCTCTTATTCCTCGGAGACCATAGACCTCGACAAGCTGAACGGCCGCCGCGTCGCCGGAGACCCCTACGCCTCGGCATCAGCCGGATACATCCCCCTGTACTTTGATTTCGACAGCGACGGCTCCGTTGTCAGCGGGGCGTTCTGCGAGGTGTATCTCCGCGGAGCGGGGAAAGGGGACGCGCTGACAGTTCCCGTATCGGCCCTCAGCGAACAGCAGGGACAGTTGTTCGTTTACGTCGAAGCGCATCCCGGCGCGTACCTGAAACGCCCGGTAACCGCGGGGAGCAACGACGGCCACCGCGTAGAGATTCTTTCCGGCCTCAAGCCCGGCGAACGGTTCGTAGCCGACGGAGTAACGTTCGTACGCCTCGCGGAAACGGCCGACGTCAAACCGGAAGGACACACCCATTCCCATTAAACCCGCTCCCCCATCATGCTAAACAAAATCATAAAGCTGTCGCTCTACAACAGAGTGATAACCCTGGTTCTTGCCGGGCTGATACTCGCGGCGGGGTGCGTCGCGCTCCTACGCACGGAAGTAGACATATTTCCCGACCTCAACGCCCCGACGGTCGTGGTCATGACCGAGGCTCCGGGCCTGGCCCCGGAAGAGGTAGAAAAACTCGTCACCTTCCCTATTGAGACGGCTGTCAACGGGGCCACGGGAGTGCGCCGCGTACGTTCCTCCTCCGCTCCCGGCTTCTCGGTAGTCTCCATAGAGTTTGACTGGGACACGGAAATCTACCGCGCCCGCCAGATTGTCTCCGAACATCTCGACGGACTCGAATCGCAGCTACCCCCGGGAGTCGACGCGCCGGTGCTCGGGCCGCAGTCATCGATTATGGGAGAGATAATGATTATCGGCCTGACCTCCGACTCTGTGTCGCAGGAGAGGCTGCGCACTCTCGCCGACCGCGTGATCCGGCCGCGTCTGCTCGCCCTCGGAGGGGTCTCGCAGGTATCCGTAATCGGAGGAGACGTCAGGGAATACCAGGTATTGCTCTCCCCGGAGAAGATGCGGCGCCACGGAATCACGCTCGACGAGGCGATTGCCGCGGCGACCGACGTAAACCGCAACGCCGCCGGAGGGGTGCTCTACGAATACGGCAACGAGTATATCATCAAGGGGACGGCCAACACCTCCGACATAAACGAACTCGCGGCCGCGGTCGTGCGCTCCGACGGCAACGGCGTGGTGACCCTCTCGGACATCGCGACAGTAACGACGGGTAGCAAGGCTCCGAAAATAGGCACAGCATCCGTGGCAACAAAGCCCGCGGTTCTGCTGACCGTCACCAAGCAACCCGCTGTCGGGACCATCGACCTCACCGAGCGCATAGACCGCGAGCTTGAACAACTGCGAGGCGCCCTCCCTCAGGGTGTCGAGGTGACAACAGACATATTCCGACAGAGCGATTTCATAGCCAACTCCATATCGAACCTCCAGGAATCGCTTCTCGAAGGGGCGCTGATGGTAATCATAGTGCTGTTCTTCTTCCTGATGAACCTCCGCACGACGCTGATTTCCCTCATCGCGCTTCCGATGTCGATACTGGTCGCGGTCATAATCCTGCATCTCATGGGGGTCAGCATCAACACGATGAGCCTCGGCGGTATAGCGATAGCGATTGGCTCTTTGGTCGATGACGCGATTGTCGATGTGGAAAACGTCTACAAGCGCCTGAGGGCCAACCGGGCGCTCCCGGAGGGGGAACGTCAGTCGACGGTGAAAGTGGTTTTCGAGGCATCGAAAGAGGTCCGAATGCCGATTTTCAACTCCTCGCTGATTATTGTCGCGAGCTTCATGCCGCTGTTCTTCCTTCACGGTATGGAGGGGCGCATGCTTATCCCCCTCGGTGTGTCGTTTATCGTCGCCCTCGCAGCATCGACAGTCGTGGCCCTTACGCTGACCCCGGTGCTCTGCTCCTATCTGCTCGGCTCGGATAAGGCGCTCGGCTCGCTCGGCAAGGAGCCGAGACTGACGGCATGGCTGAAAAAGCATTACGAAAACGGACTGTCATGGTGCCTGGCTCACGGGCGCGCGGTACTCATCTCAACGGGCGCGCTGTTCCTCGCATCACTTGGTCTTTTCTTCACTCTCGGCCGCGGATTCCTCCCTCCGTTCAACGAAGGGTCCATGACCATCAACCTCGCCGCCCTTCCCGGCATCTCGCTGGAGGAGAGCGACCGCATAGGACGTCTGGCCGAAGAAATCCTCCTTGAGGTACCCGAAGTGCGCACCGTTGCCCGCAAGACCGGCCGAGCAGAACTTGACGAGCACTCCCAGGGGGTCAACTCCTCGGAAATGGAGGTTCCCTATGAGCTGAAAGACCGCTCGCGTGGCGCGATGGTCCGCGACATACGCGCCAGGCTGACGGCGATTCCCGGCGTGATGGTCGAAATAGGGCAGCCGATTTCCCACCGCATGGACGCCATGCTCTCCGGCACCGAGGCGCAGATCGCGGTTAAGCTTTTCGGCGACGACCTCAACCGCCTCTACGCCGTCGGGCGTCGGATTCAGGAAATCGCACGGGAAGTGCCGGGCATGACCGACGTCAATATCGAGCAGCAGACCGAGCGGCCGCAGCTCGACATAGTACCCCGCCGCGCGATGCTCGCCCGCTACGGCATAACGATGAGCGATTTCACCCGTTTCGTAAATGTCGCGCTCGCAGGCGAGGCTGTCTCGCAGGTCTACGAGGACGGGCTCCCCTATGACATAACGGTGAAATTCGACGACGCGTCACGCACGTCACGCGATCGAATCGCTTCGATGATGATTGACTCGAATGAGGGAAAGATACCCTTGTCGTATGTCGCCGATATTCGGAGCGCCTCCGGCCCTAACACTATCAACCGCGAAAACGTCAGCCGCCGGCTGGTCGTTTCGGCCAACGTCGACGGGCGCGACCTGCGCGGGGCGGTCAACGAGCTGTCGAAAAAAGTAGCTGAGGAAGTAGAGATGCCGGAAGGGTATTTCGTAACTTACGGCGGACAGTTCGAGAGCGAGGCCGCCGCGTCGCGCACCCTCGGCCTGACTTCGATTCTCGCCCTGCTTATCATATTCATGCTGCTTTACGGCGAGTTCCGCGACCTGAAGGAGTCGCTGGTGATTCTCGTCAATATGCCGCTCGCGATGATAGGAGGCGTGCTGATTCTCGTCGCCACCCGAAGCGAGCTGAACATTCCCGCCATTATCGGCTTCATATCGCTTCTCGGTATCGCTACCCGCAACGGAATGCTGCTGATTTCGCATTACAACCAGCTTGAGCGGGAGGGTATGGACCTTGACCGTCGCATCGCGGTCGGCTCCGTAGACCGCCTGACCCCGATCATAATGACGGCGCTGACATCGGCACTCGCACTTATCCCCCTGGCTCTCCGCTCGCAGGTTCCCGGTAACGAGATTCAAAGCCCCCTCGCCGTGGTAATCCTCGGCGGCCTGATTTCGTCGACCACCCTGAATATTTTCGTAGTCCCGGTACTGTACCGGATGATTGCCGGTAAGAAATCCCGCAAACACTCCTAACCGATATGAAATTCCTGATTCCTCTTACCATATTCGCCGCCTTCGCGACAACCGTGGCGGCGACCGACTTCGAGCCGACCGTGAACTTGGTTGTGAAATACAACCACGGTCTGAAATCCGAACTCTACAACCGCTCGGCGCAGGTCGCTGAGGCACGCGCCGCGAACATGCTCTCCGACCCCGAGGTCGAGGGGGAACTCCTCTTCCCGCAGGGGGGCGGCAAGAACCGCTGGAGCGTGGGGCTGACGCAGGGGTTCGACTGGCCCGGAGCATACCGTGCCCGCCGACGAGCCGCCGCCGCGCTCGCCGAGTTCAACAGCGCCGAGTACGACGAGATGCTCCACGAAGCGCGCTACGAAACCCGCTGCGCCCTGATTGAAATAATCTCCACCGGGAAAGAGGCCGCTATTCTGCGCGACATCTCGTCGTCGATGGACGAGCTGCTCGCCAGATACCTCCTCGCCTGGGAAAAGGGGGAGACAACGATTCTCGACGTCAACAAACTGAGGGTCGAGGCGGCCCGGGCAAAAGCGGCGCTGAATGCCGCCGAAGCGGAGGAACAGAGGCTCATAACGGAGACGTTCATCGCTGTGCCTGAGGCAGAACGCCCTGCGGCGGACTCTTTCACGGAATACCCGCTGTGGACCCTCGAACCCTATGAGGAATATCTTCACGAAGCGATGACCTGCTCCCACGCCAAGATTATCGCTGCGCAGGGGAAAGTCGCCGAAGCCAACGCCTCAGTAGCGGCCGCGGGACGCTATCCCTCTTTCTCGCTCGGCTACCGCCACGCGTTTGAGGACGGCACGCATTTCAACGGCTTCGCCGTCGGTATCGGGCTTCCATTCTATTCCCGGCGCCAGACATCGCTCGCGTCAAAAGCCGGACTGCTTGCCGCGGAGAATACCGCCCGCCAGCTCGAATACGAACTGGAAGCAGAATTGAAGGCCGACTACATCGCGGCGGAATCGCTGGCAGCGCAGATGCGCGACATGGGCCCCGCGGTAGAAAACGCCGACAACCTGCGCCTTCTGCGCCGCGCCCTCGACGGCGGCGAGCTATCCCTCCTGGACTACCTCCGCGAAGTAAACTTCTTCCGCGAAGCCCTCATCGAATACAACACCCTCCGCCGCTCCTACCTCCTGCGCATCGCATCCCTCTCCCGCCACTAACGCCTTATTATTTTTAAATTCATTATAATTCTTATAATTCTTATAATTCTTATAATTCTTATAATTCTTATAATTCTTATACTAATTTATTTCTAACCTTCAAAATTATTCTTTTATGGCTGCTCCGAACAATCCCGGTTTTCTGCGGCAAGCCGGCGACTTCTCCAACTGGAACGTCTACCGCAAGTCGGTCATCGTCTCCGACGTGACCGAGCTGTTCGTACGCCGCCATATGACATACAGCAAAAAGACCGAGGAGCAAATGCGCCAGGCGGCCCGCTCTTGCAAGCAAAACATCGTAGAAGGAGTTACCGATGGGGCGGTATCCGTAGAATTGTGTATAAAGCTGCTCGGAGTAGCGAAAGGCTCTCTGAGGGAATTATTAGAGGACTATGGCGACTTTCTCAGACAAAACGGACTGGAAACCTGGGCGCCTACCGATCCACGCACTCGCCAGACGCGCCGTTACTGCAAGGCGGACAACGACCCTGCCACATTCGTCAAAAAATGTTCCGAGCGCTCCGCCGAAACCATCGCCAACATCATGCTGACGCAATGCCGCCAGCTTGACACAATGCTGTCCGCCGTCCTACGCCGTGTCGAGCGCGACTTCCTCGCCTCCGGCGGCATCAAGGAGAAAATGTCCGCCACCCGCCGCCAGCTCCGCGGCTACTAAGGCTATTGGGGGTCGACGTCGTAGTAGATGAGGGTGGATTTCATGTCGGGGAGGGAGTGGAGGCGGGTGTAGGTGGAGCGGAGGAGGTCCTTGACTTTCGCCATGGAGGCATCCGGCTCGATTTTCAACATGATTTTGCGGATGTAGAGGTTCTGCACGCGGCCGACGGGGGGCTCCTCGGGTCCGTAGACGCGGCTGCCGAGCAGTTGGCGGAGGGTGTCGGCATAGCGCTGCGCGATGGCGCGGAGAGCGGCGGGATCGCGGTGTTTGAGATACAGGTTTACAACCCGTGAGAAGGGGGGATAGAAGTAGCGGCGGCGTTCCTCGATTTCGCGGTTGTAGAATCCCTCGTAGTCGTGGGCCTTCACGAAACGGAGCACGGGATGGTCGGGCTGCGAGGTCTGGATTACCACTCGCCCGGGGGTCTCCTCGCGGCGCCCGGCGCGCCCCGAAACCTGTTCGAGCATATTGAACGCCCGCTCGGCGGCACGAAAATCGGGAAAGTTAATCAGAGTGTCGGCGCTGACGACGGCCACGGTCTCCACCCCCTCGAAATCAAGCCCTTTCGTAACCATCTGCGTCCCGACGAGCATCTGCGCCTTGCGGCGGGAGAAGTCGTCGATTATTTTCTCGTATGAATCCTTGTTGCGGGTCGAGTCGAGGTCCATCCGCAGGGCCTTAGCCTCGGGAAATATCTCGGCAAGCTCCTCCTCGACGCGCTCTGTGCCGTAGCCGAGCACCTCTATGGCGGGTTCCTTGCACTGGGGGCATACCTGCGGGAGGGGGTACAGCGCCCCGCAGTAGTGGCACTGGAGCTGCCGTATCGCGCGATGATAGGTCAGGGCGACGTCGCATGCGGAGCACCGCGGGGTCCAGGCGCACTGCTTGCAACGGGCAACCGGGGCATACCCGCGCCGGTTCTGGAAAAGAATCGCCTGGGAACCTTTGGTGATACTTTCGCGAATAAGTTTTATCGTGCGCAGACCGAGGGCGCCGCGGGTTGCCTTCGCCTTGCGCGCTTCGAGCATGTCGACCACCTCAATCCGCGGGAGGCTGACATCACCGTAGCGCGTCAGCAGCTCCACGAGGCCGAACTTTCCGTTAAGAGCCTTCCAGTAGGTCTCGACGGAGGGGGTCGCGGTTCCGAGGAGGGTTCGCGCCCCGTGCATCCGTGCGAGCACCATAGCCGCGTCGCGGGCGTTGTAGCGCGGTGCCGGCTCGTACTGCTTGAAACTCGACTCGTGCTCCTCGTCGACAATCACCGCCCCTAATTTCGCAAACGGAAGGAACACCGATGAGCGCGCCCCGATAACAACGCACGGCTCGGAAGAAGCGAGGAGCTTCTTCCATATGTCGACCCTCTCGTTGTCGGAGAATTTGGAATGATAGATTACCACCTTTTCACCGAACACCTCCTGAAGGCGGCGCGTCAACTGGGTTGTAAGTGCGATTTCGGGCACGAGGTAGAGGACCTGGTGCCCCTGGTTGAGCACGAAATTAATAATGTGTATGTAGATTTCAGTCTTGCCCGAGGAGGTGACGCCCCGAAGCAGGGTCACTTCCTTTTCAAGCCAGGAACGATGAATCGCGTCGAGCGCCTCGGCCTGCGCTTCCGACAGGCGTGGAAGCTGCCCTGAAGCCTTACCCTCGAAACGAAAGCGGTTGACCTCCTTGTTATATATCTCGACGGCACCCTTCTTCGCCACCGCGGAAAGTATCGTCGGGGATACCCCCGAACGCTCCAGAAGCGCGGCTTTCGAGACCTCCGCGGGAACGGCGAGGCGCTGTATGCCTGACAGTTCCACCAGGGCCAGCAGGAGCGCTTCCTGTTTCCGGGCGCCGCTGACGGCGGCAAACGCCGCGGGAAGTCCCTCGCGTCCACCGGCGACCCGCACGTGCGCGACGCGGAGGGTGCGGTAACGCTCGACCAGCTTCTCGGAGATAATCAGCACGCCGCGGCTGATCATACGGTTAACGGCGGCGGGAACCCCCTTGAAATCCTTTAGTTCCTTTACCATCCGCTCAACCTTGAGGTGGCCTTCGTGGTCGAGCAATTGGTAAATCGCCGCCTCGCGGTCGTCGGCCAGGGGCATTTCCGAAATATCGTAATCAGGATTGATTTCGACAAACGTCTCGCTCTCAACCTTCAGTCCGGCGGGTACAGCGGCCTTGAAGACCTCCCCCGGCGCGCACAGATAATAGTCGGCGAGCCATTCCCAGAACTTGACCTGCGGATGGCGCACGACAGGCGCGGCATCGGGGACTACGGCGATTTCCTTTATGTCGAACCCCTCCGGCGCGGAGGTCGGGAAACCGACAACGATACCCGTATAAAACTTGTTCAGACCGAAGGGAACGACCACGCGGAACCCGGCCCCCACCCTTCCCCGAAATTCGTCAGGGATGCGGTAAGTGAAGGTCGTGTGCAGCGGGAGAGGCAGAAGCACCTCCGCGAACTGCGGATGGGCTGGCGGCGTATTAGGCATAGGGGAGCTTTTTCTTTTCCACAAAAGTACTCAATTCCCCTCAAAACTCAAAAGGGTTCAGGCGTGGCCCGGCATCGTGCGGCGTATGCGTATCCCCGCCCAGGCCATACCGAGCGACATAAGCGGGCTTACGATATTGAACACGCAGTAAGGGAGATAGGTCAGAGTGGCCACTCCGAGCACCGTGGCCTGGGTAAGGCCGCAAGAGTTCCAGGGAATCAGCACGGAGGTTACAGACACGGAATCCTCGACCGTGCGGCTCAACAGGCGGCTCTCCAGGGCGTTGCGCTCGTACATCGGGCGGAACATGTTTGACGACAGGATAATCGACAGATACTGGTCGCCGGTATAACCGTTCAGGGCAAGGCCGCTGGCGACAGTGGCGGCGACAGTAGAACGCGGCGTCTTTATGCGCTTCGTAAGCGCCTCGGTAATGGAACGCAACATCCCGCTGCCGATCATCACTCCGCCGAAAACCATCGCGCAGGTCACTAACAGCACCGTCTGAAGCATCCCCTCCATTCCCCCGGTAGCCACCAGGGAATCAAGAAGTTCCGACCCGGTCGCAATCTGCGTCGAGGTTGCGAGGACGGTCAGGCCGGTAGCAACGCCATACCCGCCGAGCGCCTCTACGACCTGCGGCTGGAAGAGGAACATCGCGCCAAGCCCGAGCAGCGAGCTGACGCTCAATGTCAGGTAGGAGTTAACCCGCAGGGCGATCAACAGCCCGGTAACAGCGGGCACGACCATAAGCCACGGCGTCAGGTTGAACGTCGAAGCCAGTCCCGCCGCCAGCTCGTTGCGGCTCTCTACCGCGCCATAGTCCCCGACAAGCCCCACCACGGCGAACACGCCGAGCGCCAGCACCATGGCCGGCGCCGAGGTCAGCATCATATAGCGGATATGGCGGAACAGCTCTACCCCGCAGGAGGAGGACGCGAGCACGGTGGTGTCGGAGAGGGGCGAGAGCTTGTCGCCGAAATAAGCCCCGGAGATAATCGCTCCGGCTACCCATCCGGGAGAATAGCCCATGACGGTCCCGATTCCCATCAGCGCCACCCCGATAGTGGCGATCGTGGTCCAGGAACTCCCCGTCAACACTGAGATTACAGCGCAAATCGCGCAGGCCGTGAACAGGAACAGCGACGGGTTAAGCACCTTCAGGCCGCAGTCAATCAGTACGGGGACCACCCCGCTGAGCATCCAGGTGGCCGACACTGTCCCGATCAATAGCAATATGGGTATCGAAGGGATAATCTGGCTACCGCTTTTGCGCAGCCCGGTCCACAGATTACCCAGCGGACAGCGGCATACAATCATAGCCGTGCCCGCTGCCACAATCCCCGTGCCGAGCAGCAGCCAGGGGCAGTAATCCTGTACCGCGCCGGCACCTCCGCAAATTATAAGAAGCGCCATAGCGCACAACAGAACCGCCACAGGCATCAGAGCGAGCCAGGTCGACGGCTGCCTGAAGCCGCCGCGCGCCTCCAGGCCGTTTGTATTCATTTCCTTGTTTGCCAATTCAGTATGTACCTTAGAAACCTCGGAGCCGCATGCCAAAGGTGGCTCCTGAATAAAACTATTTTCCTTTACAAACGCAATTGTAACACCTTTAAGTATATCCCACTCCTAAAAAACGCGTCCTTCATACCCGGATGGGAGGGTGCTGTCAGAACAGTCCAGATAGTAGGAGCTTGGAGGTGAGGCCGATGGGAGCAATCTAAGGATTGTGACCGAGGCCGAACCCTTCAAGCGACGACCCAGATGGGCTGTTATGACACACCCTCCTTAGTCCTCGGCCAGGGCGTTAAGGACGGAAGCGCGGCTCATCTCGGAGGAGTTGGTCCCGAACCACAGCCAGGTTGCATTCTGAAAACCGAACACTTCGGCGCGGCGCTTCATCTCGGCCACGAACGCCTCGGAAAACACCTCATCCAGCGGCGGGTTGCGCGGCTCGTCGGCAAGCGGATGCAGGAAGAGGAAGCCGTCGTAGTTATCGGCGTAGGAACCTGACCTTATATCATATTTCAGTTCCGCCAGCCCGTCGAAAGGCTCGGCGCTGAAAGGGGACTCCCGCAGCTCGAACCCTACCGGCCTGTTGCCGTTAAGCTCGAACGCCTCGTCAAACACCCCTCCTCTGACGGGGGCGCGGCGTCCCCCGCCATTATCAGAAGAGACGCAATGCTGCCATACGCTGAACACCTCGCCGTTCCCCAACCGCTCGGCGAGTTGCACGGCCGCTGTCATCGCGGGCTCTTTTCCCGCAGCGGCAGAATAGCCGCCGGGAACCGATGATTTGCTGGCATGGGCGCAACCGACAAGGAACAGGTTCCCCCGCCGGTCATTCCCGCTTTCGATACGGGAGGCAATCACATTGGCCATATGCGTGTTGCGATCCTCCAGTTCGGGAGCCGCCTCGGTAACCGCGGAGTACTGAACCTGGTAATCGGCGAGCACTACCTTTATCCTCTTCTCCTCCGTCAGTGTGCGATTCAGGTGCCATAAATCGCATATGAAATCGAACTCACCCTTGTCCCACCAGCCGTTAAGCTGCTCGTCGCGGAAAACGGACAAGATTTTCCCGGTGTCAAGCGTGTCGGCGGAGAAAAAGGCGTCGATTGTCGCCTGGCGATGAGACGGAAGCTCCATAAAGACAGTGCCGACCCTCTCGGGGAACTCCGGCATGGCAATCAGCCGCCGAAGCATATCCCATGAAACCTTACGCCGGTGGATTTCTCCGTTAATCACAAGCCTGTGCTCCGATAGCTTCCGCATAAGAAACTCCTCGGGCGACTCGTCAATGCCGGCCAGGAACGCGGCAAAGGGCGCTACGCTCTCCGGCAACTTCCTTACCCTCTCTATCCGGGGCAAATCAGCATACATCCGCGGCATCTTCCGCATAAGCACGCGCTCCATATCAGCCGAGTCGTCGGCCAGATCCTGGCCGCCATTGACCCAGCGCCCGTTCTCAATCCAGCAGTAGTTGAGCAAAAGATAATCGGGAGCTTCCCGCACGATGACAGCAGCCACGGAGTCCCGGTAGCTCACGACAGAAACCACCTCCTCGGCAAAAATCCCTCGCCGGACCTCTTGGGAAACAGGACTGTCAGCCATCCCGCTGTCAAACCCGAACTTAGAAGAGGAAATCGCGGCCCACAACCCCTCTTTCCCGCTCATCCTGACATACGACCGGGCGGCATAATACTCCAACGGTGAATCCAGGCGGCTTATGGCCGCGGAATCCACCGAAAGCTCCCCTACCGGCATCCCGACGGCGCGCACGGTAAAACCGGCCTCATCAAACCCCGCAGCAGACATATCGGCCACCGAGGTGGACAGACACATTGCGGCAAACGAAACCCAAATCAAAAACAATCTCATATACAATCTGTTTTAAACAATGCGAATTTACGATTTATTTCCATAACCGCAATATGCGCGAAACGAGTGTTTATGCTACGGATACGGGATTTTTACACAGGCGGACGAGCCAACGGACGGTCCGCATTGTTGTTATAGAAAACGCGACAACCAAACAACACGCCAACCATGCGCCAGATTATAACCCATTTCACCGACGACGACCTCTATAAGTTCACCATGTGCTGCGCGGTAATCGACAATTACCCGCGCACCATGGTGAAATATTGTTTTATCGACCGCGACAACACTGTTTATCCTCCCGGTTTCGCCGACGAGCTGCGCTGCCAGATCGCGTTGCTCGAAAGCGTTGCCATAACCGACGAGGAGGTGGATTTCATGCGCCGCCGCTGCCGGTATATACCCGACTGGTTCTACAACTACCTGCGGGGATTCCGCTATGACAGCCGCCTCGTCTCTGTCAGGCAGGACGAGGAAGGGCACCTGGGCATCAGCTTCGAAGGGAACTGGAGCGAGACAATTCTCCTCGAGGTTAAGGTACTGGCGATAGTCTCGGAACTATATTATATTATGACCGGCGAGGTAGCCTCCCTTGATTACAAACGCTATTACAAAACCTCCTACCGCAAGGCGGAGCGCCTGATTGAAGCCGGATGCGTGTTCAGCGATTTCGGAACGAGGCGCCGGGCCTCCTTCGAGGCGCAGGACACGGCGATAAGGGCTATGAAGGAGCGCGGCGACACCCTTGCGGGACCGGGACGTTTCTCGGGGACGAGCAACGTTTATTTCGCTATGAAATACGACCTTACGCCAATCGGCACAATGGCGCACGAGTTAATCTGCGCGATAGCGGGGATGTACGGGCCGCAGATGGCCAACTACCTGGCGATGAAAGTCTGGTCGCAGACCTACCGCGGAGCGCTCGGAACGTTCCTCTACGACACTTACGGCTGGCAGGCGTTCAGCCTCAACTTCTCGGAGGATTACGCCAACATGTTCAAAGGGCTGCGGGTCGACAGCGGCGAAAACAGTGAGCAGCTCGACCTGATTGTCGCCAAATACAGGTCGCTCGGTATCGACCCGCGCTCCAAGCAGGTCGTTTTCAGTAACGCGCTGAACGTCGATTCGGCGATAGAGCTGCAGCGCTATGCCGACGACAAATGCCAGCCCTCGTTCGGCATCGGCACCCACTTTACAAACGATTTTCCGGGTATCAAGCCGCTGAACATAGTCATCAAGCTGATCGCGGTCAAAATCACGGAATCCTGGCCTTTCTATTGCCAGACCTGCAAGCTGAGCGAGGACCGTGGAAAATACACCGGCGATCCGGCAACGGTGCGCCGCTTCCTCGAGGCGCTCCACCTCGCTGAATAATGGCTGGCAGCGCCGGAGTTTGCGTGGCTCGCCAAAGTTGGTTAACTTCGCGGTCGAGAACCCCGAATAACCATATGAGAAGTATATTGTCATTCCTCGCGCTGTCGGTCGCCGCGGCAGCCCTACCCTACGAAGGCCCTGTGATGGGCTGGAGCTCCTGGAACACATACCGGGTCAACATCAGCGACTCCCTGATCATGCGCCAGGCCGACGAACTGTCGAATCTCGGGCTCGATTCGCTCGGCTACCGTTACATAAACATCGACGACGGCTTTTTCGGCGGACGCGACAAGGAGTCAGGAAGGCTTCTATTCCATCCGGCGCGCTTTCCCGACGGAATGAAACCGGTAGTAGACCATATCCACGCTCTCGGCCTCAAGGCCGGGATATACAGCGACGCCGGAGCGAACACCTGCGGCAATTTTTACGACAACGATTCCGTAGCCCGCGGGGTCGGCCTGTACGGCCATGACGCCGAGGATGCCTGCCACCTATTTTCCGAACTCGGATTTGACTTTATAAAGGTTGATTTCTGCGGCGGAGACCCGAAGCAGAACAGCGACTCGCTCGAACTGGACCCGGAGCAGCGCTACCGCGCGATCAGGAAGGCGATAGACGATACCGGGCGTAAGGACGTGAAGCTCAATATCTGCCGATGGGACTTCCCGGGATGCTGGGCGAGGGAGATAGCCTCCTCCTGGCGCGTTTCCCACGATATAGCGCCGAAGTGGTGGTCGGTAAAAAACATAATCGGCCAGAACCTGTATTTATCGGCTTACGCCGGTAAAGGACGGTATAACGATATGGATATGCTCGAACTCGGCCGCGGGCTCTCCGAAACAGAGGAACGCACACATTTCGGGATGTGGTGCATGATGTCGTCGCCGCTGCTTATCGGGTGCGACCTGACGAAGCTGCCCCCGTCAACGCTGGCTCTGCTTAGAAACAAGCGGCTGATCGCGTTGAACCAGTCGCCGCTCGGACTCCAGGCCTACGTCGCACGGCATAGCGATGGCTGCTACGTCCTTGTGAAGGATATTGAACGGCTTAACGGCACGGCCCGCGCGGTCGCCTTCTACAATCCTACCGACTCCGCGCGGTCGGTTTCAATCCCTTTCAGCGACATACAGTTAGCAGGAGCAATTAATGCGGAAAATCTGTTTGACGGGACATTGCTGACGGGACTCCGCGACTCGATGACAGTCGCGCTTCTTCCCCACGGGACCGAGATATTCGCGTTGCGGGGAGAAACACGCCTGCCACGCACGAGATACGAGGCGGAAACAGCCTATCTATCGAAATATCAGGAACTCGTAAACCCTATATATGCCGGGAGCGCCTACTATGAGGCCGACAAGGGATGCGAAGGTGGAATGAAGGTGGTTAACGCCGGTTTTTCAGCCGGAAATGACATTGTATTCACTGGTGTTACGGCCGACTATGATTGCGAGGCGATTCTGACTATCCGGTTACGGCCTGCCGCCCAGTCAGCGATTTCAGTTTCGGTGAACGGGGCGGATGCGGGCCGTTTCGATTTCCGGGAGGAGTCCGGAAACTTCTCTGACATACACCTGCGTGTCAGTCTAAAGGAGGGTGACAACACCATACGTCTGTATGCCGAAGATGTTCCGATGCCCGAAATCGACTTTATAGATGTCGAACGGCTACCGGCATCCCCCCGATAACGTATTAATCTGCCGAGGTATAGGTCGCGACATACTCCCAGTCGCGCAACGGCGCGGGATGGTCCGGAATAACCGTAATCGAGCCGTTACGCCCCAGGAAACGCTCTGTCTCGCAGAAATGACAGATTCCGATTCCCATATCGACAGGAGCCAAGGGGCTTTTGCCCTCGCTGTAAAAATGGATTGTCTTGCCCTTTACTACAGCGTGCCACGGCTGGGAATTTCTTGATGACGGGGCGAGACGCGTCATTTCCAGCGCCTCCCGGAACGGGGAGTCCGCGTCAACGGGGCGCCCGACCTTGTCCTGAAAGAACATCCTGCCGAACGGCTTGCGGTTCTTGCTGCCGAAAGTAATCCGGGCGACCTTCTCGAACAACCTCGGCTCGGCCGCGACCCCTACCGGGCACACAACACGCAAGCGCTCCCCGGAAGCCCATTCCTCGCCGCTATTGAAATCGGCGTCTTTGAAAGTTCCGGCAATCCAGCAGGTCCCGAGGCCCATTTCCCAGGCCCTGAGCACAACCTGCTCGAAGCGGAAACCGGCCGACAGCGCCGACATCCTGTCATCGGCGAACGCCACCAAGAAAAAGTCGGAAGCGCCGCGAATCATTCCGTACGTACCCGGGCGGTAACCCGCGCGAAGGTCAAACGATTTCAACCGGATCGCGACATCCCCGCCAAACGGGTCCTCCGCCTGACCGATGATTCCGTTCAAAGCCGTCTTCTGCTCGTCAGTCAGCGGCTGCCCGTCAAAGGTACGGACCGACCTCCTCTCTTTCATTGCCTCGATAATATCCATAAGCCACTTTGTCTACCCGAGCATGCAGCCTCCATACGGCATACCACATCCTCTAACGAACATAAAACGACAAAGGAAGCTGTTTTGTTGCGAGGGTGTGTCATAGCGGCCCATCAGGGCTGTTATGACAGCCTACTCCCATCCGTGTACAAGAGGCACTGTGTTATAATTATGACACAG
>CAJUFH010000041.1 GCA_910585755.1 uncultured Muribaculaceae bacterium | reverse complement strand
CGCACCTCTCTTCTCTGATGATTTTTGGGTGACACGTTGACGAAGTCAGGAAATATCCCTCCGAACTCTACCTTACCTCCTCCGGCAACCGCTTCCGCCTCGCCTTCGACTGCGCCCGCTGCCGCATGCGCCTCCTCTTCCAGCCCCGATAACGCCGTGTCCGGCGGACAGATGAAATAAAAGCGGAAGCCGCGGCCCGGAGTGGGTCGCGGCTTCGCGGTGGGTATCGGAACGGGCCGGGTTATTCGGCGCCGTTGAGGATTTCGAGCATGCGGATTGCGGAGGCGGGGATGCGGGTGCCGGGGCCGAAGATGGCGGCGACTCCGGCGCGGTACAGGAAGTCGTAGTCCTGGGCGGGGATAACGCCGCCGGCTGTTACCATGATGTCCTCGCGGCCGAGTTTCTTAAGCTCCTCGATTACCTGGGGGATGAGGGTCTTGTGGCCTGCAGCGAGGGAGGATACTCCGAGGATATGGACGTCGTTCTCGACTGCCTGGCGGGCAGCCTCGGCGGGGGTCTGGAACAGCGGACCCATGTCTACGTCAAAGCCGCAGTCGGCGTAACCGGTGGCTACCACCTTGGCGCCGCGGTCGTGACCGTCCTGGCCCATCTTGGCAATCATGATACGGGGCTGGCGCCCTTCGCGTTTCGCAAATTCCTCGACCATCTGCTGGGCGCGGATGAAGTCGGGGTCGTTCTTGGTTTCGTTGGAGTACACGCCTGAAATAGTTCTGATTATGGCTTTGTAGCGGCCCACGACTTCCTCGCAGGCGTCGGAAATCTCGCCGAGCGACGCGCGGAGTCCGGCGGCCTTGACGGCCAGGTCGAGAAGGTTACCCTCGCCGGTGCGGACGCATTCGGTAATCGCCTCGAGGGCTTTCTTGACGGCGGCCTCGTCGCGGTTGGCGCGGAGGTCTTCGAGGCGGGCGATCTGCTCGTTGCGCACCTCGGTGTTGTCAATTTCGAGGATGTCGATGGGGTCCTCGTGGTCGAGGCGGTATTTGTTGATGCCTACGATGGTCTGGCGGCCGGAGTCGATGCGCGCCTGGGTGCGGGCGGCGGCCTCCTCGATGCGGAGCTTGGGAAGCCCTGTCTCGATAGCCTTGGCCATACCGCCGAGCTTCTCGATTTCCTGGATGTGCTGCCATGCGCGGTGGGCGATTTCGTTGGTGAGCGACTCAACGTAGTAGGAACCTGCCCAGGGGTCGATTTCCTTGGTGATGTAGGTTTCGTTCTGGATGTAGATCTGGGTGTTGCGGGCGATGCGGGCCGAGAAGTCGGTCGGCAGGGCGATTGCCTCGTCGAGGGCGTTGGTGTGGAGGCTCTGGGTGTGTCCCAGTGCTGCTCCCATGGCTTCGATGCATGTGCGGCCTACGTTGTTGAAGGGGTCCTGCTCGGTGAGCGACCATCCGGAGGTCTGCGAGTGGGTGCGGAGCGCAAGCGACTTGGGGTTCTTCGGGTTGAAGCGGCTGACAATCTTTGCCCAGAGCATACGGGCGGCGCGCATCTTGGCGATTTCCATGAAGAAGTTCATGCCGATCGCCCAGAAGAAGCTCAGGCGCGGGGCGAAGGAGTCGATATCCATCCCGGCGTTGACTCCGGCGCGGAGGTATTCGAGACCGTCGGCGAGAGTGTATGCCAGCTCGATGTCGCAGGTCGCGCCGGCCTCCTGCATGTGGTAGCCGGAAATCGAGATGGAGTTGAACTTCGGCATGTTCTGCGAGGTGTACTCGAAGATGTCGGCGATGATTCGCATCGAGAACTCGGGGGGATAGATATAGGTGTTGCGCACCATGAACTCCTTCAGAATGTCGTTCTGAATGGTACCGGCCATCTCTTCGAGCTTGGCGCCCTGTTCGAGTCCGGCGTTGATGTAGAAGGCGAGCACGGGGAGCACGGCGCCGTTCATCGTCATCGAGACGGACATCTTGTTCAGGGGTATGCCGTCGAAGAGCACCTTCATATCCTCTACGGAGCAGATTGACACGCCGGCCTTGCCGACGTCGCCGACTACGCGGCTGTGGTCGGCGTCATAGCCGCGGTGGGTCGCCAGGTCGAAGGCCACGGAAAGGCCCTTCTGGCCGGAAGCGAGGTTGCGGCGGTAGAAGGCATTTGACTCGGCGGCGGTGGAGAATCCGGCATACTGGCGGATGGTCCAGGGGCGTATGGCGTACATGCCGCTGTACGGGCCGCGGAGGAAGGGGGGGAGGCCGGCGACGTAGTCGAGGTGTTCCATCCCTTCGAGGTCTTCCTTGGTGTATACGGGCTTGACGGGAATCAGTTCGGGGGTGAGCCAGTTTTCTCCCCCTTCGGGAGCCTTGACGGGAGCGCCGAAGGCATCGGCCGTGATGTTTATGCTTTTGAAATCAGGTTTCATAGCTTGTTTGCGGTTTTGCGGGGGTTACTTTTTAAGGAGACGCGCGTTGAAGCCGCGGAGGGTTTCGAGCACGTCGCTCTTGACGTGGATGAAATTCTGGATTCCGGCTGCCTTGAGCTCTTCGGCGCAGGCGGGGGCTCCGGCTACGACGAACTCGGCGCGGCCGTCGAGGAGCTTGAACGCCTCGGGGGCGAACTCGGCGTACTCGTCGTCGCTAGAGCAGAGGACAACGATGTCGGCCTTGGCTTCCATTGCGGCGTTGATGCCTTCCTCTACGCTCTTGAAGCCGATGTTGTCGAGAATCTCGTAACCGGCGCAGCCGAAGAAGTTGGAGGAGAACTGGGCGCGGGCCAGGCGCATCGCCAGGTTGCCGATTGTCAGCATGAATGCTTTCGGGCGGTTCGACGCTGCCTCGGTCTGGAGGCGCAGCAGCTCGAAGTCGCTGGCCTGGCGGGCGGTGCTAAGGGCGCGGGCGGGGTCTCCGGCGCAGTTGCCGCCGCAGCCGCAGCTCGGGGCTTCATCTTCTCCCTTGACCTTGGCCTCCTCGACGGCTGCCGACGAGCCGACCTCGATTTTCTCGGCGGCCATCTCGTTGAAGTTGGGGAACTGGTTGGTGCCCAGGAGGATTTCCTTGCGGCGCGCCATGTCGTCGTGGCGCTTGCGGCAGGAGGCGTTGACAGCCGCCTGGACGTCGCCGCTGTTGACGCAAGCGAAGAAGCCCCCCTTGTCCTCTACCTCGAGGAAGAGCTTCCACGCTTCCTGGCCGATAGCGACGGTAAGGGTCTCTACGTAGTAGGAGCCTCCGGCGGGGTCGGCTACCTTGTCGAGGTGGCTCTCCTCTTTCAGCAGGAGCTGCTGGTTGCGGGCGATGCGCTCCGAGAACTCGTCGGGGGTCTTGTAAGGAGCGTCGAAGGGGGTCACGGTGATGGAGTCGACCCCGGCCAGGGCGGCCGACATGGCCTCTGTCTGCGAGCGCAGCAGGTTGACGTGCGCGTCGTAGAGGGTCTGGTTGAAGCGGGAGGTTACGGCGTGGCACGCCATCTTGCAGTCCTCCTTGCTTTCGGGCTTGTACTGCTCGGCGATCTGCGCCCAGAGCATGCGGGCGGCGCGGAACTTCGCAAGCTCCATGAAGTAGTTGGAGGAAACACCCATGTTGAACTTCACGCGGCGTGCTACCTCGGAGGCGCTACGGCCGGCCTCGGTCAGCAGCGTCATCCACTGAGCGCCCCATGCCAGGGCGTAGCCGAGTTCCTGGAATATGTATGCCCCGGCGTTGTTGAACAGCTCGGAGTCTACGGCGAGCACTTTCAGGCCCGGCACATCCTTGACGATGTCGAGCAGCTCGCAGGCCTCTTTGGCGATCGCGGCGCTGTCGACCTCCGCGCCATGGCGGAAGGCGCGTTTGAGCGGGTTATAGTCAATCGAGCCGCGGAAAGTCTTCTCAGCCCCGCGCTCTTTCAGCACTGCGACGAGGGCTTTCGCCAGCTCGAGGTTCTTGCGCACGCAGCCGCGGAAATTGACCTCTACGGCTTCCAGGTCGATTCCCTGGAGGAGGCGCGCGATGTTCTCCGCGGTCGGCTCCTTGACGGTGAAACCAAGGGAGTTGACCCCTTTCTGAAGCACGTCAAGCGCGACGGCGTTGGCCTCGGCGGGGTCGGTCGGGAGCACCTCCTGGCGGGTCAGCCAGTGGTTGTTGTCGCGGGTGCCGCGTACGTAGGGGTATTCGCCTGGGAGCGAGTCGGTGGTTTTCAGGTCGGCGATGTCGGAGCGGCGATACATCGGCTGAACCGAGAACCCCTCGTTGGTGCGCCATACCAGTTTCTTTTCAAACGGTACCCCCTTGAGGTCGGCGTCGACCTTGGCTCGCCATTCTTCCTGGCTTACCGGCGGGAACTGCTCGAACAGTTTTTCCTTAATTTCTGCCATGATTTTGGTATAAAAAAGATTGGATTTTTGCTTTACATGGTATCAAGTCGAAAGCCCCGTTTCTCTTTTTCCTTTCGGTCGGGGGAAAACGGCGGCGTTTCTTATCGCAAAAGTAACTAAAATTCCCAAACCAGCAAAGCCCCCGCCCTAAAAATCAACATCAAAGCCAGCGTCTGGGATTGCTCGCCTTACGGCTCGCCACGGTGGCGCCTAAAAGGAAACCGCCGGGGCGGAAGCCCCGGCGGTCGGTATTGAAAGTGATAGATAATGGTGTCAGATCAGGAAAATCAGAGGATGGGAACGAGGGTCGTCACGCCCTGCTGCCCTTTAACCTCGATGCTGGTCTTGGCATAGAGACCTCCGCCGACATGCGTGTCAGGATAGGAGAAGGTGCAGCCGGAGGTGGTGCAGTTGTTGAGGACAACCTCTACCTCGGTAGGCTTGTTGTAAAGGCCGGGCCACTGGATCGCGGCTCCGATGAAGGCGTTAGCGCCGCCGATGCCCTTGTTGGTCTCTGGCGTTACCTCGCGCCCGGTTGCGGTAATCGCGCAGTCGGTCACGGAGCAGTCGGTAAGCGTAGCGGTATATTTTGGATCGTCCTCGTTGGTGAACTGCCCCACAAGTCCGCCGCAAGCATAGTAGCCCGTTACCGAGCCGCCGATGACCTTGACGTTCTCAAGGGTGAAGCTACCGTAAATCTGTGCGGCTACCATCCCGATACCGGCTCCGAGAGTACCCTGCTTTACGGCGCAATTCTCAAAAGTGATGTTCTTCACCGTGAGTCCTCCATAATAGCAGGAGGGAAGGAGTCCACCGTTAAGCGAGAGATTGCTGATTTTGTGCCCTCCGCCGTCGAAAGTCACGTTTTTGGGGGATTCGACATACCATTTCGAAGTGACGCTAAGGCCGGTTCCGTCTATGTCGGCGGCAAGGGAGATGGTCTTGTTTGAAATGGAATAGGAATAGAGGGAGGTTAAAACAGCCTCGAAAGTAGCGGGGTCGCTGATTTCAATGGTTGAGTTGGCGGAGATGAGGTCGGGAGCGATAACCTGGACGGTGACCTCGGTAGCTTCATTCCCTTCGCCGAGGACGGTGCCGTTAATCACGCGTCCGAAGAGCTGTTCAGCCTGGGGATCCCTGGGCGCTCCGTTGTAATTCTTGACAAGCTGGTTGGCGATAATCTTGCAGTTCTCGGCCTTGTTGCCGGAAACAGCCGCGTTGGTGCCACCGACGGTGCCCGCGATGGCTCCGAGCACGCGGTAGGCTTTTACGGTAAGGTTCTTGACTGTGCAGTCGGTGATGGAGGCGTTGGGTTCGGCGGAGAGGTAGCCGGTGATGCCGCCGGCGTTGTTGCCGTCGTCGTATTTCTTGTCGACGATGCGGGGAGTGGAGACGATGGTACCGCCGTCAACTGTGCAGTTCTCGAATTTGCCGCAGAGGCCGTCGCCCGCAATCGCGCCGACTTTGAAGTTGCCGCTGACTTTGACGTTGGTCATGGTGAGGTTCTTGATCAAGCCCATGTTCGACCATACGAGGCCCGCGCAGTCGGGATCGCTGACGGTCAGGTTTGCGATGGTGTGGCCGTCGCCGTCGAATGTGCCGCCGAAGTAGCCCTTCCTGGCAATCGGGGTGAACTCCTGGCCCGCCATGTCGATGTCGTTGGCGAGCTTGACAGTGTAGCCGCCGAAAGCGTTACCTTTGCCTGCTGACTGCGAGCTGAGCCATTGCAGGCCCTGCGGTGAGGTGATGGAGTAGGTTTTCGTAGCCTCGTTGAGGTTAACGCCCGGAGCAACGATGGCGCCGAAGTCAAAGTCTTCGCCCGCGTAGTCGGGGTTGATTTCTACGTTGAAGACGGCGGGATTCGTCAGCAGGGCGCCGTAGATGTTGGTGCGGTAGTTGCGCTGCACGGGTACGGAGGCGAACACCGGGGTGTTGGGGGTAGCGTCCATCGCCAGGGTGACGTCGAGGGTCTGCTTGTCAGCTCCCACCAGTACGTAGGCCATTGCCAGGTACTTGTAATCGTCAACCGGGAATGCTCCGTCGTTGGTGGTCGGGATGTTCGCTAGGCCGAAGGTCACGGCAGCCTCGCCGCTGATATTGCCGGAATAGAGGTTGAGCGCGTTGCCTACATAGGCCGAGAATGTCAGACCCGACTGCTTGACGTCGACTCCGGCGGCAATCGCCAGGTCGAAGTCGTTGGTTCCGACGTTAACCTGGGCGAACGGACGGGTGAGCTTGACGGTCTTGCTGACGGGGCCGGTGACTGTCAGGTCTTTCTCGGCCCAGAAGAAGGCGTCGAGCTTCTCGTTGTTGGCGGTGATGCCGTCGTAGTCGACGGTCACGGTCTTCTTTTCGGTGTCGAACGCGTAGGGAGCGTCGGCGGCCTGTGCCCAGAAGAGGATGTCGTAGGTCTTGCCGGTGGCGAGAGTAGTGTTTACGGTTGCCTTCAGGTTGTTGAACTCAGCGGTGCCGGTGATGAGGGGTGTCTGTTCGGCATCCTCCTTGCCCGCCTCGTAGATGGCATAGGTGAGTTTCTTGGCGGTAGAGCCGTCGGAATAGTCACGGCTGGCGACGGATGCGGGGAGCGATGCGGTGAACGTAACGTTCCCTTCGCCGCCCGCGGGCTTGACATCGAACTCTTCGTTGGAGCAGGAGGCGAGCGCCACGGCTCCGAGCGCGATAGTCGCATTAGTTTGTTCATAGCAGTATGATTTAATTGATGAATTGGATTACGCGTAGAGTGTTATTCGGCGGGATTGTAGGTGTTCCCCTCGATGGTGGTAGCCCCGCCGGTGGTGTTGTCGTAGACGATTTCGGCTTTCAGGGAGCCGTTCATCTGGGTCTCGGTGTTGGTTGTCGACTCGCAGCCGGTGACGGTCAGATGGGGTGTGGTCTCCGGGAGGGCGTAGGCGATATTCTGGTAGACCGTTATGCCGGCCACCATGTTGTTGGCGGTAAGCCGTGATGCGTAGTTCTTGCAGGAGGTGATTTCGGCGTGGCGGTAGGTCATGCCTACGATTCCGGCCACTCCGTAGGCTTTCGGGACCTCGATGTTGCCGCGGTTCTCGCAGCCGGTAACGACGATCACGCTGTGGTTGGGGTAGGAGGTCGTGCAGTTGTCGTACTTAATCCAGCCGATAATGCCGCCGAAGCCGAGGATTGACGACTCATCGCCGCTGATGTTCCCCTTGTTGACGCAGCCGCTGATGGTGCCGCGGGCGTTCTGCTGTCCCGCGATGCCTCCGGCCGAGTTGTTGGAGGCCGAGATATTCCCCTCGTTTACGCAGTTGGTGACGTCGGCCGCGCAGAGCCCGGCGATGCCTCCTGCCGCGACGTTATCGGCGCGGACCTCCCCGGTGTTTGAGCAGTCGGAGATTACCATTGTCTTCCCGACCTCGGTATAATAGGCCGCTCCGACGATTCCCCCGGCGTTGTTGGTTGTAGTGGAGACGGTGGCCCCGTTGGAGCAACCCTGGATTGTGCCGTCCTTGAGCATGCGGCCTACGATGGCCCCGGCGCCCTGTTTGCCGGATACCGAGCCGGAGAGAACCTCGATGTTGGAGACTTTCGCCCCTTCGGAAACGATAGCCACGACCCCTACCTGCTCGCAGGCGGGCGCAGCGAGTTCGATATCCTTGAATTTGAGGTTTTTGACTTCGGCGGTCGCGCCGGCGAGGTTGGCAATGAAACCGGTGTTGGCGTCATTTGCGGTGTTGGTAATCTTGAAATTGGAGATTGTGTGTCCCTGGCCGTCGAGCACGCCGCGGAAGGCCGGCCCGGAGGTGTTGCTACCCGAACGGACGGAGCCGTCGGCAATCGGGAGGATTTCGTGCCCTCCGAAGTCGATGTCGCTCCCGAGGGTAACGGTATATCCCTCGAAATCGTTGGGCTGCTGGCCGTTAGCTCCGTTGACAAGCTGCGCGAGACCCTGAAGCTCGGCGGGAGCGGCGACAGCGACGGTCTTCGCTTCCTCGTTGATTACCGGCATTTTGACGGAGGTACCATCCCACGGGGCTACAGGCACGTCGATGTCGCCGCCCCCGAAGTCGGGGTTGATTTCGACGTTGAAGATGGCGGGATTCGTCAGCAGGGCGCCGTAGATGTTTGTGCGGTAGTTGCGCTGCACGGGAACGCCGGCGAATACCGGCTCATTGGTCGTGGCGTCGATGCCGAGGGTGATGTCGACGAGCTGCTTGTCGGCTCCCACGAGCACGTAGGCCATTGCCAGGTATTCGTAATCGTCAACCGGGAAGCTCTCGCCGGAGGGGATGGCGGCCTTGGCGAAGGTAACCGGGGCGGTGGTCTCGCCGGTTACTTCCCCCGAAATCAGGTCGAGGGTCGTGTAGGTCTTCAGGGCGATGGAGGAGGTTGTGACCTTCGCTCCAGCGTCGGCGGCCTTCTTGAGGTCGTTAGTCCCGACGTTGACCTGCGCGAAGGGTCGCAGCAGGGTTACAGGCTTGTTGACGGGGCCGTTGACTGTCAGAGTCTCCGAGTGGAAGAAGGCGTCGAGGCTCTCGTTGTTGGCCTTGATGCCGTCGTAGTTTACGGTAACTTTCTGGGTCGTGTTGTCGAAGGTGTAGGGAGCGCCGTCGGCCTGGGCCCAGAAGATTACGTCGTAGGTCTTTCCGGTAGCGAGAGTGGTGCTGACGGTCGCCTTGAGTTGGTTGAAAGTGGCGGTGCCGGTCAGCAGCGGGGTCTTTTCGCCGGTAAGGTAGATGGCGTAGGCGAGGTTCTTGGCCGCGGAGCCGTCAGAGTAGGCGCGGCTGGCGACGGAGGCTGGGAGCGACGCGGTGAAAGTCACGTTCCCTTCAGCCCCCGTGGGCTTCACGTCGAACTCCTCGCCGGAGCATGAGGCGAGGGCCATAGAGGCTCCGAGAGCGATGGTCGCGAGTATCAGCTTGTTCATGGCTGGGGAGATGGTGTGATATAAGATTGGATGTTTGAGTTTTGGGGCGCGGGGAGGCTCTCGCCGCCCCGCGCTATTCCTTTCGGAATCGGAAGAGTTGGTTACTCGGCGGGAGTAACGGTTACGTCCGAGGTTGTATTGGAGGCGGGAAGCGCAGGGCCCCTCAACTGGCCGTAAAACTCGCCGATGGTGGTCGGAACGGAAGATTCGTAGGGGTTGGTCAGGCTCTGAATTACCTGGCATTTCTCAACCTTGTTGTTCTCATAGACAGTGTGGTTGGTACCACCGGACTGGTTCAGATTGCAGCAGAGGCCGATGAAGCCGCCGACCTTGGCGTAGCCGGTGATGGTGGAGTTCTTAACCGTGCAGCCGGTAATGTCAACGCCGTACTGGACTATGCCCACGAGGCCGCCGACGTTGTTGCCGCCGTCAAACTCGCCGTTGGCACCCTTGGCGGGAACGGAGAGGACGTTAGCGCCGTCGACAGTCACATTCGAGATGGTGACATATGTTTTACCTTTGTCGGCCTTTCCGATAAGGGCACCGGTGTAGGCAGTGCCGGTAACGGTCGGATTCGTAAGCGTAAGGTTCTTGATAACGGCGCCTTCACCGACATAGCCGAAGAATCCGGCCGCTGACTTGTAGTCTGTTACGGTAGTCTTGAAGTTGGAGATGGTGTGGTTCTGTCCGTCGAACGTGCCGCGGAACGGCGCGTTGAGAGCGGCGGCTGAACCGCCTGTGTTGACGAACGCTCCCAGCGGAGTCATTTCAACGCCTGCGAGGTCGAGGTCAGAAGTCAGATTGATAGTCTTTCCAACGAAGTCAGTCCCGGTTTTGATGGCGCTCGACATAGCCTTGAGACCGTCGGCGTCATGGATGTTTATGCCTTCAGCGGTGTATTCGATTGATGCGGGATCGTACTTAACGCCGTCGATGGTCACGATATACTTATTGCCTTTCTTGGGATTCCAGAGATTGCTGCCGCTGACGCTTCCTTTGTCGAAGCCCTCTACGGTGGTGTTGTTGATGTTTATGGTGTACAGTCCGGTAGAGAGGAGGCTGGCGTCGATTTCAACAGCGGCTTTGCCAAAGACGGATGTGCCTTTGAAGGAGCAGTTGTTGATGTTGACTGTCTGGTTCAGGTCTTTGGCTTCGTTGTAGACGAGGAGGGACTTGCCGTAGTCGCCGAACTGGCAGTTGTTGAATGTGACGTTTTTCGCGCCGTAGGTCCATACGTGGTAGTCGCCGTTGTTGACAAACTTGCAGTTGTCGAAGGTCTCCTCGTTGCCGTATAGGAAGAGCTTGTTCTTGATCGTGCAGCCGCTGTATTTTACTGTGTTGACGTGCTGGAAGCCGGTATAGTTGGCGTTGGGGGTCTCGAGGGTGATGCCTTCGAAAACCATGTCCTTGTCGGCCAGGGTGATGGCGCTGCTCATCTGGAGTACCACGCTGGCTCCGGCGCATTTCAGCGTCAGCCCCTTGGCGGTCAGCCCCCGGAGGTCGGCGGTGCTGTAAGTGCCGTCGCCGAGGAGGATTACGTTGTTCTCGTCCGTTGCGGCCTTTACAGCCTCAGCCAGGGTAGTGAACTTCTGCGAGCCGAGCTGGATGGCTCCCTCGGGGAGGATTTCCTGGCCGAAGTCAGGCTTGATGTAGTCAGGGTTGATTTCGACGTTGAAGACGGCTGGGTCGGTCAGGAGCGCGCCGTAGATGTTCGTACGGTAGTTGCGCTGCACGGGAACGGAGGCGAAGACCGGGGTGTTGGGGGTGCCGTCGGTCGCGAGGGTAACGTCGAGGGTCTGCTTGTCGGCGGGGACGAGCACGTAGGCCATAGCGAGGTACTTGTAATCGTCAACGGGGAAGGTCTCGCCGGCGGGGATATCGGCCATGCCGAATGTTACCTCGTCGTCGCCGGTAACATCGCCCGAATAGAGGTCAAGGGTGTTGGCGACATATGCCGAGAAGGTGAGGGACGACTGCTTCACGTCAAGGCCGGCCTGCTGCGCCGGCACGAAGTCGTTGGTGCCGACGTTGACCTGGGCGAACGGGCGGGTGAGGGTAATGGTCTTGTTGACGGGGCCGGAAACGGTCAGGTCTTTTTCAGCCCAGAAGAAGGCGTCGAGGCTCTCGTTGTTGGCGGTGATTCCCTCGTAGTTGACGGTTACCTTTTGGGTAGTGTTGTCGAACGCGTATGGAGCGTCGGCGGCCTGGGCCCAGAAGAGGATGTCGTAGGTCTTGCCGGTCGCGAGGGTTGTGGAGACTGTCGCCTTCAGGTTCTCGAAGGTCGCTGTGCCGGTAAGCAGCGGTGTCTGTGTGCCTTGAGCATAGATCGCGTACTGAAGGTTTTTTGCGGTAGAGCCGTCGGAGTAGTCGCGGCTGGCGACCGAGGCGGGGAGTGAGGCCGTGAACGTCACGTTGCCTTCGGCGCCCGCGGGCTTGACGTCGAACTCCTCGCTGGAGCAGGACGCGAGCGCCAAGGCTCCGAGCGCGATTGAAGCGAATAGATACTTCTTCATTGCGGGATAGATTAGAGATTGGTATATAGTTTTAACGTTTTGGGGGCGCGGGGAGGCTCTCGCCGCCCCGCGCTATTCCTTTCGGAATCAGAGGGGGATTGTTCCCCTCCGGGGTTGGGTTTATTCAGCCTTTACGGTCCAGAGGAGGGGAGCCTCGCTCTCGTCGAGCGCTACCCAGCTCTCGGGCTGGTAAATGGTTTTGGTGACGTGGTTGTAGGCTTTGCCGGAGAACTTGCCACCCTTGATAATGATGTTGCCTGAAGGATAGTTGTTATCGTTGTCGCCGCTTACGAGACAGCTTGTGCCTTCTGTAAGTACGCCACCGGACCGGTTGTTGGCGCCAATGAACTCGCCATCTTCAATTGTCACGCAGGCGCTGCTGGAAACGTAGACAGGATAGAAAGCGTCTTGTTTGCCTTCGGTGTTAACGGTGTAGAACTTGGTCTTGCTCCCCTTAATCACGACATTATCATTTTCCTCAGCAGAAAAGCCGCCCTGGATGCCCTTGACCTCGCAGTTCTCGAGGGTTGCGGAAGAGCCGAATATGCGCATGCAGTAAGCCCAGTTCTTACCATTGTGAATGTTGGAGGAGGTCGACTCGAAGTAGCTGTCCTTCAGGTTGACAACAGCGGTGTTGACCCCTCCGCGGCCCATTCCGCAAAGAGCGAACTCGCCGGAGATGACGCGGGAGTTGGTGATGGTGATTTTCGCATCGTTCCAGTACATGATCGCGGCGCTGTTGAAAGGACGTTCAACCCCGTCGCCGTGATAATGCCAGTCGGGGTCGTTAATCAGGGTCATGTTCTCGATAATCAGCTCACCGCCGTAAACCTTGATGAGGTTCTTGTAGTAACCGGGGCCGGGATTTGTATCGGCTTTGTTTGTGAGGATGCCGTTGGCGAGCACGATGGTTTCGCCGCTGCGGGAAGTCGCGGAGCTGCCACCTTTGAGGGTGAGGCCGTTGTTGGCGGTGATAAACGCGTCGTCAGCGAGGATGAGCTTCGAGTCGGGAGCGATTGTGATAGTCATTTCGTCGTCAGCCACGAGCTTGTCGGAAGGAACGCCGGAGAGGTCGATCTCGGTGTTTTCGGGAACTGTGATGTCGAAACCTTTCTCGAAACCGCCGACAACATCTTCCGCGGTCTTGGCTACAACTTCATACTTGTAGTCGGGCTTCTCGTAGTCGGGGTTGATTTCGACGTTGAAGACGGCGGGATTGGTCAGGAGCGCGCCGTAGATGTTGGTGCGGTAGTTGCGCTGCACGGGAACGGAAGCGAAGACGGGCTTGTTGGGGGTGCCGTCGGTCGCGAGGGTAACGTCGAGGGTCTGCTTCTCAGCAGCTACGAGCACGTATGCCATTGCCAGGTAGTCGTAGTTCGCAACCGGGAAAGTCTCGCCGGCGGGGATGTTCGCCAGGCCGAAGGTCACCTCTGCCTCGCCGGAAACGGCGCCGGAGTAGAGGTTGATGGCGTTGGCCACGTTGGTCGAGAAGGAGAGGGAGGACTGGGTCACCTTGAGGCCGGCCTTTTCAGCGAGGGCGAAGTCGTTGGTGCCGACATTCACCTGCGCGAACGGACGGGTGAGGGTGATGGTCTTGCTGACGGGACCGGTGACTGTGAGGTCTTTCTCGGCCCAGAAGAAGGCGTCGAGGCTCTCGTTGTTGGCGGTGATGCCGTCGTAGGTGGCGGTCACGGTCTTTTTGGCGGTGTCGAACGCGTAGGGAGCGTTGTCGGCCTGCGCCCAGAAGATGATGTCGTAGGTCTTGCCGGTGGCGAGGGTGGTGGTCACGGTGGCCTTCAGATTGTTGAAGGTGGCGGTGCCGGTGATGAGCGGGGTCTGCTCGGCGTCACCCTGGCCAGCCTCGTAGATGGCATAGGTCAGGTTCTTGGCGGTCTGGCCGTCGGAATAGTCACGGCTCTGCACGGAGGCGGGGAGCGACGCGGTGAACGTCACAGTCCCTTCGGCGCCCGCGGGCTTGACGTCCATGTCCTCGTTGGAGCAGGACGCGAGGGTCATAGCCCCGATTGCGAGAAAAGCGAAAAATACTTTTTTCATAGGTTGGTTGGTTTTGGTATTGAATATGAAATTAATATATCATTCAGGGAATGAAGATGTTGTAGTCGGGTCCGGCATAGCCGGGGTCGATGCCCACGGAGCCTCCCGCCTTTGTGGTCAGGAACTCGCCGCGCACCTCAGTCAGCTTGGAGCGTTTGAGGGGGACGTTGACCGTCGGGACCGAGCCTATCAGCTTGCCGTCTTTGTCAAGCACGTCGACCGCGACGGCCACCGACGACTCCACGCCGTTGACAAACACGTAGTCGAAACCGATTTCAGCCTCTTTGGCCGACATCTGCCGGATTTCGGCGTCGTAGCTCATACCGGTCCAGGAGTCGGCCGGGCGGTTGGTGAACATGTTGAAGGAGCAGGGCATGTACTGCGGGTAGCGGAAGCGGACGCGGTACTGCGAGAGGTCGACGTAGCGCGAGGGGTCGCGCGACTCTTCCGCCTCGGGGAGGGCCAGCCCCTGCTTCTGCATCTCGAGGAGCTTCGACTGGACTTGCTGGTCGATGAACTTCCCGAGGTCGGTCGTTATAAAGCGGTATTTCGCCAAGGGTCGCACCATGTCGACCGTGGTCTCAACGACTATCTCCTCGGCTCGGTTGGGATTGTAGTCCGGGCCGTAGTCGACGATGACGTCGGTCTGGCCGCGGAAGGCGTCTCGGAAGTCGGTGTCGCCGATGTATGTCTCCTTGCCGGCGTAGATGATCTCGTTGAAGTCCGAGGCATCGTGGAAGAATCCTCCGGGAGCGCCGTCGCCGATGTAGTCGGTCCAGACGAGGATGCGGTAGTCGCCCTGCGGGAGGTCGAACTCGATGTCCGCGTCGAGGGTCTCGGTTACGGGGTGGTGGCGCTCGACGGTAATCTGGCTGGAGCGGGAGTATTCGCCGGAGCGGACCGCGGGGTACACATTAATAATGTGACGCACGAGGAACGAGTTCGGGTCGCGGGATGGTTTCTTCGAGGTCGCGTCGACGGTGGTGCCGTTCTCGTACTCGATTTCCTTGTGGAGGGGCATGTTTGTGTCGTAGCGCAGGTGGAGCATGAAGCGCCCGATTATTTCGGGGGCCTTCGGCTCCTCGGAGGGGAACTCGTGGACGTCGCATCCGCCGAGCAGCAACGCCGCACAGCACGCCAGGGCCGCGGCAAGCGGCTGGAGCGCGGTATTAAGGATTGATGCAAGTGTCTTTCTCATGGCGCTTACCTCCCTCCTCCGGCGTTAAAGGTGAACACTACCGACAGCGACGCGTAGTCCAGGCCGACGTATGTGCGCTTCTCGCGCCCGGCCCAGGGGCCGTTGTCGCGGTTGAGGTACTTGTCGTAGTCGAGATGGTAGACTCCGGCCCCTACCGCGGCCTCGGCGCGCCAGCGCCCGTCGCGGCTCAGGGGGAGGCGGTAGCCGATGCCGATGCCTCCGCCGAGGGCCGGGTGTTTGCCCCCGCGGTCCTGGTAGCGGTATTTGCCGCCGGTGAAGGCGAAGTTGAAGGCCGTCATGGCCAGGTGCCCTTCGAGGAAGAGGCCGTTGCCTCCGTCGCGGAAATAGTAGCGGGCTTCCGGCCGGAAGCTGAAGGTGCGGAACTTGCGGGTTACCTTGCCGTAGTTCCAGGCGGAATAGTAGAGGGATAGCCCTACCGACCAGCGGCACGCGAAGCGGTATTCGCCGGAGAGGTTGCCCATCGCCATGCCCCAGGCGGGGATGTTGGTGCGCAGATACCATTCGCGGCCGCAAGCGGGCTGCTCAGGCTCCTGAGGCTCATCAGAAGCGGCTGGCGCCGCTTCTTGTTCCGCCGGCGGAACAATTTCCTCTACCGCTTCCGGCTCCGGGGCGGGCAGCTCCTCGACGGGAGGCTCCGGCTCGGGGACAACCCGGCGTACGCTGACGAAGACGACGTAGGCCATGCGCAGCCGCGGGAAATAGTCGCGGCAGAGCTTTCGCCATACGCGCCCGGCGTCCATGTAGCGGAGGTTGAGCAGGCGGCGGTTGACGGTCGCGGAGTTGTTGTCGTCCCCCTCGTTGATTACTTCGAGGACGCGCCCGGCCCATTCCCAGTCGCTCTCGGAGAGCATCTTGCGGAATGTGTTCCAGGGTACCTCGCTGCGGCGGGAGGTGACGATGCTGTCTGGGAGGTCGGAACGCTCCATCACCCACTTCCTCAGCGAGTTCATTCGTTTTTCGGAAAGGGGGTTGTTGATGCGGTTGCCGCCGTCGGGCGACGCCGCCCCGTAGAACGACAGCTCGTCGACCACCAGCATGGAGTCGGCCTTCACGGCCTCCAGGAGGTCGGTGATTGCCTTGAGGTTGCGGGAGTTTTCGGAAAAGTCAGGTTTGACGTGCCACTCGTTGATCGGGAACTCAACGGAGATTTCCGTGCGGATTATCTCGTCGGCCCTGGCGGCGACGCCCATTCCGCCCGCCACGCAAAGCACGAGCGCCGCCAGCGTCGAACGCCAGCCTCCGGCAATCTGTTTCAGAAAAGCAGTGGAACGGGTCATATCTTAATGTAAGGAGTATGCGGAGAGAGAATGAGGGGGGTGGATTACTGTGTCTTGTATATGGTATGGGGGGCCTGCGGCTGTTAAATGGCGCCTTTGGCTATAATGTCGATTGTATAATGATTCCGGTGTGCTGGAATAGCGGCTTCCCGCCGGCAGGAAGTGATGGAAGATTGGTTGGGGAAACGCGGAAAACAGGTATTGGTTAAGAGGCTTTCTTTAAAAAGAGGAGGTTTAACGTGGAAAGATACCTGGTTAATAATTGCGAGTGCGAGAGAGGTGGAACAGTGCGGAAAAGCTGAGTGGAAGGTAGGTAGGACACGCGGTCGAACGAGAGAGGATTCCCCGGCCGGGTTGGGTTCCGTGAGGGGACTTTGGGGGGCGAGCGCCTCAGCGCTTTAACAAAGTGGTATTTATTACAACTTTGTTGTCATTTTCTCCACAAAATTACTACAACGATTCCAAACCGCCAAACATTCGGGAATCAAATTTTATATAATTAACGTTTTTTAACTCATCCCTTTATGTGGCCCTTCTGGCGACACCGGCGCCTTTTTTTAACCAAAAAAAGGTTTCGCGGGAAGGGAGGGATATTTGAGAGGGATGGGAAGACTGAGAGGGATGGGAAGACTGGGAGGGGCGGGAAGACTGGGAGAAGGGCCGGGAGAGAAAGAGGGAAGCTCGCCTTACGGCTCGCCACAGTGGCGAGCCGTAAGGCGAGCTTAAATAAATTCGAGATTAATTAGCGCTCCTGTCTTAATCCAGCTTGAGTACCGCCAGGAACGCTTTCTGCGGTACCTGGACGGAGCCGATCTGCTTCATTCGCTTCTTGCCGGCTTTCTGCTTCTCGAGGAGCTTGCGCTTTCGGGAAACGTCGCCGCCGTAGCATTTCGCGGTAACGTCCTTGCGAACCGCCTTGATTGTCTCGCGGGCGATAATCTTGGCGCCGATGGCGGCCTGCACCGCGATGTCGAACTGGTGGCGGGGAATCAGCTCTTTGAGCTTCTCGCACATCCGGCGGCCGAACTGCACGGCGTTGTCGGCATGGGTGAGGGTCGAAAGGGCGTCGACGCTCTCTCCGTTGAGCAGCACGTCGAGCTTTACGAGCTTCGAGGGGCGGAAATCGTGGAGGTGGTAGTCAAACGACGCGTAACCCTTGGAGATGGATTTCAGCTTGTCGTAGAAGTCTATGACTATTTCCCCCAGGGGGATGTCGAACGTCAGCTCCACGCGGTTGCCGGAGATGAACTCCTGCTTTATCAGCTCGCCGCGCTTTCCGAGGCAGAGGGTCATGATCGGGCCGATGAAGTCGGTCGTGGTGATGATGGAGGAGCGGATGTAGGGTTCCTCGATATGGTCAATCAGGGTGACGTCGGGGAGGCCGGAGGGGTTGTGGACCTCGGTCTCGTTCCCTTTCTTGTCGTAGACTTTGTAGGAAACGTTGGGGACGGTCGTAATCACCTCCATGTTGAACTCGCGGCTGAGGCGTTCCTGGATGATTTCCATATGGAGCAGTCCGAGGAAGCCGCACCGGAAACCGAAGCCGAGGGCCATGGATGACTCCGGCTGGAAGGTCAGCGACGCGTCGTTGAGCTGCAGTTTCTCAAGCGAGGAGCGAAGGTTCTCGAAATCCTCCGCCTCGATAGGGTAGACTCCGGCGAACACCATCGGCTTCACCTCCTCGAATCCTGCGATCGCTGGGGCGGGGCGGTCGACATGGGTGATTGTGTCGCCGACCTTTACTTCCTTGGAGCTCTTGATGCCGGAGATGATATAGCCCACGTTTCCGGCCGAGAGGGTCTTGCAGGGCTGGAGGTCGAGCTTGAGGATTCCGACTTCGTCGGCGTGGTACTCCTTGCCGGTAGCCACGAACTTCACGAAGTCGTCCTTGGAAATCGTGCCGTTCTCGATTTTGAAGTAGGCGATGATTCCGCGGAAGGGGTTGAACACGGAGTCGAAAATCAGGGCCTGGAGCGGTGCCTCGGGATCCCCTACGGGAGCGGGCACGCGTTCGATGATGGCGCGGAGGATTTCCGGGACCCCTTCGCCGGTCTTTCCGCTGGCGCGGATAATCTCGTCGCGTGAGCAGCCGAGGAGGTCGACAATCTGGTCCTCCACCTCGTCGGGCTTGGCGCTTTCGAGGTCTACCTTGTTGATTACGGGGATTATTTCCAGGTCGGAGTCAATCGCCATATAGAGGTTGGAGATTGTCTGGGCCTGGATTCCCTGGGTGGCGTCGACGATGAGGAGCGCGCCCTCGCAGGCGGCGATTGAGCGGGAGACCTCGTAGGAGAAGTCGACGTGCCCCGGAGTGTCAATCAGGTTCAGGGCGTATTTCGTCCCGTCCTGCGTGTAGTCCATCTGGATGGCGTGGCTCTTGATTGTGATGCCGCGCTCCCTTTCGAGGTCCATGTCGTCGAGTACCTGGGCCTGGAGGTCCTTCCCGGCCACGGTGTTGGTATATTCGAGCAGACGGTCGGCCAGGGTGCTCTTACCGTGGTCGATGTGGGCTATGATGCAGAAATTCCTGATATTCTTCATTCGTTGTGGGCTATATAATCCGCGAAGATACGAAATATCCTCCGATTATTCAACAGTGACGGACTTGGCCAGGTTGCGCGGCATGTCGACGTCGCACCCCTTCTTGATGGCGATGTGGTAGGCCAGGAGCTGCAGGGGGATGGAGGTTATGATCGCAGAGAGACATTCGGGGACCTGGGGAATCTCGAGGACATGGTCGGCTATTTCGCGGATTGTCTCGTCCCCCTTGGTAATCACCGCGATGACGCTTCCTCCGCGGGCTTTTACCTGCTGGATGTTTGAGATGATTTTCTCGTGCATCTCGTCATCCGGGGCGATTACGACGGTCGGGAGCTCGCGGTCAATCAGGGCGATCGGGCCGTGCTTCATCTCGGCGGCGGGATACCCCTCGGCGTGGATATAGCTGATTTCCTTGAGCTTCAGCGCTCCTTCGAGGGCTGCGGGGAAGTTGTAGCCGCGTCCGAGGTAGAGGAAGTTCTTGGCATAGGTGTAGGTGGCCGACAGCCGCTCGATCTGGTCGTTGAGTTTCAGGGTCTTGGTAATCAGCGACGGGAGGTTGCGCAGCCCCTTTACGACGTCGGCCTTCACCTGTTTGTCGATCGTGCCCTTTATGGAGCCGACAGCCAGGGCAAGCATCGCGAGGACGGTCACCTGGCCGGTGAAAGCCTTCGTGGAGGCGACCCCGATTTCGGGGCCGACGTGGATGTAGGTGCCGCTGTCGGTGGCGCGGGCAATGGAGGAGCCGACGACGTTGCAGACGCCGTAGACGAACGCCCCGCGCTCCTTCGCCATCTGTATCGCGGCCAGGGTGTCGGCGGTCTCTCCCGACTGGGATATGGCGATTACTATGTCGCGCTCGTCGAGAATCGGGTTGCTGTAACGGAACTCGCTGGCGTACTCCACTTCGACGGGTATGCGCCCGATTTCCTGGAGGAGGCGCTTGCCGATCAGGCCGGCGTGCCAGGAGGTGCCGCACGCCACGATGACAATCCGGCGGGCGTTGAGGAACTTATCCTTGTTCTCGATTACCCCGGAGAGCGTCACCTGCGAGCCGGAGTTGCCGATTCGGCCGCGCACGCAGTCGTTGATTGTGCGGGGCTGTTCGAAGATTTCCTTGAGCATGAAGTGGGGGTAGCCCCCCTTTTCAAGCTCGCTGACCGACATGCGGAGCGTCTTGATGTCAATCTGCGAGGGCTGGTTGTCGGTGGTGATTATTTTCAGCGGCTCGCTGCGGGAGATAATCGCGATTTCGTCGTCGTTGAGATAGACGACCTTGTCGGTGTACTCGACGATGGGGGTCGCGTCGGAAGCGAGAAAAGTCTCCTCCTCGCCGAGGCCGATTACGAGGGGGGAGCTCTTGCGGGCGCCGATGAGGGTCCCGGGGTTGTCGAGGTCGACAACGGCGATGGCGTAAGCACCGACGACTTCTCGGAGCGCCTCGCGCACGGCGTCGAGGGTCGAGCATCCGCTGGTCTCCTTGATATATTCAATCAGTTGGACGAGCACCTCGGTGTCGGTCTCGCTGCGGAACACGCGGCCTTCGCGCTCGAGGGCCTCGCGGAGTACGCCGTAGTTCTCGATTGTGCCGTTATGGACCAGGGCGATGCGGCCGCCGGGGGCCATATGCGGGTGGGCGTTGATGTCGTTGGGTTCGCCGTGGGTTGCCCAGCGGGTGTGGGCGATGCCGATGGTTCCGGCGGTGTCCTTGCTGTCGCAGAAACGTTCGAGGTCTTCGACCTTGCCCTGGGTCTTGTAGACGTTGAGTTTTCCCTCGGGGGAAATCATCGCTACCCCGGCGCTGTCGTAGCCTCGGTATTCGAGACGGTGCAAACCCTTGACGAGCACGTCATAGGCGGTACGGGTGCCTATATATCCTACTATTCCGCACATAATTCCTTGGAGATTTAAACAAGTTCAGCAAATAAGTGATTTTTCGGCGCGAATTTACAAAAACAGCCGCAATTATCGTATCCCGGCAAATAAAAAAAGTCTCCGTATCAGGGAGACTTTTTTCATATGGGGCTTTAAGGGTGTCAGTAGATGCGGGAGAAAACGTGGCCGAAACGCTCGCGGGCGGCGCGGGCGAGGTCGTCGCGGTCGGCGGGGTTGGCAATCGAAATCAGCAGCTTTGCCCGCTCGGCAAGCGACTTGCCCCGGAGGTCGACACGGCCATGCTCCGTAACGATGAAGTTAGTCTGGAAGCGGGTTGTGACGACCCCGGCCCCGGGGGTCAGCACAGGCTTGATTTTCCCGACACCCTTCGAGGTGACCGACGGCATGGCGAGCACCGACATTCCTCCCAGGCTGCGCGACGCGCCGTAGACGAAATCGTGCTGGCCGCCGACGCCGGAGAAGATGCGGGTGCCGATAGAGTCGGCGCAAATCTGCCCTGTCAGGTCGATTTCGAGGCAGGAGTTGATGGAAACGACTTTCGGGTTCTGCGAGATAATGAAGGGGTCGTTGGTCCAGGCCACGTCGCGGAACTCCATCTCGCGGTTGTGGTCCATAAGGTCGTAAAGGCGGCGGGAGCCGAGGGCCAGACAGGCGACCGAGCGCCCCGGAGACACCTTTTTCATAGAGTTGTCGATGATTCCCTTCTCAATCAGGGGGAGCACGCCGTCGGTCATGGCTTCGGTATGGAGGCCGAGGTGCCGATGGTCGCCGAGAGCCTGCAGGACGGCGTTGGGAATCCCCCCGACACCGATCTGCAAGGTTGCCCCGTCGGGTATGATTTCGGCTATGGCTCGGCCGATCGCTATGTCAATCGGGCCTGGAACCGGGGTGGGGACCTCTACCAACGGGTCGTCGACCATCACCGCGGCGTCGATTTCCGAAACGTGGATTACCGGGTCGCCGTAGCTGAAGGGCATGTGCGGGTTAATCTGCGCGATTACCTTCTTGGCGCACTCGGTCGCGGAGACTGCCAGGTCGGCCGACACTCCGTAGCTGACGTTGCCGTTCTCGTCGGGCATCGAGCAGTTCAGCAGCACGGCGTCGCAGGGCCAGCGCCCGTCGCGGAACAGCGACGGCACCTCGCCGAGGAACATAGGGGTGGTGGTCCCGTACCCTTCGGCAATCCAGCGGCGCACGTTGTTGGAAACGAAGCAGGTATCGACTATGAAGGAGTCCTTGTACTCCTCCTTGCAGTAGGGGGCCTCTCTCGACGTTACGGAGAAGCCGGAATGGAGCACTACTCCCCGCAGCTCGCCGCCGCGGCGGGTCATCGCGTCGACAAGGGTCTCGGGGACGGAGGTGCTTCCCTGGATATAGACGTGGTCGCCGGACTTTATCAGGCGCACGGCCTCGTCGGCCGTCATCAGATTGGGAATCTCTACGCTCATTTGGGATTGTTTACGGGGTGGTCGCGGCGGAACTGCTCCAGGCGGCGCGCCAGGCGTTCGAAGTCTTTTTCAGAGGAGAGCATGGAGACGCAGACGCGCACTCCCTGCTGGCGGCTTCCGGTCGAGGGGAGGGATATGGTGGCGATACCGTAGCGCAGGAGCTCGCTCTGTAGGTGGTCGCCGGTCATCCCGGGATAGCCGGTGGTGAAGAAGAAGCCGTCGGACACGGGCTGGTCACCATCCTTGGCGTAGACCAGGTGGAACCCGTTCGCGTCGAAAAGGGCCTTGGCCCGGTTGGCCCTCCGGCCGTATTCGCGACACTCGGCGACGAAGTCAAGCTGCCCGCGGGTAGCGGCTTTCAGCATCGCGGCGAAGGCGTGCTGCGCGGAATGGGCCGTGCCGGAGGACGCGCAGTAAAGAACTCCGTAGATGTACGCGTCGAGCAGCGTCGGCATCTCGTAGAATTTCTCGAAAAACTCGTAGCGTCGGTCGGCGGTCGGCTCGGGAACGCATACCATCGCGATGCGCTGCCCGGCGTAGCTGAAAATCTTGGAGGAGGATACGAGTACGACGCAGTTGGATGTATAGCGGGAAATCGTCGGGACATATGGCTCGCAGTAGGGGCATCCGAACCGCTGGCGGAAGTCCATCCCGAGATACGCCAGGTCTTCGATCACGATTATGTCGCGCTTTTCGGCCACGCGGGCGATGATGCGGAACTCCTCGTCGGTGAAGTTGGTCCACGCCGGGTTGTTGGGGCAGCTATATATTATTGCCGATACCTTGCCGGAGGCGGTAGCCTCTTCGAGCCGTGCCTCGAGGGCCGCGCCGCGGCAGTCGTAGATGTCGACCGATGCCGACTGCAGCCCGAGGAGTTTGACCTGGTTGTGCTGCGCTGGGAAGCCGGGGTCGAGGAAGAGGATTGTGTCGCGCCCGGGTATGCGCTGCCCCATCAGGAGGAAGAGGGTGAAGGTAGCCTGCATCGAGCCGACTGTCGGCACTATGCAGCGCGGTGGGATGTCTACGTTAAGGAACGCCTTGAGAAATTCGGAACCGGCCTGCTTGAGCTGCGGGATTCCGGCGATGTTGGGGTACACGCCGGCGACTCCCTGCCTGAGGGCCTCGCGTTCGGCCTCGATGCCGATGGTCTGCGGCGGGAGTCCGGGATTACCCATTTCGAGGTGGACGAACGGCTCCCCCATTTCCCCTTCGAGGCGGGCGGCGAGGGCCATGATCTGTCGTATTGTCGCGGAGGCGATGCTCGGTATGTGCATCGCTTCCAGGTGAGATCGGAATATGCTTTCTGATACCGGGTTCATATTTGCGGTGCTTGGTTTTCTTCTTCCTCTGATTTGGTCGATGCGGAGGCTCATGCTTCCGCCTTTGCCATTCCCGCCCGGAACGCGGCGAGGTTGGCGTCTACGATTTTTTCTCCTTTCTGGCCGAAGACGGTGCGGATTCCCTGCTCGATTGCTTCCGGGGCGATGCCGACGAAGGGGGCGCAGGCTCCGAGGAGCACCATGTTCGACGAGCGGGCGGTTGCGACCTCCTTCGCGACAGCGTCCATGTCGAAAGCCACGGTGCCGGGAACAGCCTCAAGCTCTTTCAGCAGCTCTTCGCGGGGAGGGTAGGGGGCTATGTTCTCGAACGGGACGGTGTTGCTGATTATCCTTCCGCCTGGGGCGAGGTAGGGGAGGTAGCGGAGCGCCTCCATCGGTTCGAGCGACACTATGAGGTCGGCCCCGCCGCGGGGGATGAGGTCGGAGGCGATCGGGTCGGAGCTGAGGCGGAGGCACGACATGACGTCGCCCCCGCGCTGGCTCATGCCGTGGACTTCGGCCTGTTTCAGATGGATGTTTTCCGCCAGGGCGGCGGCTCCGAGGATTGTGGCGATCGAGAGGATGCCCTGTCCGCCGACACCGGCTAGTATTATGTCTGTTTTCATCTTGTTGACGCTTTACTGGTTTAGAGATTCGCCGGGGGTGGTCAGGAGGGCTTCTTGGCGGCGTGGCGGCGGGCTGTCTGGATGCACTCGCGGCGGGCTACGACTACGGAAAGCCCCTTGTGGTCGAACTCTTCGCGGAAGAGTCCCTTCATCTCCTCGACCTTGCGGGGGAGGGTGTCGATAGTCCTGACATGGGCCGGGTCGGCGCCGAGCCCGATGCAGATCTGCTCTATCTTGCCGGTGCCCTGCGAGTCCTGGCCGCCGGTCATGCCGGTCGTCAGGTTGTCGGAAATGATTACCGTGATTGGGGAGTCTTCATTGATGGCGTCGAGCAGCCCGGTCATTCCCGAGTGGGTAAAGGTGGAGTCACCGATGACAGCTACGGCCGGATGCTGACCCGCGTCGGCGGCGCCTTTGGCCATAGTGATCGAGGCCCCCATGTCGACGGTCGTGTCGATAGCGTTGAAGGGGGCGAGCCAGCCGAGGGTGTAGCAGCCGATATCGCCGAACACTTTCGGGCTGTCGTATTCCTCCAGGGCGGCGTTTAGGGCGGCGTAGACGTCGCGGTGGGAGCATCCCTGGCAGAGGGCCGGGGGACGTGGCGCCACGAGGGGGTGGGGTTCCGGAACCGGGGGGAGCGGGGCGACGGTGTCTGGCGCGAGTGCTCCGAGGGCCGAGCGTACGCTGTCGGGCGTAAGTTCCCCGGTGCGGGGGAGGTATCCGTCGAGTTTTCCGCGCACCTTCGGGTTGGAGTCGAGGGCGCCGCGCAGCGACTGTTCAATCACGGGTTGCCCCTCCTCGACAACGAGAACCTTCTCGCACTGGTCGAAGAGGCGGCCTATTGTTTCAAGCGGCAGGGGGTACTGCGATATTTTCACTATGGGGAAGGGGCATCCCGCGGGATAAGCCTCCATCACATAGTTATACGCTATGCCGGAGGCTATGATTCCGAGGGAATGGTCTCCGCCGGGGATATATCGGTTGAAGGGGGATTTTTCCGACTCGGCGAGCACTTCCGGGCGGCGCGACACCAGTTCGGCGTAGCGGCGGCGCGAGTTGCCGGGCATGAGCACCCACTGCGAGGGGTTGGCCGGGTAGCGCAGCTCGTTCTCGGGGCGGTTCTCCTCGTCGGTCTCCACGACGCCGCGGGAGTGGGCCAGGCGCGTCACGATTCGGAACATCACCGGGAGCCCCAGCCGCTCCGAAAGGTCGAATCCGTAGGCCGCCATATCGTATGCCTCCTGCTGCGAGGAGGGTTCGAGGGCCGGGAGCATCGCGAAGTCGGCGTAGAAGCGCGAGTCCTGCTCGTTCTGCGAGGAGTGCATCGAGGGGTCGTCGGCGGCTACGACGATCATGCCGCCGTTAGCTCCCGTCATCGCCGAGTTTACGAAGGGGTCGGCGGCGACGTTGACCCCGACGTGCTTCATCGCTGCGATCGCGCGTTTGCCGCAGAAGCTCATTCCGAGGGCTTCCTCCACGGCGGTTTTCTCGTTTGAGGACCAGTAGGAGTGGATACCGCGGCGCCGGGCCTCCGGGTCGGTCTGTACAAATTCCAGGATTTCGGTCGACGGAGTGCCGGGATAGGCGTAAGCTCCCGACAGTCCGGCGCGGATCGCGCCGAGGGCGAAAGCCTCGTCGCCAAGGAGGAGTTTTTTAGTCTTCATGCGTTGTTAAGGTCAAAAGATGCGGCTCCGGGGCGAAAGGGGTGCCGGGCCGTATGATATTCGCAAAATTAATGAATAATATGCAGACTGCGTACTTCCGGCGATATGTTATGCAACATACGGCCCGGAGGGGTGATTTTGACCTCCCGGCTTGCTTTTTCGGTCGATAAGCGTTAACTTTGTATTCCCTCTCCGCTGACGCTCTCTCCCATATGACGGCCCTTTCCGCCTCCCGCGGCGGGCCCGGCAACCGGACAAGAACACGAAATGATTCTACATAGCACGAACAGAAGCGCTCCGCAGGTGACCCTGCCGCAGGCCGCGGCCTGCGGAATCGCCCCCGATGGCGGTCTGTATCTGCCCGACTCGCTTCCGAGGCTTCCGAAAGCCTTCTTCAACAACATTTCGGAAATGTCGCTGAGGGAAATCGCATATGTTGTCGCCAACACGCTGTTCGGCGACCTGGCCTCATCGGGCGACCTGAAGCGGGTGGTCGACGACGCTCTCGACTTTCCGATTCCGCTGGTTCCGGTGTCGGAGGGTAGATTTGTCTTGGAGCTGTTCCACGGGCCGACTCACTCATTCAAGGATGTCGGCAGCCGTTTCATGGCTGGGCTTCTCCCGCTTGTCTCGTCCGACGGAACGGCGGGAAGGAACATCATAGTGGCGACCTCCGGCGACAGCGGGGGGGCGGTTGCCGACGGGTTCCGGCGCGCCGCGTCTACCCGGGTGTTCGTGCTCTTCCCGAAAGGGATTCTGACCCGCGGCCAGGTAGAGCTTTTCGCGACCCTGCGCAACGTCGTCGCCGTCGAGGTCGACGGGAATTTCGACGACTGCCAGTCGCTCGCCCTCGATGCTCTCGGAGAATCGCTCCGCGACCCGTCGCGGCCGCGCCTGACGTCGGGCAACTCCGTCAATCCCGCCCGCCAGCTCCCATCGATAATCTATTATTTCCACGCCTACGCCAGCGCCCTCCGAGAGAATCCCGACACCGAGGGGGTCGTGATAAGCGTGCCGTGCGGCAATCTCGGCAACTTGTCGGCCGGGCTGATGGCAAAAAAGATGGGGTTGCCGGTAAAGCGCTTCGTCGCCGCCAACAATGCCAATGACGAGTTTGTTGAATATCTGAGAACCGGAGGGTTCAGGCCGCGCAAGGCGCTGATGACGCTTGCCAGGGCGATGGATGTCGGCAACCCGTCGAACATCGCCCGTATCATCGACCTCTATGACGGGTGTCTCGAGCGTCTCCGCGGAGATGTCGACGGATGCTCGCTCACCGACGACCAGATTGCCCGTACGATGCGCGGGGTCTACGGCTCCACGGGATACATACTCGAACCGCAGGGGGCGGCGGCGTTCCGCGCCCTCGACTTCTCGCTGCGCCCCGGAGAGACGGGAATCGCGCTCGCGGGAGCGGCGCCGGGCCTTTTCGCCGACGCTGTCGAAGGAGTGCTCGGCATCCGGCCACAGCTCTCCCGCTCCGACCAGCAGTCGGGAGGGCGCCAGCCCTTCCGGGTAGAGAAAATACCTGCTACACAAAGCGCCCTGCAGAGGGTGCTCAACACATACACCAACACTAAAAGTTAAAACCGACATGGCTAACATCCGCGACTTAAAGAAAGAAGTAAGATACGTGTGCGGCGACCTCGCCGCCGAATGTCTGATGGCCCGCACCTTCATCAAGGGGGTTGACCGCGAGCGTATGGAGGAAATCGTAGGCGATATCGCCGCGCTGCAGGAAACCGCCCTTAGCCGCATCACTTTCAGCTTCGACAAAATTCCTTCTGACTTCGCCTCCGGCCGCGAATACCGCGCCGCCCGCCGCGCGTACTTCAAGAAGGCCTACAAGTCGTTCCGCGAGAAGTTCGAGGGACACGTCACCGACATCGTGCGCGAGATGAACGCCGCCCTGCCGCAGGAGGTCAAGGACGCCAACAAGAAGAAATAACCGTTTTTGAGGGGACTGTGAAAACGGCCCATCCGGGTCGTCGCTTGAAGGCTCGGCCTCGGTCACAATCTTTAGATTGCTCCCGTCGGCCTCGCCTCCAAGCTCCTACCATCTGAACCGTTTTGACAGCCCCCTCCCATCCGGGTACAAGCA